>JAFAMB010000004.1 GCA_019233825.1 Verrucomicrobiota bacterium | reverse complement strand
CGCTCGTTGAATCCGGCTTATGCGGCATTTCCATCCTCATCAACGCCTGGGCGTCGTACCTGTTTTTGTGGACCAATTACGTTCAACCGTAAATCCACCGCATGATGTTGCCGGGAAGCAGTGCGGTTCGACAAAAGTCCTCACAACGAGCGTGCGCACTCAAGAGCTGCCATGCTGGTTCCGTCGCGATTGGCTTTTGGACCGATTCTGATTTTGTTCGTGACTCTAGCCCGTCTTTCGCTACTGGGCTAGGTCTCACGGTTGCAGATATAAACGGCGCGGACCCTAGTAATTGCGCCACCACTCCCGGACAAGCAAACTGATCCAAAGCATCCAGGCCACCACAGAAATGCCGATGCCGATCGAGAACGCCGTTGGTACGTAAACAATTTGCAGATGGTGATGGCCCGCCGCAAGCGGCACCGCGCGAAGGATGTAATCCGCCGGCATCAGGTGATACGATTGTTGGGCGCTGTCGGGTAACGCTTCGACGTGCCAGTTATGATCGTAGAGGTCGGTAATGAGAAGCAGCGTTGGCTTGTTGGTATCGGCTTCGACGACCAATTCATCGGACAGATCCGAGATCAGCTTGGCTGCGCCGATTGCGCCTGATTCCGGATGAGGTTCGGGTTCGCTTTCGAGCAGGGCAGTCTTGCTCGGATCAAAGGAAGGATCGTGCATGGCGGAAAAGAGCGCACTTCGTCCGGCAAGGACTTTCTCATCGGAGACCAGCAACAGTCGTGGTAACGGGGGAATGCGGCTTTCCACGACTCGGATGCCCTGCGAGGTCGGGATGAAAACGTATCGAAGTCGGAGCATGGCATGGAGCGGCACGATAGATTTAAATGGGAGGTACTGGGTGACGTGATCGGGGTCGCCCCCCTGAGCGAAGTTGATGAATTCGGCGTATCGTCTCAGCGGAGACGGATTGTTTCCTCCCAGATCACCCGCTCCGAGCAGGAATCCGTTGCTGGGATATGCAAGGTCGAGAACACGATAGTCACCTGGATGCGCTCTGACAAATTGCCTTAGTGCGTCAGGCATGGCATCAGAAACATGGGAAAAGGTTACTTGTCCCGCGACGAATCCGATCATCTCCAAAATCAGCAGTCCCGGTATAGCCCAGCGAAGGAGAGGTTGCTTTCCCACAAAAAGCAGGATCACTCCCGCTGTAATCAGGGTCAGTCCGGCCAGACCTAGCGAAAGCCCGGCGTGGACTCCCGCTTCGTGGATTAAATCGGGCTGGATGAAGCTAACTGGCGGCAGATAGCTCTCGCGACTCATCAATATGACATGGAGGAATCCGGTGATACCCTTCGTATTGACAAGGAGAACAAAGCCCGCTCCACCCGTGATCAAGCCCGCCACCAGCCCCAGCCAGGCGATGGTTCGAGGTATTTTTTCCCGCAACAGGAAGTCGGCTCCCGTCGCCACGACAAGTACGAGCAACAGAGTGGCCGGGAAGATGAACTTCGACCAACCGCGGAAGTAGCCAAAGCCCGGAGCGAATTCGTAAAGGAGGTCAAACAGGGGAGTGTGGATTCCCAGCGCCAGCACCAAAAGCAATCCGGCGATGACGAGATCAAGAATGACACCGCGCCGTCTCGGACCATTTTCACACAAGGCAATCGCGATCAGCAGCGGTCCGACGGCTCCTATAAAGAGCGACATTTCCCAGAGATCGCACCGTCCCCAATAAACCGGCATGCCCAGATTTCCGAAAAATCCCGGCGCGATAACAGTAAGGAAATTTTCCGGTGGAAAGCCGAACATCGCCGCAAAATCGTAATCGAGTTTGCGTTGCCTGATGCCCTCCGTGGTCAGTCCGGCCAGAAGTTGTGCCGCACCCAGGGCAAACGCAGTCAGATAACAACCCGCAACGGCTGGAATGGCTCGGCGACGCGCTGCGGGTTCCGCCACCGAAACAACGAGCGACTGTATGCCGGCCGCAACCGCCGTATAAAAAAGATATTGAACGTGGCCGGCCAATATCTGGAGACAGATTGCCGCGCTTGCGAGGAAAAGTCCCCGACGATTGCCCTGCCATATCCACGTCTCGAGTCCCAGAAAAATCCAGGGTGCCCAGGCCATGGTGCAAACGGCCGGCAGATGGCCCGCATAAATATGGGGAAAGACCGCTCCCGAAAGAGGCATGACAAAAAATCCAGCCAGACCTGCCGCCGAGGGATTGAGGCCACGACAGCTGGCCCATCGTTCTGTCCCCCATCCGAGAATCACGAGATGGAGCAGCATCAAAAAATTGAGTGCACGAGGCAGGGGCAGGCAGAGAAAGAGCAGGTTTGGCGGATAGAGCACCGCCGATTCGAAACCACCGAGGAAGGGCTGGCCTCCGTAGGTAAAGGAATTCCACAGGGGGAGATGCCCGTGGCGCAGGCTCTCGGCCAGGTAGGCCCGCGACGAAACGAATTCGGACACCAGGTCGGTGTTCCTGGCCGCGAGGAGGGTTTCCGAAGGCAGAACGAGCACCAGTAGGAGGGACGCCAGCGCGAAGGTTGCCGCCACGAGCGCGCCCATTCGGTCGGTGCGTTGGTGAAGAATCATGGCTTGCGCGTTGCGGGATGATCTCAGCATGAGAGGGTAAACTCAAGATTCCCCGACCACCCGTTTCTCGTGCAAGTTTCGGAACCAGATCTAGCGAGGCGGCGCCTCAGACCGGCGAGGTGTATCCGGCAGTTTGATCGCGATGGGTGTAGAACAGCGGGGTTCAGCCGCCTCGCTAGAATCCTTGAAAGGCAAGACCAACGCGAAGTCAACGGAGAGACGCCGGAATAAAACTTGACCTATCTGCAACATCTTTTGCCTTTCAAGGATTCTAGCGCCTCAAGAATTCTGAATTTAAGGCCGATTCGATCGACTCTCCCAGCCGATTACACGGCCGTACTGATCGAAATGAATGGTCAGGATTCGACGCTCGGCAAACGGGCCGTAGAAGGGAATAAATTGCTTTGCTTTGCCGAAGAAGTAGACCCAGGTTTCTCCGATTTGACTAGACTGGAATACCTGGTCTGGCTCATCGTATTGAGCTATCACCTGAGTTCGTGTTTCGCCGCGAAAAGGCGGCACGAATTCATCGTCTGATTCCCGGATGGAAGCCGCAGAAGCGCTACCACTGTTGCTCGGTCCGGCAGAGCTGCAACCTGAGACCAGAGCCAAGCCAGCAACCGCAAAGAGCATGGACCTGGCGATTTGAATCCTTTTCATTTTCCGCGTTTCGATTCTCCGATCCTTATAGCCGAATTGGTAAAGCAAGCTCAGGCCAGATAATCGCCCGTGACATATCGCTCGATGGCCTCGGCTTGCGCCGAGATGACCCACTTCATGACGTCACCGATCGAGACAATCCCGATCATCTTCGTCCCCTCCAGGACCGGCAGATGGCGAACCCGCTTTTCGGTCATTACCCGCATACAGTCCGCGATACTGTCGCTCGGACTCGCCGTCAACACCTCCCGCGTCATGATATCCCTCACTGGCGTATCCTTTGAGGACAGCCCTTTCAGGATAACCTTTCGCGTGTAGTCGCGCTCGGAGATAATTCCGATCAGTCGCGAGTTATCCACGACTGGGAGCGCGCCAACGTTCTTATCAGCCATCAGCCGGATCGCCTCAAAAACCGTTGCATCTGGAGAGATTGACCAAACCGCAGAGCCTTTTCGCGCCAAAATTATGGCGAGGGTGCCAGCGATAACCATCGTAAACTGCGAGTATGGCGCATTCAGGGAAAAGATTCAAAACAGAAAATTGGGGTTGTCAGGCTAATTCTTGTATCGCCACCATTTGGTTTTGATTTGTCACCGGGCAGTCGCTTGGGTGGTCCTGGAGGGGAGCTGCTTGCAGCTCCTTCGCGGCGCATCGTCGATGGTGGTTGAGTCGCAACAGGTCCGCGAGAGACCTTTCGGCCTGTCGGCCGAAGGCGTTGCAAGCAACGCCCCCCTCTCGCCCCATTGGTTGCACGCCTTTCTTAAGGGCAGCGGAACGATTTCTCGAACGTCCGAGGTTTCGCCCCCAACACAATCTCTGAGCCCAAACTCCTAACTCGTTTGGCTGCAATAGCTTAAGTACATCCAGCAACCATTGGCATGGAAGCTGATTACCGATTGTCAAAACGCGAACGAACGGAGCCAGTCCTACTATGTCTCGTACGATCGACAACTTGCATGATTATCGCGTGAGCTATTCGGATGATGCACTGATTCCAAAACTCACACAA
>JAFAMB010000114.1 GCA_019233825.1 Verrucomicrobiota bacterium | reverse complement strand
AACGCGATGCTGGTTCTCGGAATGATGCTGCGCTTGAGCAATAGCCTCTTCATGCAATGGAGTGGATACCAGCGCCGCCCAGACCACGTCACCACAACCGATTTCCAATCCGCCTTGTCCGAAGATCACCACCGTCCCGCACTCCGCCTAGCCTTGAGCAAATATGCCAACCTCAAACGACCTTCATGAATTGGCGCTGGTCCAGGTCTCACCATAGCACTATTTCCTTGACAGTATCCTATCTTAAAGATAGCAGTTCGCGCAACCACGTGCGCTAGAATCCTTGAGAGGCAAAAGATGTTGCGGCGCGTCTCGACAAAGAGGAACCGATCAGCATGTCACCTACACTGAACATCAACGTTTTCACCGCACCGGAAAAGGCAATGGTGGGTGAGCGGGCCCGGCCGTTCGGGCCGCCGCGGGCGTTTGATCCGATCACCTCGACACTGATCTTCGGTGAGAACGACGCCGTTGCACGTGCCATCCATTGACCTCGTCGGCGGCGGCGACGTCTTCTACAACCAGTGCCACATGTACGTCGGTGACACCACACCGGAAAGCCGCAGCGCTCCTTTTGCGGGCGAGCCCTCTGCGGGCAACCGGTTTATCGATCCCAGCTATACCGGGCATGTTATTAAGATCGAAGGGCAATGCAATTCTGCTTATTTGAAACGGCAAATCTGCGCTCAGCGGAGGAAAATACAGGCTGGAAGCCTATGCTACATTACAATCTTTGGGAAAATCGGGGAGGGTTCGGCCAACTGATGTCCGGACGGCAACCCACCCCACTGCAGGCTGCGGATTTGCTCAGCCGCCAACTGCTCCAGAATCTTTGCACTCGGTGCCGGGATGACCGGACTAACCAAAAGCGCGAGTAACCTCACCGTTTCTGCAAGAGTGTACAACACTGCGTCGAGCAATTCGGATTGTGCCGGGTCTTTTGCCAGTTTCCAAGGTGCCTTTTGTTCGACCAAAGCATTGGCCTTGGCTACAAGCTCCCACATCGCTTCAATCGCGCCGTGCACTTCGAATCTCTCGAAGGCCTGACGATAGCGTTCGATGACACTACTTGACAGAGCGCGAATCGCGTTCAGATCCGGATCGTTCAATGGCGCCAATGCGACCACGCCGTTGCGATAGCGCCTGCACATGTTGATGGTGCGGTTGACCAGATTGCCCAGGTCATTGGCCAGATCACTGTTGTAGCGCGTCACCAGGCGTTCTTCGCTGAAATCCGAATCCTGGCCGACGACGTTGTCCCTGATAAGGTAGTAGCGGAGCGCATCGGCGCCGTATTTGTCCGCTAAGATGTCCGGGTCAATGACGTTTCCCAGACTCTTGCTCATTTTCGCACCTGCGACATTCCACCATCCATGTACTAGCAATCGCGGCATCTGCTCGTCAGTGAATCCCATGGCATGGAGCATAATGGGCCAATACACTCCATGGGCCGGCACAAGGATGTCCTTGCCGATGATATGGGCCTTGCAGGGCCAAAGCTCGCTAAAATTCGGCAGGCTCGAGTCCTCATCGGCGAGGTAGCCGGCGAAGGTGACATAGTTCAAAAGAGCGTCGAACCAAACGTAGGTTACGTAGTCCGGATCGAACGGGAACTCGATGCCCCAGGACAATCGCTCCTTTGGCCGGGAAACGCATAGATTACCCGAAAGCCGCTCGATGGCGTTGATTAGTTCATTCCGGCGAAACTCTGGGATCACAAAATCCGGGTGTGTCTCAACAAAATTTTTGAGCCACTCCTTGTGCTTGGCCAGTGGGAAGTACCAGTTCTCTTCCTCAAAAAAGGTTACCTCGCCCCATTCCGGTCCAAATCCTCCCGCCTCGTTCCGTTCCTTATCCGTCAAAAACTGCTCCTGACGAACACTGTAATAACCGGAGTACTTCGCTTTAACCAACTCGCCCTTATCGTAGAGGGACTGCAGGACCTTCTGAACTGTCTTCTTGTGTCTCGGGTCAGTGGTAGCAGCCCAGCCGTCCCTCTGAATCCCCAGCTTATCCCACAACGCCAGAAACTTCGCAGTGACCCGCTGCGCAAATTCCAGAGGCTGGAGACCGTTCTTCTGTGCGGCTTGTTGCACTTTTTGGCCATGCTGATCGACCCCGGTCAAAAAGAAAGTTGGCCCGTCAAATGAGCGATGATATCTGCCAATGACGTCGCCGAGAATTTTTTCGTACGCGTGACCAATGTGCGGGTCACCATTAGTGTAATCGATCGCTGTGGTCAGGAAGTATTTCACGCGTTCACTCCCGAACTATTTTGCCGCCCCAGGACAGGATACGAGCCTTCGCTCCGGCCGCCTCGGCCTCTTTAATCTGGTTGTTGCGAACGTAGAAGAGCGAGAGGCTCGACCACGCTAGTTGATCGTTCGGCCGAAGTTCAACGGCTCTTTTACCCGCCTCGATTGCGTCCGGATAATCGCCATTTTTCATGAGTGCCATTCCAAGTGCGTGCCAACCATCAAAGAAGTCCGGCACCTGTTCGACACATCGACGATATTTCTCGATCGCGGCGGGCAATTCACCGATGGCCAAGTCGCCGTTGGCATCATCAAAAAGTTCCTCGATCTGCGGTGGGATATCTTCCATACACTTTTTTTGGGCGTTACTCAATCGGTGAGCGCCAGCGGCTCAACCTGGCTCGGACGGAGCCTCGCCCTACCTAACCCAAAACTCAAAACCCAAAACACAAAACTAAGGTATGCCTACCCGGTGGGTCCCTGGCCAAAAATCGGCGGGCGCCCAGCCCTTTGCTGCTCAGCTTTCAGCCATTCGCGGAGTGCGACAGCTTCGTACCGGCTATTCTGCTGGGCGTATTCAGCCTTTTTGTACTCTTCGTATTTTTGCTCATCGATCGGCTCCTTATTGAGCATATGGATGATCAACCCACCATCCTGTTCCTCCAATAGTTTCGAAGTCCCACCCGGAGCAAGATCTACGCTGTTGATGGCCATGACGGTGGCGATTTCGGCGTTGCCACCGGGATTCGAGAGAGCAAATGGAGCCGGAGTTTCAGGTTTGTAGCCTGCCTTTTCTGCGGCTTGCACGAAATCTGCCCCGTTGTGCATCTCGGTTTCGATCTTTTCTCCAACTTCTTTCGCTTTCGCCTCAATGGCGGTGCGAAGTTTCTCCGCCTTAATGGCCGCCACGATTTTTTCTTTCGCTTGCTCCAGTGAAAGCGGCTGGCTGGGGTCGATCTTCGTCAATTTCATGATGTAAAAGCCGTCTTTTCCTTCAATGATGTCGCTGATCGGATTTTCAGTGGTGAGGTTGAACGCCTGGCGAGCCAATCCAGGTTCTTGCGCGATCGCCTGGTCAGGTTCTTGCAGCGTGAAAGGCTCAGTCTGCAGAACCTGCAGGCCTTTTTCGTGCGCGGCTTGATCGAATGCGGCCGGGTTCTGCAGAACGGTCTGAGCAAACGAATCAGCCTGCTCTGCGAGAGGCTTCTTTGCGGAAACCTGTTGAGCTTCCGGCAATTTCTTCTGGTCGCCGTTCAGTAGAAATGAAACTAGCTCGATCTGCCGTTTTTCCGGCGACCGAAGGACATCCTTATGTTGATCGTAATATTTCCGGATTTCGTCGTCAGAGACCTCAATGGAAGGCTCGAAATCCGTCTGTTTAAACCGGATGATGGCCAGGGAGACCTTCTGGTGGGTCTGTTCGTATTGTTGCCTGAAGATCGCTTCCGGCAACGGAGAACTGCCCTGGACCAGTTGGCTGATGCCGGCCAGCCGCAAATGATCGGCCACAACCTCGTCAAGATCTGCTGCGCTGAGTCCATTTGGAATTAGCACCGTATCGACAAACTGTTGATACTTGGTCGGATCAAACTGGTTGTTGGTTTCAAAGCGCGGCAGATTCTTCTCTGCGTCCCGTATCTGCCCGGCGGTTGGTTCTATCTGAAGCCGTTTAGCTTCGTCGCGAAGCAACAGCAGGTTCCAAGCGAAGCTCAAAAACTGCTCGTCGCGGGTCCGTCCGTCAGTCGCCAATTCTTCCAACAGATCATTGAAGCCGAGGGAAACCGCCAGCTGTATGTTTCGCTCAACCTTCTGAATTTCGCCGATGGTAATGGTGCGACCATCCAGTTTTCCGATGGCTCCCCCGGGACCTGCGGCGCGACGCATCGAGGCCGGGTTGTAAATCCAGCCAAAAGCCACGATAACGATAAAGGTGATGATCAGCAGTAAGGTGCGCTGCCGCTTGCGAATCGAGTCCAACATAGGGAGGAGAAAGGTGGATGCTGGCAGCCTGATTTTCAATTAGAAAGAGTGACACCGAACGCCGGGAACGCCGGAAGGGCCGAGAACGGTGAACGCCGAACGGTGAGCGCTGAACGGTGAAGCACGGGCGGGGGGCCCATGTCACAGCGTTTAGGCAGGCAGTTACACCAAACGCCGGGAACGCCGGGAACGGTGAACGCCGAACGGTGAGCGCTGAACGTTGAAGCACGGGCGGGAGGCCCATGTCACAGCGTTTAGCCAGGCAGCAAGCCCAACGCAACCTGTGGGAAAATGCCCAAAACGAAAATCAGAAGCACCATGATGATGATCGCCGCCAGCGAAAGTTTACTTACTGGGATGGCTGCGACATTCGCTGGCGCGGGCTGCCAGTACATGGCTCGCACCACTTTCAGGTAGAAATAGAAACCGCAGCCGACCGTAATGATTGCAAGCGCAATCAGCAAAAACTGGCGAGTCTCTAATGCCACTTTGAAAACCATAAATTTGCCTAGAAATCCTGCGGTGAGCGGTACGCCGGCGAGTGACATCATGGCCACGAGCAGCGCGAAAGCCAGGAACGGAGAACGTTTAGAGAGACCATTGAATTGAACGATTTCGTCGCCTCCGCCATGGTTGCTAACGATGACCAGCACAAGGAACGATAAGAGAGTCATCAATAGATAGGCGGCGAGGTAGACGACCACAGCCTGGCCGGAGTCCTTTGCGCTGATCCCTGCCACGGCCATCAGGAGGTAGCCCGCATGACCAATGCTCGAATAGGCCAGGAGGCGCTTAAAATTCGTCTGGGGCAACGCGGCAAGATTGCCGTACAGCAAGGTGGCGACCGCCAGCAGAATGACCGCAGTGATCAGCTTGTCTCCGACCGCAGGCAGACTCTGAAACGCTTGCACGACCCGAAGAAGCACGATGAAACCCACCGACTTTGAACCGACGGAAAGAAATGCGGTGATTGGCGTCGGTGCACCCTGGTAGACATCGGGAACCCAGAATTGGAACGGTGCAGCGGCTATTTTGAAGCCGAGGCCGATGAGCACAAGAAGCGCTCCAAAAAGAACACCAGGCTGGTTGTCGACAGAAATTGAGGGCAGCACCTGACTAATCTGTACGAGGTTAGTCTGCCGTGTGACGCCGTAAATCCAGGTAATACCGTAAACAGTGAAGCCGGTAGCGAGAGCGCTCAGAATCAGATATTTGACGCCGGCTTCCAGCGAAGAGGCATTCCTGCGCATATAAGCCACCAGGACATAAAACGAGATTGTGACCAGCTCCAGGGAAACAAAGATCAGAATAAAATCAATAGCCGAGGACATCCACATCATCCCTGCGCATGTGAGTACCGGGAGAGCAAAAAATTCACCGAGACCGGCTTGGGGGGAGTCGGCGGGCAGAAAACGCTTTATCGTATCCGCGTAATCAATCGACATGATCAGCACGACGATGGTGGTGAGCACCGAAAGCTTTTTGAAGAAAATGGCCGGGGGATCGACGACGTAAGAAGCCATCCCGCTGGCCCCGGGTCCGCTCGCCTGCAGAAACAAGAACACTACGGCCAGCCCAACAATTCCGACCACCGCGAACATTTTGCGATCTCGTTTCTCGAAGAACGTTTCCAGCAGCAGGATCAGAATTCCTAGCGCGAGGACGAACAATTCGAAGAAAATGGGAGGGAATGTCATTTCACGAAAAGCCGAATACCTGGTTCGACAGCATCCAAAACTGTTCGGGGCACCAATCCGACAATGAGAAGCCCGGCGACCAGCAGCATGACCGTCCATCCGAGGCTAAGGGGCATGTCTTTGACCATTTGCCAGCGGGCCTGGCGTTCTCCCATGAAGATCGCTCGATAAGCTCGCAACATATAGACCGCAGATATCACTACTCCCCACAGTGCAATTGTGCCGACAACCTGGAATTCGTTAAAACCCGCCCCTGGAGTGGAATTTTTAAACGCGCCGAAGAAAACCAGAAGCTCTGAAGCGAAATTCGCAAACCCGGGGAGTCCAATTGAGGCGAATGTCGCCAATCCGAAGACGAAGCTGAGGGTTGGCATATTTGTGGCTAGGCCGCCCAGATCGAGATAATTGAGAGTGACCGTTTGTTTTCGGAGCTCGCCGGACATTGCGAAAAGCGCCGCGATCGAGAGGCCGTGAGCAAACATCAGGAGAGCCGCGCCGTTCAGCCCGATGACGTTGTAGCTTGCGATGCCGAGAAATATATAGCCCATGTGCATCACGCTCGAATAAGCGAGGGTGAGGTCGAGCTGCTTCTGGGCAATGGTGGCAAGTCCGACGTACAGGATGTTACCGGCCAGAAGGATCAAAAGCAGCCAGGCCCAAGACCGCGCCGCTGCCGGCATCAGCGGCAGAGCCACCCTGAGAAGGCCGTAAAGCCCGAATTTCTTCAAAACGCCCGCATGGAGCATCGTGACCGGCACCGGCGCGGATGCGTAGGCCTGGGGCGCCCAGGTATGAAAAGGAAACAGCGACACCAGAGTTCCGAATCCTAACAATAACAGGAAATAAACGGACCTGGATCCCGGGCCGGAAAAAGCGCCGGTTGATGCGAGCTGTTGGAGTTTCACGATGTCGAACGTCCGCTGCGCGGGCGAAGGCAACAGATAGAGGCCAATCAGACCGACCAAAAGGACGATGCTGCCGATGGACAGGTAAATTGTGATCTTCCAGGCCGCGCTCTGACGATTGCCCGATCCCCAAATCCCGATCATGAGAAAGGTCGGGATAAGCGCCAATTCGTGAAAAGCATAAAAGAAAAAAAGATCGAGAGAAGCAAATGCTCCGGCGGCACCTGCAGCGATGAACAGGATACAGGCATAATAGCCGTTTTCTCCCTCCTGCACTTTTGGCGCCAGCCACACGGAAGCGAGTGCGACGATCGAGGTCAGGAGTAACAGCGTGGCGCTCAGTCCGTCCACACCGACCAAAAACTTTAAGTCCCACTCGGTCACAAGTGGTAGAGAGCTCAGGAATTGGTAGCCGCTGCTTGCACGGTCGTATCCGAGAAACACGATTAAGGCGGAGGCGAGCGCAATTACTGCGGCAATTGCAGCCGTCCGCCGTGCAGGGAGACCGAGAAGGATACCAACCCCGGCCACGAGCGGCGACAGATAGATAAGATGAACCAGGAGACTCATTTTGTACCGAACAGGATAAAGTAAAGCAGCAAGACTACCCCTGCTCCGAAGAGAAACGCGTATGCCTGCAGGTTACCAATCTGAAGGAAGCGCAGGGCAAAGCCGGAGCCCCACGTAAGTCCGCCGAGACCGCGGACGAGAGTGCCGTCAATCACCCAGCGGTCCACAAAGCCCGAAACATTTGCCAGTAGATCCTGGGTCCATTTGATCAGACCGCCATAAACTTCATCGATATAGAACTTGTGTTCGAACAGCGGAATATCGATGGAGTCCTTATTTTTGCCTTTGTAGAGGTAGTACCCGGACGCTGCGCCTGCCGCGACAGCGACAAGTGAGACAGTGAATGCGCCGATGGGCGAACCCTCGTGTTCGGGCACCTTGATGAAGGCCGGAGCAATGAATGGCAATCCGGAGATACAAGCCGGGATTGAGAGCAATATCAGCGGAATCGTCATCACGCCGGGCGATTCATGGGCGTGGTCGACCAGGTCCGACCGAGGCTCTCCCAGGAATGCCACGACGAAGAGACGGGACATGTAAAAAGCGGTCAGGAATGTGACCGCCGCGATGGCAAGAAACGCGGAAATATTCCGGTCCGAAAACGCCAGGATTTCGTCCTTGCTCCAAAACCCGGAGAAAGGCGGGCAAGCAATGAGGGCCAGGGTTCCAAAGAAAAAAGTCCAGAAGGTCACCGGCATTTTTTTCCGCAGGCCGCCCATCTGCCAGATGTTTTGCTCGTGGTGCAAGCTATGGATCACGGAGCCCGCACCGAGGAA
The DNA here is from genome assembly GCA_019233825.1 of Verrucomicrobiota bacterium. Lineage (GTDB taxonomy): Bacteria > Verrucomicrobiota > Verrucomicrobiia > Chthoniobacterales > JAFAMB01 > JAFAMB01. The sequence continues at coordinate 13,782 of JAFAMB010000114.1, read as the reverse complement.
CAACAGGGCCTTAAACGAGGCGTGGGTGAAAAGATGGAACATACCTGCCTGCGGAACTCCGAGGCCAACAGCAGCGAACATTAGACCGAGCTGGGAGAGGGTTGAGTAGGCCAGGACTCGCTTAATGTCGTCCTGCTGGGTCGCCATGAGCGCAGCGAGCAGGGAGGTTATCAAACCGATCCAAAGCACGATGCCAAGGGCCGTTGCAGAAGGTTGGAACAGAAAGTAGGTGCGGGCGAGCATGAAAACCCCGGCGGCGACCATCGTGGCCGCGTGGATCAATGCTGAGACCGGAGTTGGGCCCTCCATCGCATCCGGCAACCAGACGTGCAGGGGAAACTGTGCCGATTTTCCGATCGCGCCGCAGAAGATCAGCAAGGCCACGGCGGTCATGAACCCTGGACTCAACCCGAGAGTCGACCAGCGCCCACTCAGTTGATCGAATGTCACTGTTCCGGAAGCAGACCAGACCAAAAGGATGCCGAGCATGAAACCGAAGTCACCTATGCGGTTAGCAAGAAAAGCCTTATTGGCGGCGGCCGGAGGGGCGGGACGATAGAACCAATGACCAATCAAAAGGTAGGAGCTGAATCCGACCAACTCCCAGAACATGAACATCATGATGAAGTTGTTCGCGAGGACAATGCCGAGCATCGAGAACATAAAGAGTGAGAGACCGCAGAAATACCGCGATCGCCCGCGGTCATCACTCATGTATCCAATTGAAAAAATATGGATCAACAGCCCGACACCAGTGACGACCAGGAGCATCAGTCTGGTTAAATCATTGATGAGATAACCGATCTTTACCTGGAAGGTGCCGAGATCGATCCAGTTGAAGCCCTCGGTTGCGTCCGGACCGAAAAAAACCGCTAGACTGAACACAAAAGAGATCGCAACTGCTGCAACAGATAAATAGGAGCTGAGCTTCTTGAATTTCTCGGTAAGGAGGGCGATGACGACCGCAGAGATGAACGGCGCGAACAGAATAATCCAGGGACTGGGGTTCATTCGTCAGAATTTCAACGTATTAATGTCTTCGACGTGAGTGGTTTGCCTGGCCCGGAACAGCGCAACGATGATGGCCAGTCCGACGGTAACTTCGGCAGCGGCGACGGTGATGATGAAAAACACCAGGACCTGCCCGTTATAGTCCGGCAGGCCGTCGTGCACGTTATATCTTGAAAATCCAACCAGCGAGAGATTGGCTGCGTTAAGCATGAGCTCCAACGCCATGAAAATAATAATGACGTTGCGGCGGAGAAGAACTCCGGCGAATCCAATGGCGAACAACAGGCCACTGGCAATCAGATAGTCATTGAGGCTAACCATCGGTTTATTTCAGCACGCGTTTGCTTAGTATCACCACGCCGATCGACGCCACCAGGATCAGTGTTCCCACGACCTGAAGCGGAACATTGTATTGCTGGAACAGGATCATGCCGACGTGCCAGACATCGCCCTGGGGACCCTGCGAGATCGGCGGGAACTTAGCGTTTCCTCCCTCAAAGCTGTAACAAACTTCGGACAGGACCTTGATAAAAAGGATGATCACTACAAATCCCCCGCAGACAGCGGGAAAATTCACGCGGCGCCGGCTCTCCGCTCTAAGGTCGAGCAGCATGATGATGAACAGGAAGAGCACCATGACGGCACCGGCGTATACCAGGATCTGGATCACGCCGATAAAATAGGCGTCCAGCGATACGTAAAGAGCGGCCAAGGCGAGAAAGGAGACCACCAGGCTCAATGCGCTCCCCACCGGGCTGCGGTTAAGCACGACCATCCCGCCGAAGAAAAGCATAACGGCAACGAAGATCCAGAAAAGTATAGGTGACATGCGGCTATTTCTTGTCGTTCCACTTATAAACTAGTCCGGTCATCACCCCGCCTAGTTCATAAAGTTTTTCTTTGTTGTGCACCATCTCCTGCCTGGTCAGGCCGGTAATCGCGTAATCTTTTCGCAGGAAAATAGCCTGCTCCGGACAAACCTCCTCGCACAGGCCGCAGTAGATGCAGCGGATCATGTCGATCTCGAATTCCTTAGGAAATTTTTCGACCTTCCGCCATCGGTCCTTCTCCGGTATCTCCCCGGCATGAATCGTAATCGCCCGCGGTGGACAAATAAACTCGCACAGCTGACAAGCCACACAGCGCTCCCGGCCATATTCATCCTTCACCAGGGTCGGCGCACCGCGGTAATAAGGCGGCAATTTCTTGTCCCATTTCTCTTCGGGGTACTGCATGGTGACCTTTGTTTTGCCGGTCACGATGTTGATAAAGTGACGGATGGTAATCCCCAACCCCGTGATAATGGCAGGCAGATAGACCTTTTCTGCAAAGTTCAGCTTCGGGCGGCTAATAGTGTAAGCCATACGCTAGCTCCTTATTTTGGCACGAAAGGCAAAATGATTGCGACGATGAACACATTGACCAAAGCGATCTCGATGAAGAAATACCACCCAAGCCTCATCAATTGATCGTATCGGAAGCGCGGCAAGGTCCAGCGGACCCATATAAAAAAGAAGAGCAGGAGAGCGACTTTAACAAAGAAGGCCGTGATGTGGATGAGTCCCAGCAATACGCCCCAAACCGTGTAGGGATTGTGGAGGGTAGTCGGTAGGAACGGAACGTGCCAGGCTCCGAAGAAAAGGGTGACTATCACTGCCGCCCCGGCAATCATCGCAGCGTATTCCCCGAGGAAGAAGAGAGCGAACTTCATCGAAGAATACTCGGTGTGATATCCCCCGACCAGCTCGGTTTCGGCTTCGGGCAGGTCAAATGGCAAACGGTTGGTCTCCGCGAACATCGAGATCACAAAAACGATAAAGGAGATAAAAAGCGGGATCCAGAGGATGATTTTCAATATATCGATCGATCGCCAGATTTCCTGGAAATTGATGCCGGGAGGAAAAAGACTGATTCCTTTAATCCAAATGGGAGAAATTAACCAGCCATGATCGATCTGGTATTTGACAATGTCCGGGAGGTTCAGGGTCCCGCAGACCATGAAAATTGGGATCACGGACAAGGCCAGAGAAAGCTCATAAGAAATCATCTGTGAGCTGGAGCGGATCCCACCGAGGAAGGGATACTTCGAGTTCGAAGACCATCCAGCCAAGACAATGCCGTAGACGCCAAGAGAGGACACCGCAAAAACCCAGAGTACGCCGACGTCGACATTCGCGACTACCATCGGTTCGCCCCAAAGCTGGCTCCCGAATGGGATCACCGCGAGTGCCATCATGGAAGGTGCCATGGCGCAGGCTGGTGCCAGCCAATAGTAAAGCTTGTTCACGTGAGCAGGCGTAAAATCTTCCTTCAACAACAGCTTGACGGCGTCTGCGATCGGCTGAACGAGGCCGTAAAAAGGGATGTCCTTGGGAAAGCCAAAGAGGGTGAGGGGAATTCCAACCCGATTCGGGCCGATGCGGTCCTGAATCATGGCGCTCACACGTCGCTCGGCGTAGACCGTATAGGAAACCATAGGGAGGATGATCAAGAAGATCAGCCCGATGGCCTTGGCCAAAGAGACCACGATTGTAATAATCATAGACCTGTCATACCGTCATGGCTACCGGCTGCGCGTCTTCGGATTCCTCTACCAGCTGCACCCCGTGGTCACCAATCCTGCCGAAGGAGAGCCCTGTCATTTCGGGAATCGTTTCGGCAATCTCTTTGAAAACATCGTCGATCAGGTAGATCCCGTTCGATCCGGTCAACTGTTGAAGCAGATCACGAATAATTTCCCAGTCATCCCTGGCCTCTCCCGGCGCAAGGGTCGCGTGATTCAATCGCTGCAGTCGCCCTTTGATATTGATCATCGTGCCCCGCTTTTCAGAGAAAGCGCAGGCCGGAAGCAACACGCTAGCATTTCGGGTGGTTTCGTTCGGCAATATGCCGACGACAATCAAAGCCGTCAGTTTCTTAAGGTCGCTCTCTGCGAGGCCGATTTGCGTCAGATCTTCACCCAGCGCCACCACTGCTCTGATTTCACCTGAGGCAATCTTTTCGGTCATTTCCCGCAGCTTGGAACCGGGATACTCGCTGGTTATTCCAAAGAGTTGCGCGCCCAACGTATTCGGGTTTCGATCCGCACTCATGAGGAGTTGATCGGCTTGCCCGGCTCTGGGAACAACGTCGTGATAGACGGTACCGAGCGAATCGATTAGTTTTTTTGTCAGCCACAGCTCCTCGTTTGTCATCTTCGCGGAAGCCACCACGGCGACAGAGTTTCTCTGGAACTGCTTGAGCTCTTCCCCGGCCTTCGCGAGAGCCGTCTTCCAAGATACGTTTGCCAACCCCTGGGCTTCCCGTACCTGCGGGAACTTGAGTCGATCGGGGGAATTGACGTAGTGAATATTCAACCGGCCGTAGTCGCACATCCAGGCAGAATTCACCGCGTCATTTTCCCTCGGTGTCTGCCGATAAATGACATTCTCGCGACTGCCGACGATGGTGTTACAACCGGTGGCACAACTCGTACAAATACTCTTGGTTTCTTTGAGAAACCAAACACGCATTTTGAATCGGAAATCGGTGCTGGTCAGGGCCCCGACCGGACAAATATCTACCGTGTTAAGCGAGTAATTGCTGTCCAGCCGTTTTCCAGGATGAGCAGTGAGGTAAGTATGGCTTCCACGGCTGGCAAATCCCAACACGTCGTCATGAGCGATCTCTTTCATGAACCGGATACACCGTGAGCACAGGATACAGCGCTCATCATCGAGGGTCACCCTTGGACCTAGCTCGACGCGTTTCGGTTTTTTGACTTTTTCCTCGAGAAATCGGGAACCGGCTGTTCCATATTCAACGCTGTATTCCTGGAGATGACATTCGCCGGCCTGGTCGCAAATCGGGCAGTCCAAGGGATGATTGATTAAAAGAAACTCCATTACCCCATGCCTGCACTCCCGAACCAGCGACGAGTCAGTCCGGACGCCCATGCCCTCGGTGATATCCTGAGCACAAGATATCTGTGGACGCGGGATCCAACTTATCACCGGTTTACCGTCTGCGCCCAACTCCGGCTTCCGATCGGGGCCCGTTTTGGGCATGCCCATCTCGATCAGGCACATCCGGCAATTGCCCGGTGAGCTCAGTTTCGGATGGTAGCAGTAGTGAGGTATAAACTTTCCGGCTTGAGCGCACGCTTCGATGACGCGAGTACCCTTTTTGAACTGATACCAGACGCCGTCAATCTGAACGTTGAGGAGTTCGGTTGGTGCGCTCATCGGGAGTGTTCAGGAGTTAGTAGATCCGTTTCCGTTCCCCTTTTTGTGAGCGGTCCCCATAAACTCATCTCGGAATTTGGCGACAAAGCTTTGGGTTGGCCAGGCGCAGGCTTCTCCAAAGGCACAGATCGTACGACCGGCAATGTTGTCCGCAACGCTCTTGAGAGTATCAGTGTCTTGTTCAACGCCTCCTCCGTGGAGCATGCGCCCCGTTATCTTCTTCATCCAGAGAGAACCTTCGCGGCACGGAGTGCATTGGCCGCAGCTCTCATGTGCGTAAAACTCATTGATATTGTTCAACGCCCAAACCATGTCTCGAGAATCGTCCATCACGATAACACCGCCGGACCCGGCCATTGAACCGGCGGCTGCCAGACTATCGAAATCGATCGGGATATCCTCCAGACCCATCTCGGTCTCTGCCATGGTGCCGTCTGGTTGCTTGGTCTTCAACTTATAGCGGTCCTTTGCGCTCATCACCTTTGCGGAGCTACCGCCCGGGATGACTGCTTTGAGCGTTCGGCCGGGCTTCATGCCGCCACAAATATCGTTGATCAGTTCGCCGATCGTAATGGCGCCCACCTCGAATTCGTAGTAACCGGGCTTCTGGACGTCCCCGCTCACGCAAAGCAGTCGTGTCCCAGTGTTGTTCGGTTTTCCCATCTTGGCGTATTCAGCGCCACCGATGCGTACGATATGCTTCACGTTGCATAACGTTTCCACGTTGTTGACAATGGTCGGGCACAAATACAGACCGAGGGCGGCCGGAAAGTAGGGCGGCTTGATGCGCGGGTACGGACGCTTACCTTCCATAGATTCAATCAGACCGGTTTCTTCTCCGCAAATGTAAGCGCCGGCGCCCCGGAAAACGTAGATCTCCAGATCGAATCCCGACCCCAGAATATTCTTCCCTAGAAATCCGTGTTCTTTTGCTTCGGCGAGAGCTCGCTCGAGGATTTTGGCGCCCTCAGGAAATTCACCGCGAATATATATGTAGGCTAGCTGTGCGTTGACCGCATAGCATGAAATGATCATTCCCTCGATGAGTTGATGCGGATCCTGGTGGATGATGTAGCGATCCTTAAAAGTCCCCGGCTCGGACTCATCTGCGTTGCAAATCAGATAGACCGGCTTCGTTCCGCCCGGCCGGATAAACCCCCATTTCACCCCGCACGGGAACCCGGCGCCGCCTCGGCCACGCAACCCGGAAAGCTTCACCTCATTCACAATTTGGCCCGGCTTCATCGTGAATGCCTTTTTCAACTCCTCGTAACCGCCGTCATGGAGATAGCACCCGATATCGTTGGTCCAGCCTGGGCGATCGATATTTTTGAATATGATCCGCTTTTCCCGCGGATGTGGAGTGCGAATGGTCGAGACCATGGCTACTGATATTTTTCGAGTAATTGTGGGACTTCCTCCTGGGTCACCGATTCGTAAAAATCATCATCGATCATGCAAACCGGTCCAAATCCGCAACTGGCAAGGCATTCGACGAACTCGATGCTGTATTTGCCGTCTTCACTCTTCAAGGAATGAGCGCCGTGCCCATTATGTTGCCGGTCGATTCTGGCGTGTTTGCAGAAAGTGTCCAGAAGTTCGTAGCTGCCTGCCATGGCGCACGAAAGCGTGCGGCAGACCCGGATGTGATGCTTCCCAGCCGGTTCCCGCCGAAGCATTGGATAGAAGGTGACCAGTTCCAGAATGTTAATCGGCTGCAGACCTAGTTTCTGGGCGATCCACTCGATCGCTTCATCTTCGAGATAGCCAAAATGTTCCTGGATAAGGTGGAGTAACGGCAACGCGGCGCTGCGTTTGGAAATCGGGAAATGGGTGATCTCTTGGTCTATCCTGGCTTCAAGTTCAGCCGGTATTTCCATCTTCTATTTCTCCTTCAATTTATTAGGCGCGTTTATCAGGTGGCCGTTCTGGAAGTGGAGAACGACGGTTTCACCGTTCTGATTGTAGTAATAGCGGGTGATAGCCAGCGTCTTCTTCTGTGTTTCCAGTTCCAAGTCCACTTTCTCTATCCTATCAGGATTTCCGAGGATCGACTCGACCTCCTTCTGCGACATGTTGACTTTCAGTTGTTCCAGATTTCGGTTAGCGAACTCTCTTTGGCAGCCGGTTATGGTGAGAATTGCGGCTCCTGCCAGTATAAGCGCGCACCGTTGCATCGCTATCGGTCAGACTCACCCATCACGAAATCCAGGCTGCCCAGAATTGCGACCACATCACTCACCATATGGCCGGGAAGGATTTTCGGCAGGATGCTCAGATTCACGAACGATGGAGCCCGAATTTTGAGCCGGTACGGTACACCGCCCCCGCGGCTGTTGAGGTAGAACCCAAGCTCTCCCTTGGGATTTTCGGCGCTAAAATAGACTTCTCCCGGAGGTGCATCCACCCCTTCAGTATGAATGATGAAGTGATGAATCAACTCTTCCATCTTCATCAAGACGGCCCGTTTGTCCGGAGGAAGGTTTTTCCGGTCCACTACCCAGATCGGGCCCCCGGGTAACTTTTCGATCGCCTGACGCAGGATTTTGACGCTCTGGCGCATCTCCTCTAGGCGAATCAGGTAGCGATCATAGGCATCGCCGACCGTGCCGATCGGGATATCAAAATCGTAGTTCTGATAGTCGAGATAGGGGCGGGCTTTCCGAACATCGTACTCCACGCCGCTGCCTCGGATGTTCGGACCGGTGAGGCCGTAGGAAATAGCATCTTGCTTGGATATCACGCCCACATCTTTGGTACGATCGACCCAGATACGGTTTCGAGTGAGCAGCCTGTCGGTCTCGTTCAATTGCGGTATGAATCCGTCCAGAAACGCTCTGAGCCCCGGGATGAACCCGTCGGGCAGATCACGCGTCATTCCCCCAATTCTGGTGTAGGAGGTGGTGAACCGGGCGCCGGTCAACAGCTCGATCAAATCATACAGCTTTTCGCGTTCTGTGAACGTATAAAGAAAAACCGTCGTGGCCCCCACATCCATCGCAAACGCGCCGATACCCAAGAGGTGAGCTGATATTCGAGCTAGTTCACAACAGATAACCCGAATCGCTTTACCGCGCGGAGGCAATTCCCAGCCCATCAGTTTTTCTACTGCGAGGGCGTACGCGACATTGTTGGCCAATGGGGCGAGATAATCCAGGCGATCCGTATAAGGGACGAACTGGTCATACTGCATGTTTTCCGCGATTTTTTCGTCGCCGCGGTGGAGATAACCAACATCGGGATCGGCTTTCGTGATGATTTCTCCATCCAACTCGAGCAGGAGACGCAACACGCCATGCGTGGCCGGATGAGAAGGCCCCATATTGATTGTGAGTTTCTCGCCTAGGAGTTCCGAATCGCTGATGGCCTCGAGCGACCTGGCCGATTGAGCTAGCGTGTCAGGCGTTTCGATATCGCGAGTGGTGGTTGCCATAAGCGAGTAAACGAGAGGCGTTTCGAAACATAAGTTTTTCTCATTTAGGCTCGCAAGCGATTATTTGTGAAGTATTTCACAAGCGCTCGCCTGCATCGCTCACAAATCTCAGAGATTTGTGAGCGATGCAGGCTATGGCGGGACCGAGGATTTGATGAGAGGGCGAATGCCTTGGCGCGATCAGCGTACTGCGTTTGCTTTTTCACTAGGGCGTGCCTGCGAAGAGAATTGCTTTTAAAATCTGATAGCTCCAAGCTCGAGGTCCCGCCCTGAGAATCCTTGAAAGGCAAAACCAACGCGAAGTTAACAGAGAGACGCCGCAATAAAACTTGACTTGTCTGCAACCTCTTTGCCTTTCAAGGATTCTAGCGAGGACGAAAAGATGGAGACGGTTACACAAACCAGCGGCACCAAGCCTAAAGTCGTCATTATCGGCGGCGGTTTTGGCGGTTTGTATGCCGCCAAAGCGCTGGCAAATCAGGTTGTCGAGGTGATCTTGATCGATCGGACCAATCATCACCTCTTTCAGCCGTTGCTGTATCAAGTCGCTACCGCGGGTCTATCCCCGGGCGACATCGCCCAGCCAATTCGGCATATTTTAAGGGACGCGAAGAATATTTCAGTCATTATGGCTGGGGTGGAAGGGATCGACCCTGTTGCCAAAGTGGTACGGACAACGACCAGGGATTATCCCTACGATTTCCTGATTGTGGCAACTGGCGCCCGACATTCCTATTTCGGGCACGATGACTGGGAGATGTTCGCACCCGGGCTTAAGAGTTTGCCGGATGCTCTCGAATTGCGTCGCCGGATTCTGCTAGCCTTCGAAACTGCCGAAACAGCCCGCGACGAAAGCTCGCTCCAGGCTGCCTTAACTTTCGTCGTGATTGGCGCCGGTCCAACCGGCGTAGAGATGGCCGGCGCAATTTCGGAATTGGCAAAACGGACTCTCGTGGACGACTTTCGACAGATCCGAACGGGACATGCACGCATTATTTTGTTGGATGCAGCACCGAGGGTCCTCCCGACTTTTACCCCCGGCCTTTCGAAGTCGGCACACGAACAACTCAAGCAGATGGAAGTCGAGGTGCGGGTCGGAACCAAGGTGCTGAACGTTACCGGCGAAGGAGTTCAACTCGAGAACGAGTTTATTTCTGCGCGAACGGTGATCTGGGCTGCCGGAAACTCGGCCTCCCCCTTGGCCAAGCAATTGGGAGGCGAGACGGATCGGCAGGGCCGCATACTGGTGAATCAGGACCTGAGTGTCCCCGGGCATCCGCAAATCTTTGCGGTGGGCGACATAACCAACTTTTCTCATCAGACCGGCCAACCACTCCCGGGTGTTGCGCCGGTTGCCATGCAAATGGGGGCACACGCTGCGCGGAATATTCTGGAACTGGCTCAAGGCCAGCCGTCTAAGCGATTCAAATACTTCAACAAAGGGAATATGGCGACTATCGGGCGGAACAAAGGCGTCGCGGATCTAAACGTGATCCGGTTTGGGGGGGTCGCGGCCTGGATGAGTTGGCTCTTAGTGCATTTGGTATTTCTGGTGGGGCTTCGAAACCGGATTCAGGTTTTCATTCAATGGATCTGGGCCTATTTCACGTATGCGCGGGGCGCCCGGTTGATTTACGGTCCTTTTAAGCCGGCTGTTCCACCCGCAGAGCAGCGGGCGACGAACGAAAGGTGAGAAAGCCGGGAATGGTGAGAGGGCAGGGGCATTCCAACCACCTCTCCCCGTTCTCCATTCCCGGCGTTCTCGGCGTTTTCCCCGCTTTGCATTTGTGCCGGTTGATGAATATTCGTTTTTCCTAAATCGTGTTCGATTACCTCCAGCGAATTCTGAAATTCATTCGATTTTCTCATACGATTTTCGCGCTGCCATTTGCCGCGGGATCGATGATCGTGGCGGCACGAGGTATGCCGAGCGGCAGAATTGTTGTGCTCATTCTTCTCGCCATGGTGTGCGCACGGACCGCGGCCATGGCGTTTAACCGGGTCGCCGACTGGGAGATTGACAAGGAAAACCCGCGCACCGCCGGGAGGCATAAGTTGGTCTCCAGGCGAGTAGCATGGTCCCTGGTCTTGGCGCCTTCCGCCGGATTTGTCCTGGTCAGTTGGTTGATCAATCCGCTCTGTTTCTTACTGTCACCAGTGGCATTGGCCATTGTTTTCTTCTACTCTGTGACCAAGCGGTTCACGTCCTTTACTCAAATCTTCCTTGGATTGGCTCTGGCGGTTTCACCGGTCGGCGCCTGGCTGGCTGTCAAAGGGCAGTTTGCCGTTCCTCCACTGGTTTTGGCTTTAGGGGTGGTCTTCTGGCTGATCGGGTTTGATCTGATCTACGCGATCCAGGATTACGACTTTGACAAGCGCAAGAGATTGGGATCGATGGTCGTTAAGTATGGCATCCCGGGGAGCCTGCGACTGGCTCAGATCATGCACGCGATCTTACTCGTTTGCCTGATATTGTTCGGTCTGGCAAGCGGTCTCGGGACCATTTACTATGCGGCGCTGGTCCTGGTTTTGGGCGCTTTGGTCTACGAACACCGTGCGGCGTCGAAACTTGATCTTGCAGGGATCAACAAAGCGTTCTTCGAGAGCAATGCCTTTGTGAGCCTGGTTTTCGTGCTCGCGGTTGCCGCGGATGTATTTGCGTAGCTTCCGGCGCGGTAGGGCGAGCGGCGGTAGGGCGAGGCTTCGTCCGAGCCGCGGGACGTGGCCCTACCGCACCTCGCCTGGCGCCGTCAATCCATCAATCTATCTTGATGGATCAATCTATAATTTGCAGCACTCCGTGCCTGGTGCTACGCTTTTTACCCGATTTCTATGCTCAGCCAAGTCCAAAAAACCGCCTCTTTCGATATCGTTCAAGCCCTGGACCAGCGGATTCTCATCCTGGACGGAGCCATGGGGACTATGATTCAACAGTTTAAACTCGATGAGGATGACTATCGCGGTGCCTTATTGGCCAATCATCCCAGGAGTCTGAAGAACAACAACGATATTCTCTGCCTCACGCGCCCCGAGCTCATCCTAGAAGTTCACCGGCAATATCTTGAAGCCGGCGCGGATATCATCGAGACAAATACCTTTAATGCAACGGTGATATCGCAACAAGATTTCGGCCTGGAACAGTATGTTCCCGAGATCAATCGCGCAGCCGCGCAGCTTGCCAGGAAAGCGGTCGACCAGGTGATGGCGAGTGATCTCACCCGGAAACGGTACGTCGCCGGGTCGATCGGACCCCTAAATAGAACCCTTTCGATTTCGCGCGATGTAAATGATCCGGGAAAACGGGATGTGAACTGGATGCAGGTCAAAAATGCCTACCAGGAACAGGTCGCCGCCCTCATAGAAGGGGGGGTCGATTTGCTGCTTGTCGAGACTACGTTCGATACCTTGAACCTGAAGGCGGCCTTGTTCGCAATTGAAGAGCATTTCGAGCGGCTGGGGTATCGTCTCCCGGTGATGGCGTCTGGAACAATCACCGATGCCAGCGGACGTACGCTGACTGGACAGACTACCGAGGCCTTCTGGGTCTCAATCTCTCACGCACCGCTTCTCAGCGTCGGGCTAAATTGTGCTCTGGGCCCGAAAGAACTGCGGCCCTATATCGAAGAACTGGCCCGGATTGCTCCGATCTACGTCTCCTGTTATCCCAACGCCGGCTTGCCTGATCCTTTGTCGCCCACCGGCTTTCCCGAGACGCCGGATAGCCTGGCGCCGCAGCTTCGGGAGTGGGCCGAACTTGGGTGGCTAAACATCGTTGGCGGCTGTTGTGGTACGACTCCCGCGCACATCACTGCGCTTGCCAGGCTTGTAAAAAATCTGCCTCCACGCAGGTTACCGGATCTGCCGCGCGCGAGCCAGTTAAGCGGTTTTGAGCCCTACAAGATCGGGCAGGGTTTCAGCGTGATTGGCGAACGCACAAACATCACCGGCTCACCCAGATTTGCAAAGTTGATTCTGGCCGGGAATTTCGAGGGTGCGTTGGCGGTGGCTCGTCAGCAAGTCGAAGGTGGAGCAAACTTGATCGATATTAACATGGATGAGGGAATGATCGATTCCGAGGCTGCGATGGTGAAGTTTCTCAACCTGATCGCTGCCGAACCGGACATCGCACGAGTGCCGATCATGATTGACAGTTCCCGATGGAGCGTGCTGGAGGCCGGGCTGCAGTGTATTCAGGGAAAAGGCATCGTGAACTCCATCAGCCTGAAAGAGGGTGAGGAAAAATTCAAACACCAGGCTCGACTGATTCGTCGTTACGGTGCGGCGGTTGTGGTCATGGCGTTCGATGAACAAGGCCAGGCGGACAGTCTTGGCCGAAGAAAAGAGATCTGTTCCAGGGCATACCGAATTTTAACCCTGGAAGTTGGATTTCCGCCGGAAGATATCGTTTTCGACCCGAATATTCTGACGGTCGCAACCGGCATGGAAGAGCACAGTAATTATGCCGTGGACTTCATCGCGGCCACGCGCTGGATCAAGGAGAACTTGCCGCATGCCCGGGTGAGCGGTGGGGTGAGCAATATCTCGTTTTCATTTCGCGGCAACAACGTTGTGCGAGAGGCGATGCATGCGGCTTTTCTATACCATGCGATCAATGCCGGTCTGGATATGGGTATAGTCAATGCCGGCCAGCTGGCTGTCTACGAGGAGATTCCCAAAGATCTGTTGGAACTGGTGGAGGATGTGCTTCTGAATCGCCGTCCAGATGCAACCGAACGGCTCGTGGATTTCGCCGAGACGGTGAAATCCTCAGGAAAAGTTCAAATTAAGGACGAGGCGTGGAGAGCCGCTTCGGTCGAGGAACGACTGTCGCATGCGCTCATCAAGGGGATCGTCGAATATATAGAACAAGACACGGAGGAAGCGCGGCAGGAATACGGTCAGCCGCTTGCGGTCATCGAAGGTCCTCTCATGTCCGGAATGAGTGTGGTCGGTGATTTGTTTGGTGCTGGCAAGATGTTTTTGCCTCAAGTCGTCAAGAGTGCGCGCGTTATGAAGAAAGCGGTTGCGTACCTGACCCCTTTTATGGAGGCGGAACGGGCGAGCCGGCCAAACGCGCGGGCGCAAGGTAAGGTGCTGATTGCCACCGTAAAAGGT
>JAFAMB010000083.1 GCA_019233825.1 Verrucomicrobiota bacterium | reverse complement strand
CGCGCCCACAGACTTGGTAAGGCCGCGCCATAGCGAAGCGACGGCGGGCCGCTTTGGCTCTTCGAGCTACAGCGCGCCCACAGACTTGGTAAGGCCGCGCCATAGCGAAGCGACGGCGGGCCGCTTTGGCTCTTCGAGCTACAGCGCGCCCACAGACTTGGTAAGGCCGCGCCATAGCGAAGCGACGGCGGGATTCTGCTGCCTGCGCCCTAAGAAAAATTGAATCCCGAGCTTGGAATTCGCTCATTGTGCGACTCAAAATAAAAGCGTGGGAGAAGATCCACGCATCGATCCTAAACAGGCCATTACCACCGCCTCGATCGTAGCCAGCGGAAGTTTGACGGCCCTCAAACTTTTGGTCGGCTCGTTATCAGGGAGCCTTGGCCTCTTAGCCGAGGCGGCTCACTCATTCCTGGATCTGCTCTCCACGCTGATCACCTTTCTGGTTGTCCGCATCGCCGCGGTTCCACCCGACAGCAACCACCCGTACGGTCACGAGCGCGCCGAGCAACTCGGTGCTTTAGCCGGGATGACTCTACTAGCGGGAACGGGCGCATTGATCCTGTACCATGCGTTTGACAATATTTTTTTCCACCCGGGCGCCCCCGCAGTCAGCATCTGGTCCTTCGCCGTCCTGATCGTCTCCGTGGTTGTCGACTTTCTTCGCGCAGGCACTCTGCGCAAGGCCGCTAGACGCCATGCCAGCAGCGCCCTGGCTTCAGACGCAGAGCATTTCAGCAATGATATGTTGGGGGCAGTTTCCGTCCTGATCGGTCTGGCCATCATCGCACTGCGTGACCCGCTGCATCTGCCGGACTGGCTGGTTGAGCGCGCCGACGCGATTGCCGCTCTGCTCGTTGCCGCGATTGCGTTTGGGTCCGTCTGGAGATTAGGTTCTCAAGCCGTACGGGCACTGATGGACGACGTCCCGGCCGGCTTGACAGAGCGCTTGAAGAAGCGGGTGGAATCAATTGACGGTGTCGTCCGCGGAACCGCAGTGGTTCGCACGCGGTTTGTCGGCAATCGGCCGTTTGTTGAAGTAAAGCTCGGCACAATTCGGGGGGCTTCCCTGGAGTCTGCACATCAACTCAGCGAGATCGTAGAAAAGGAGCTCAGCGCCGAACTGGGAGATGCCGAGGCCATCGTGCACGTCGAACCCACCGCAACCCCGGACGAACCCCGGGCCGCGAGCGTTCGCGCGATCGCGGACCGACTAGGTCTGCGAGTCCACAACCTGAATATCTATATGGTAACGCGGGAAACAAGGATCGAGCTGGACCTGGAACTTCCCGAGAGCTTAACCTTGGCCGAGGCCCACCGGCACTCGGAAACATTGGAAGCGGCCATCATACGCGAATTGACCGGAACCATTCGTATAACTGTACATATGGAACCGCGCAGCGACGAACCAAAGCCGGCTGTACGGCATGCACCGTCAACACGGCGCGTTAAGGAGGCTCTCTCGCAACTTGCCGAAGCCAGAAATGTGAAGGTTCAGGATGTACTTGTCACCGACGAGGGGCTAGTCGTGACGCTCGAGAAGAGCTTCCCCGGGGCCACCTCTCTGGCCGAAACCCATGACCAGATGGCAGACCTCGAGCGAGCATTGCGGACCTCACTACCTGACGTCGTGCGCGTCCACATCAATCCCGAGATCGCTTCGTGATTCCTTCATCTCAAAACCCCAAAATTAATCTATGCCTAAATTGCTCTACATCGAAGCGTCTCCCCGAAAGTCCCGTTCCAAGTCCATCGAAGTGGCGCACACATTCCTAACCACATTGCAGAGTACCCATTCATCCGTCGATGTTGACAAGTTGGACCTGTGGGCGACCGAGTTGCCAAGGTTCGACGGTGATACAGTTGAAGCGAAGTATGCTATTCTTCACGGCCAATCCCATACGCCGGAACAAGCGAAAGCTTGGAAACGGGTCGAGGATGTCATCGAGCGGTTCAAGTCGGCCGATTGGTATTTGTTTTCCCTGCCAATGTGGAACTTCGGTGTCCCTTACGTTTTGAAGCATTTCATCGACGTGATCATTCAACCGGGGCTCACTTTCAGTTTCAGCCCCGCTGAGGGATACAAGGGCTTGGTCACGGGTAAAAAGGCTGCCGCGATTTACGCCCGTGGCGGCGCCTACGGCCCCGGCACGGGCGCAGAAGACTACGACCTGCAGAGCAAAACCCTCGCTGGAATCCTAGGTTTTATCGGAGTGACAGACTTTGCCCACATCTTCATAGAACCGACTCTGGCAGCGCCTGCCGACGTCGAAGCGACGATCGCAAAAGCGAAAGAGCTTGCGATTTCGACAGCGAAGGCTTGGTAAGAAAACACTTGCCGAGTCCGCAAAAATCACCCGCTGGGAGTAGCGACGAGCTCATTGCGGGCCTAGCTTGGATCGCTCAGAAATCTCCGAAGATTTCTGAGCGATCCAGGCTAGGCCCTGGACAACCGGGCTTTATCGATCTAGATCTGGTCGTGCAAGATTTCACAGCTGGCGGCATTCACGCGCTGCACACGTCATTCGCGTCGTCTGGAGATCCGGAATTTGATCGCCGGATCCAGCAACTGGTCAATGATTGGGGAGTTCGCGAGTCCAACGAGCTGATTGCAGAAATGATCGTAACCGCCCTTCGGATGGGAAGCGATGCGGTTCCGGTGCCGGACCTGAAACTGATCAATCGTTCGCTGAAAGAACTGAGGCAGGCGTCCAAGGCTTTTGCGCCGTACCAGGGGATCCGCAAAATCGCTATCTTCGGCTCTGCGCGGACCGGGTCAAGCGCAGAAGAATTCCAGGCTGCAGAAAGATTTGCGAAGGAGATGCAGAAGCGCGGATTCATGATCATCACCGGAGGCGGCGATGGGATTATGGGTGCCGCGCAGCGAGGCGCCGGCAGACAGGCCAGCTTTGGACTGAATATCCGTTTACCGTTCGAACAAAAAGCAAATGAGATTATCGACGGGGATCCGAAGCTGGTGAGTTTCAACTACTTCTTCACTCGCAAAGTGAATTTCATCAAAGAAACCCATGCGATCGCGCTCTTTCCCGGCGGATTCGGAACAATGGACGAAGGATTCGAATGTCTGACCCTGATGCAGACCGGAAAAGCGCGGATCATTCCGGTCATTCTGGTTGACAAAAAAGGAGGAAGCTACTGGAAGAACTGGGCCGAGTTCCTGAGAATACACCTCCTGGGTCAGGGGCTGATTTCGGCCGACGATTTCAATCTTTTTCGCATCACAGAGGAGGTGGAGGAGGCGGTCGAAGAAGTTCTCCAATTCTACCGGAATTTCCATTCGTACCGGTGGGTCGGCTCGGACCTGGTTATTCGGCTACACGAACAGTTGAGTCCCGGCGCAATCGAAAATCTTAACCAGACGTTTTCGGACCTTTTCGAGACGGCGCCTCTGCGGGCCGGCAGGGCGCTGAAAAAAGAAAAGAATGAACCGGAGCTGTATCATTTGCCGCGTTTGGTGGCCGGCCCGCATCGGCGAAACTTCGGACGGCTCCGCCAGTTGATCGACGCGATCAATCGAGCGGAAAGGTTTGGTTAGCTAAAGCGTTTAGGCTGCCGGTGGGTTCAGCTTTCCAGTCTTACCGATCTGTTCGACGATGTAGTCGTGGATGGTGTTTACCGTCGCCAGGGCAACACGTGCTACATCCGAATTTGGCACTCCGACCCCAAATGTCTTTTCCAGGCTGACGACCAATTGGAGCGCATCAATTGAATCCAGGCCAAGGCCGTCTACACCGAAAAGCGGCAGATCATTGGCGATCTCTTCCTTCGGCGTGCGCAGCATCAGGTTAGTTACGAGCATCTCTTTTATTTGCTCTTTTAGTTCTTCAGACGACATAGGCGGATTCTAACAACAAGAACCGCATAGCTTTGGCGGAATTGACGGTTTATCAAGTCTTAAATTCGGCCAGACCGAATTGGAATTCACTCAAATATGGATAAGCCGAAGCGGATTAGGATCGACAAGCTTCTCGTGGATCATGGTTACTTTGAATCAAGGGAGCGCGCACAACGATCGATTCTGGCCGGCCGGGTTCTCGTCCAGGAACGGGTTATCGACAAACCGGGGACACTCGTGACATCCGACGTCGCAGTTCGCGTAGTCGGGGAAGAAAAGTACGTGGGCCGGGGAGGGTATAAGCTGGAGGCTGCGCTGGAACATTTTGCAATTAATGCGACCGATCTGGTCTGTTTGGATGTAGGCGCCTCGACTGGAGGGTTCACCGATTGCCTCCTGCAGCGGGGCGCCAAAAAGGTGATCGCCGTAGATGTCGGGCACAATCAAATAGCTTGGAAGATTCGGAGCGACAGTCGGGTGCAAGTGCGGGAGGGATTAAACGCCCGCGCGCTGAGCCGCGAATTGCTGGAAACAAGCGTGCGACTGGCCGTTGTCGATGTCTCTTTTATCTCGCTTACGCTCGTTTTGCCTCCTATCCTGAGCTGCGTGGAGGCCGGAGGATTGGTGGTCGCGTTAATAAAACCTCAGTTCGAATTGGAACCGAACCAGGTCGGGAAAGGCGGCATTGTCCGCGACGAGGAACTTCACCAGCGCGCCGTGGCCAAAATCCGGTTATTTGTTACCGTACAGTTGCACCGGGAGTGGCTCGGGGTTATCCAGTCGCCAATACCGGGTGCCAAAGGCAACCGAGAATTTTTAGCATGTCTTCGCTGAGTCTTGGCATCTACGCTCATTGGCGAAAATCAGGCGCTGAGGCCTCTCTAAGAGCTCTTTTGCATGAACTGTCCCTGCAAAACGTTAACGCTCTGGTCGAAGAGCAAGCGGCCAAGCTGGTGGGCCAGAACGGTTACTCGCTGGACGAACTCTATGACCGGGTAGACCTCTTCGTGGCCCTGGGCGGCGATGGAACGCTCCTGCGTCTTGTTCGCGATCTGCGTGGCAAGATGAAACCTGTCATGGGGATTAACTTCGGTTCGCTCGGTTTCCTGACTTGTTTTGGCAGGCCGGAGTACGCGGCTGCGGCCAAAGCTCTCGCGATGGGGGATTACCGCGTCGATGAACGAACGCTATTAGAGCTTTCGATCGAAAGGAGAGGAACGATGATTCTTTCCCAGATCGGTCTGAACGACGTGGTAGTCACTCGAGGGGAGGGTTCGCACCTGGTCCGGCTCGACCTCTTCATCGATCAGACCCATCTGACGCAATACAATGCTGATGGGCTAATTATTGCTACTTCTACGGGCTCAACGGCCTACTCGCTTTCGGCCGGGGGTCCAATTGTCATGCCGAATTCAGGAGTGTTTGTGGTCACGCCGATCTGTCCACATGTCCTGACAAATCGCTCGGTCATTGTTTCTAATAAATCGACGGTCCGGCTTCTGCCGAGCCGCGGCGAGCAACAACTGTGTGTAAACATCGATGGCCAGGAATCGATGCAGCTGCAGGAGAGCGATATTGTTACAGTCCGACAGGCCCATGTGAAGCTCCCGCTACTCTTCCCTAAACAGCTTACATTTGCGGATATTTTGGGTGCCAAACTTCGCTGGAGCGGCAGCGCTATATGATCCGAATTCGTGAAACGCTGTTGCCTGATCATGTCATCCTTGGCCTAGTCGCTCGTTCGCGGGACGACGGGATCCGGCAACTGGCCGAGTCGCTTCGCTCAGATGCGAGGGTGGCCAATTGGCAGGAATTTCTGCAAGCGCTGACACGGAACGAAGCCTGCGGGAAAGTGAACCTGCAATACGGCCTGGCCATGCCGCATGTTCGCACCGCGGCCGTGATCAAGATGGTCATGGCGTTTGGACGGCTCAAAGACCCCATCCAGGAAGCGTATGGGCCGATTCAATTTCTGGTGTTGGTCGGGATTCCCGTCGCAATGGATGCAGAATATCTGCGCCTGGTGGGCACCTTGATGCGCGTTTTTCGCAGTGACAAACTGCGCGACAAGCTCCGGTACGCCGAGAAACCTGCGGAGATCGTTGAAATCTTCGAGAAGGGAGAGACTGGGGTTGAGGATTGACAACGCCCTTCCTGAGCAATTGGCCAAACTGCAGGTCCTTGAGTGCTTGAGTTCTATTCCTGCCGCCTCTCCCAAGCTTTTCTAATTCCCCTGCCGAACCGGATGTGCTATTTGCTCCGGTTCCCTCATGATAGTCATCCTCAAGCCGAAAACGTCTAAGGAACAGATCCAGGAGGTCGTCCAGGAAGTCCAAAAACTTGGTTACACTCCCCACCCGATCTACGGAGAGCTCCAGACGGTTGTGGCAGCGATCGGTGACGAACGCACCCATCACACGCTCGAGTCCCTCACTGTTCTTCCGCAGGTCGAAAGGGTCTTGCCGGTCCAGAAGCGGTATAAACTGGTCAGCCGGGAGTCAAAGCTCGAGGACACCATCATCGACATCGACGGTGTCAGAATAGGAGGCGAAAATTTCGTCGTGATGGCCGGCCCTTGCAGTGTTGAATCTGAGGAGCAACTGATGTCGACGGCCAGAGCCGTAAAGGCCGCCGGCGCCAGGATCTTGCGGGGCGGTGCCTACAAGCCGAGAACCTCGCCGTACGAATTTCAGGGCCTGGGTCGCCGGGGGCTACAGATACTTGCCGCCGCAAAGAAGGAAACCGGCCTGAAAATCATCACCGAAGTCTTGAGCGAGCGCGACGTCGAACACGTCTGCGAAACCGCCGATGTGCTCCAGGTCGGAGCCAGAAACGCCCAGAACTTCCAATTGCTCATTGAGTGTGCCAAAAGCCGAAAGCCCGTATTGCTCAAACGCGGAATGAGCGAACGCATCGAGGAGTGGTTACTCGCCGCAGAATACATCCTCGCCAACGGGAACCCGAGCGTCATGCTGTGCGAACGCGGTATCCGGACATTCGAAACCTATACGCGCAACACTCTGGATCTTGCGGCGGTGGCCATCGCAAGAAAGGAATCGCACCTGCCGGTGGTAGTGGATCCAAGCCAGGGCTGCGGCAGGGCTGATCTCGTCAAGGTGCTGTGTCAAGGCGCGGTCGCGATCGGCGCAAACGCACTTTTGATCGAGGTTCACCCGCACCCGGCGGAAGCCTTGAGTGACGGCCAGCAACAAGTTGATTTTGAGGTCTTCTTTCAGCTAGTCTCCGAGCTCGGCCCATTTCTGAATGCAATCAATCGAAAACTCGTCTAGGGAAAAAGGCAATGTCCATTTGATATGAACATTGGTACCTTTATTCGCGCATGAACCAGGCGTTTGATGTGGCCGTCATCGGCGGAGGTCCGGCAGGGAGTTCGGCCGGAACCCTCCTCGCAAAGGCAGGCCGTCGCGTGGTGATCTTTGAGAAGGAAAAGTTCCCCAGATTCCGGGTGGGCGAATCCATGCTCCCGGCTAGCTTGGGCACGCTGGAGCGGATGGGCGTCAAGGAAAAAATCGATAGCGGCGGCTTTCTGATTAAGCATGGGGGCGAAATTGTTTCCGCCTGCGGCAAGCGTGTTCGATTTTATTTCAAAAACGGCTTGAATGCCAAACGCCCGACCGCCTATCAGGTTCTTCGGTCGAAATTTGACAAAATCCTTCTCGATCACGCGGCCGAATCCGGGTGCGACGTCAGGGAACAGACTCCCATCGAGTCATTTGAACTCGATGACAACGGCGTAACGCTCTATTCGGGAGACGGCAAACATGCGGTCCAGGCTCGTTATGTGATCGACTGTTCCGGACGCAACTCGCTGATCGGCAACCGGTACCAGCTGAGGCGACCCTATCCCAATCTGCATAAGTTCTCGCTCTACGCATACTATGAAGATGTCCGGCGCGAGGAAGGTCCGGACGGAACCCTGACGAGAATGGTTCGGGCCAAAGACTGCTGGTTCTGGATCATCCCATTAAGCGGGAAGACGGCGAGCATCGGGGTCGTCATGGACACGGAAAAATTCCGAAGCTTGAAAATGAGCCCGGAGGAGGCTCTCACTCATTGCATCGCCGCACAGCCTGTGGTGAACGAGGTGATGAGCCATGCGCGCCGGGTGACGGAGGTTTATGCCACCGGGGACTTTTCCTATCGCAATAGCCGGCTGACCGGAGATCGCTGGCTACTGGCGGGCGATGCCGCGGGATTTGTCGACCCGGTTTTCAGTAGCGGCGTTTATCTCGCTTTGCTTTCCGGGGAGCAGGCCGCCGACTCTCTTAACGAAGTTTTGGATCGGCCGCGCAATCGGGCCGAGGCATTCCGGTTTTATGAACGACGGGTAGGCCGGGTACTTGACATTTATTTGCGCTGGGCCTCGTCCTGGTACACACAGGAATTTGTGGAGGTGTTTCTTTATCCTAAAGAGCTTTTTGAACTCGTACCAACGGTAAGTGCAGTGCTGTCCGGGAACGAGGTACGGGATTTTGGTATGCGGTGGCGGCTTTGCATTTTTCACGTCCTGGTCGCGCTCCAGAAGCGAACGTCGAAAATTGCGCCACCGCTGACCTTGACCCCGAAAACTTCATGACCAGCCGAATCTTAATCGCTCTATCGCTATTCGTGTTGGCCGGCTGTCAATCTGTGAAGGAGATCTCCGGGCTCGGTCCCGAGGCGAGAACCCGCATCGGGCAGTTGCGATATGCTACCCGCAGTCGCTCCATCGTGGGCGACATCATTCTGCGCAATCTCAGCGGAGGCGATTACGACCTATCCTTTTCGAAGGCCGGTGTTCCTCTTCTCGAATTTCAAACTCGTGGTTCGCGCATGACAGCAACCGGGCTCTTCATACGGACGGGTTGGTCAGGTGAATTGGCCCACGCTCCACGCTCGTTGAGGCCTTGGGCCATGCTGAGCGAAGTGCTTCCTTATTTTGATACCAACGTACCGAGCGCACAAAATGCAGGCCGATGGTCTGCTAAATTCGAGCGGAAGGGTGGTATGTTATTGCGAGCGGACGTCGAGTTTCCCGGACGCAGCTCCATGGCTTTCAGTTTCGGCCAATAATCGAATGGATCAGACCGTACCCCAAATAGTCACCGAGCTTCAGTCGCCAGACCTGGAATTGACGCTGACGCGGAATGCCTGGTATAGCCCGCTCAGCTTCGAAGCTGCCAGCTGGATCATCAGGCATCTGCCCCGGGACCTTTCCCGATCGCTGAGTGCGAGTATCGGTGAACTGGGCTACTGTCTGTGCACCACCCGGCGAGCCGCTCTGCTGCGGAACTTGGACGCGATTACTCAAGATGAAACGTGCCAAGAAGCTCTCTCTAGAAGCTGCTTCCATAATTTTTTACGCATGTTACATGATTTCTGTGACTGTGCCCAAGGGGGCGTCAGCAGGGTTAATTCTCTGATGTCTGACCGGCGCGGATTCCAGTTCCTCGAGTCCGGGCGCCGCCATGGCAAAGGGACCCTGCTCATCACAGGTCACCTTGGTGCCTGGGAACTCGGCGGCATGGTCCTCGCCTCAGACGGGTTCCCAGTGAACGTCGTGACCATGGCAGAGCCGACTCAGGAACTGAACGAATGGCGCCAAAAATATCGTCGCCGCTTCGGGATTAAGACGATCACCGTCGGTTCGGATAAATTTGCCTTTGTGGAAATCATCCAGGCGCTCCGTCGCAACGAGCTTGTCGCCATGTTGATTGACCGCCCCTACCTCAACAGTGGAGTGCCGGTCAGGTTTTTCGAACGTACCACCCTTTTTTCCGCCGCTGCTGCGCATATCTGGCAACATACGCGCGCCTCGGTGATCCCCGCGTTCGTCTTACAACTGGAACCGGGTCAATATGGTTGTTACGCCTATGCGCCAATCGACATGGCGGCCGACCAAACGGTGGAAGAAAACAGCCAACGCATGGCAAATGTATTCCAGTCGATCATTCGGGAATTCCCGGAACAATGGTTCAACTTTGTACCGATCTGGAATCACTAGAGCAAAATGAAAAAACTGATCCTGTTAACCCTTGTAGGAATCGCTCCCCTCGCCTGCGCGAATCCGATGACCCAGAGCGATATTGACCAACTTATTCAGAAGCTGCAGGCCCTGCATAATAATCAGCCGTCTATGCAGGCCAATTTTCGGGAGGAACGGCACTTGGCGATGCTCAAGGACCCGGTCGTGAACGAGGGAAAAGTCTGGTTTACTCTGCCCGATAAGATCCGTCGTGAAATTGACGGGAAGACCCCGAGCACGACGATCATCGATGGCAAAAAGATGTCGATCTATTACCCGAACTATCAGCAGGTCGAGATCTACGACCTGGAAAAACGGCCGATTATCAAGGATTCGCTGCGCGCGCTGACTGCCGGACTCAACTTCCGGGAAATCGGCAGCTACTACAACGTGGAGGGATCAAAGGAGGGCAACGGGTATCACGTCACCTTGACGCCGAAGACCGCATCGGTTCGAAAGCTGGTGAGAAGCGTCGACCTGACGATTGACGAAAACCTGGCGCCCGTACGAGTAGTCGTTGAAGACGCGAAAGGCCAAAGATTCACGATCACTTACAGCAATGTTCGGCGCGAAGCCATCCCAGCCTCGACCTTCGAATTCTCCGCGCCGCCCGGAACAAAGGTTTCGACCCCATTAGGCTAGTTGACAACCGCCTGTTTTTCGGTAACGAATTGCTCCCGGATCATTCTGATCCTTCTTTGCCTCGTGGTGTAACGGTAGCACAAGTGACTCTGGATCACTTTGTCATGGTTCGAATCCATGCGAGGCAGTGCCTGATTATGAGGCACTTATAGAATATCCGCAAAGCGCGCTAAAAAGTTGGTAGCCAATTGGTAGCCAATTTGAGTGCCTTAAATCACAGTCCGGAGGGGCGCTGACCCATTTTTGCCGTACACTAACAACGATGCGGCCGCCTTGGCCGCGCTCTACACGTGGGGCGCGGTCATTGTGACGCCGCAAAGACCGGTTTACGGTTGGGACACGTTTCACCCATCTTTTCTAAGGAGTTACTACCATGTCAAAGAAAGTGCCCACGACGACATCAACGCCGACCACGAGAATTCTCGCAATCGGAACCATTAATCCCGGCGTCGA
>JAFAMB010000099.1 GCA_019233825.1 Verrucomicrobiota bacterium | reverse complement strand
CCAGGCTTCCCTTCGATGTGGCCGACCTCAACATGCCGGAACCCCGAGGGGCGCGTCACCGTTTAAACCACAGCTTTTTCCCTTGAACGGACGCGCCGCGTCGTCGGAAAAAATCACCCAGCTCCGGGGTGTAGCAGCCCCACTTTTCGGGGTTTAGTTCGAAATAGATCTCGCCCATCTCAGAAACGACTTTCTTCAAAAGATCGTCCAGGAAAAACTCCCACTCCTTGATTCCCCAAACATCATCAGAACCATGCGAATTAAAGCAGACGGCAAAACCGGTTACAAGGTCGAATCGGCCACCAAGATCTGGCAGCGGTTGAAAGGGTTCGATGCGCCAAATCCGGCGCGGCATCTCAAGCATCTCGAACATCTCGGCGTACATCGGCGGCCAGTCCAGATCCAGGCCCATGACCTGATGACCAAATTGTTTGCACACAAATAAGAAATAACCGGCACCGCTCCCAATATCGAGAACCCGAATCGGCTTTCGGCGGTCGAGTCGCAAGGATCGTGCCTGTCGGATGGCTAGCTCGAGCCATTGCCATGCATCGACATATTTTGGCCAGCCTGCCGGATCATCCGGGTTAGCGTATCTGGAACGGATCCGCCCAAACTCCTTTGACTCAAGTTCGCGAACCATTTTTCCAGCGTTCAAAGGCTTCCGCCAGCGATAATACGATTTGAGCAGGCTATCCCAGGCCTCCCCCGTGCGAAGCTTACCAATCTTGCGTGATAATTTCACAGCCTGGCAGGGACGCGCTCTCGCGCCTAGGCGTCCTACAAATGTAACGATGTGGACGTGCTAACCCGGACGCGCGGGAGCGCGTCCCTACCTCTTACTCAACAATCTGCAGCAACACCTGCTGGCCTGACCTTGAAGCGGCCGCGTTCAAAAGGTTGCGCATCGCGGTGATCGTATGGCCGCTCCGACCAATGACTTTGCCAACGTCAGACTTGCGCATTTCAACTTTGAAGATCAATTTGCGGCCCTGCTCCACCTTGGTCACCAGAACTTCCTCAGGAGCATCAACTAACTTCGTGATGACGAACTCGAGAAAGGTCTCCACTGGAAATTATTGGGCCGGTGCTGCGGCGCTCACTTTCTTGCGCGCCTTGAGAATCATGCTCGCAACGGTTGCGCTCGGCTGAGCCCCATGCCTAACCCAATGGTCCACGCGTTCCAGGTTCAAACGAAAGTTGTCCCCGGTTTCGCGAGGATCATAGTTCCCGATCGCTTCTATAAATTTACCGTCGCGCGGACTGCGCTTGTCTGCCACCACCACGCGGTAGAAAGAACGGTTTTTAGTTCCTTCCCTTCTTAATCTGATCGAAACAGCCATATTCAATGTTGAGGACAAAGTCCCTCGCCTGTCCCTATCTTCCGCTCGTCCCAGCCCGCGGGACCCGGGCTAGCATCTTCTTCAATTGGCCGGCGTTCTTCATCAGTTTTCTCATCTGATTAAACCGTTGAAGTAGCGTGTTCACTTCGGTAACTGAAGTCCCGCTGCCGCGCGCGATCCGCTGTCTCCTCCTGGCGTTCAGGATATCCGGACTCTTACGTTCGCCCGGTGTCATGGAAAGTACGATCGCCTCGATTCGCTTCAGCTGTTTTTCGTCAACCGAAAAGCCTTTCATATTACTCATCCCGGGCAGCATGCCAAGGATATTTTCAAGCGGACCCATTCGCCGCAGCATCTTAAACTGGGCCAGAAAATCGTTAAAATCGAAGCTCGCCGTGCGAAATTTTTTCTCCAGCCGGGCCGCCTCTTCTTCGTCGATGGCTTCGGCCGCTCGCTCAACCAGGCTGACCACATCGCCCATGCCCAGTATCCGGCTCGCGAGGCGCTCAGGATAAAATGGTTCGAATTGATCGATCTTCTCACCTACTCCCGCAAATTTTATCGGGCGACCGGTTACTTCGCGCATAGACAGCGCCGCCCCGCCGCGCGCATCACCATCCAGCTTGGTCAGAACCAGGCCCGTGAGTCCGAGCGCCTCGTGGAAATGAGTCGCCACGTTGACCGCCTGTTGCCCCGTCGCCGCGTCACAGACCAGCAGAATTTCCTGAGGCTCCAAAACTTCCTTGAGCCTCTTCAATTCGTTGACCAAAACCTCATCGATTTCGAGGCGGCCGGCGGTGTCGAAAATCTGCACATTGCCGGTCTGCGCGTCAGCCCATTGCAACGCCTCTCTTCCAGCTTTGAGCACGTCGGTCTGCCCGGGCTCAGGTCTGAATACTGGAACGCCGACCTGGGTTGCGAGGGTCGCCAATTGATCAATGGCTGCGGGTCGCTGAAGATCGCACGCCACCAGCAAAGGCGATTTGCCCTGCTTCTTCAGGTAGAGCGCCAGCTTTGCTGCAGAGCTGGTTTTGCCGGCGCCATGCAGACCGACCATCATAATCCGGGCCGGCTGGTTCAGATTCAGAGGCTCATTGCCACCACCCAGAAGCTGGGTAAGCTCATCGTGAAAGATTTTTACAATTTGTTGCCCGGGCGTGACCGAACGCAAAACTTCCTGCCCCATGGCTTTATCCTTGACCTGGGCAATGAAGTCTTTGGCGACCTGATAATGAACATCGGCCTCAAGCAGCGCTAAGCGAACCTGTCGCAGGGCGTCACTAATGTTTGCCTCCGAGATGCTCCCATGCCCGCGGAGATCCTTGAAGATGTCCTGGAGTTTGTCGGAAAGCTGTGAAAACACGATTATGTCCCTCGAATCGCAGCTTGCTTGCCGGCCCCCGGGGCGGAGGGATCGACCGTAAAGTTCCAGCGGGTCTCCATTTTTCGCCCCTTTACCTTCGCTGAGAGAATCACCGTGTATGTTTTCGGAACCAGGTTCTGGGTAAATTCGTAGGAGACCAATTTCGTCTGCGGGTCGTATTTTGCCGGCACGAGACCAAACCCACTGACCCTCATCTCTACAGAGTTGGGTTCGACCTCTCCCATCGAAGCGAGATTCGCCTTAATAACTGGCCGGGTATTCGGGATCCTCTCTTCGTTCATCGGCTGGGTCACCATTGCGGCCGAGGCCAGTTGAGCCGCTTCCACGCCGGGACCGACGCCATCATTATTGCCAAAATTGAGCGCCATCTTGAAAACGTCCGGATGCATCGACTCGATCGCGTAGCGGCCAAGCTGGTCTGCAGGCGCATCGATCCCCATATGTTGCCCGTAAACCGTGAATAACGCCTGATATCCCGCGTCCATTGCTGTTTTGCGAACCACTTCATTGTGGGTTCCGTAGGGGAACGCAAAAGCCACAATCTTGATTCCGAGCTTTTGTTCAAGAATGTCTTTTGAAGTGTAAACCTCGTTGTGCAGCCAGGCGTTGTATTCCTGGCCCTTGGGAGCGTGGCGAAGGTCATGGTGCGAGACGGTATGGCTCTCAATGTCTACACCGGCGTCTCGCATCTGTTCGAGCTGCGCCCAACTGATCGATTTGCCGCCGGCGCCGACGTAGTTTGTGTAAATAAACATCGTGAACGGATACCCAAATTCCTTCAGGATCGGCCACGCAACCTCGTAGCCGGACACGTAACCATCGTCGATCGTTATCACGGCGCTCTTCGGTGGAATTGATTTCTCTCCGCGGCGCCATGCCAGCATGTCCTTCATTGGGATGACCACGATCCCGTTATCCTTCAGCTCCTTCATCTGCGTCCGGAATTCGTTTGGCGCAATAGCCAGGCTATCACGTGGATTGTCTTCGAACCGATGATAACAGAACACTATCACCTTCGCTGAACGGTCAACCGCCGGCGGCGGCGTGGGCGTGGCCACCGCCACCGGCGTCCGTGACGCCGAGGCAGCAGGAACTGATTTGTCGTCCAGTTTTGCGAGAGTCAGACCTTTCTTACAACCTGCCAAGATCAATGGCAGGACAAATAACATTACGAGAATACGACGAGACATACCGATCACTTAGCGCGGAGACTATCACGTTCTTACGAATTATAAAGCCAGCTCTTTAAAAGTCTGATCGATATAGCGGAAATGTTGTTCTAAGGAACAAAGTTTGTCGAGCTCACGCGGCGGGATGATGGATGTGATCTCAGAAATCTTCTTTATCTCAGACAGGAAATCGCTCGAACCTTGCCAACTGGCCATCGCTGCCCGCTGAACGGCCTCGTAGGCAGGCTTTCGTTCAAGTCCTCGTCGAGTCAGTTCCAACAAGATCGTCTGGCTGAAATAAAGACCTTTCGTGATCTCTAGATTTTCCAGCATGTTTTCCGGGTATATCTGAAGACCTGCGACGAGCCTGGTGAGCGTTGCCATCATGTAATCCATCAAAATGCACGAATCCGGCAGAATGATTCGTTCAACGCTGCTGTGACTGATGTCCCGCTCATGCCACAACGCAACGTTTTCGAAACCCGCCACCGCATTCCCACGGACTACCCTCGCCAACCCACTCAGCCTTTCGCCGGTAATCGGATTCCTTTTGTGCGGCATGGCAGAACTTCCCTTTTGGCCTGGAGTGAAATACTCCTCCAACTCGAGCACCTCGGTTCGCTGGAGATGCCGGAACTCGGTCGCCCAGCGATCGATGCTCGATGCCACTACCGCCAGATTCGCGCTAAACTGCGCATGCCGGTCACGCTGAATGATCTGGGTTGACAAGCGATCCGGTTTCAGCCCGAGCTTCTCGCAAACAATCGCCTCCACCTTTGGATCGAGATGCGCATGAGTTCCTACAGCGCCGCTTAGTTTCCCGACCGCTATCTCCTGGCGTGCAGCCTGGATCCGATGTTCGGCCCTGCCGAACTCGTCATACATGAGGGCCATCTTCAAGCCAAAAGTGATCGGCTCGGCGTGAACGCCATGACTCCGCCCAATCATCGGAGTGTACTTATGCTGCCGGGCCTTTTGGGCGATCGCATCACGCAGTTCGGCAACATCCTCCAGCAGAATGTCAGACGACTCGACCAGTTGTACCGCGAGCGATGTATCCAGTATGTCCGACGAGGTCAGGCCCTGGTGGATCCACCTCGCTTCCGGCCCGACATATGAGGCTACGTTTTCTACAAATGCAATCAGGTCGTGATTTGTCCGTTCCTCGATCTTGACGATCTCCGAAACTGAAAACCTTCCCCGCTCACGAATCGCCCGTGCATCCGCCTCCGGGATCAGCCCAAGCCGAGCCATGGCTTCGCATGCCAGGCACTCGATCTCGAGCCAAATCGAAAACTTCCGCTCGTCGCCCCAAATCTCCCGCATCCGAGGCCGGGAATATCGTGGAATCACGCGATGACCTTAAGGAGGTCACCGGAGTTGAAAAGGATTTTTTGGCCAAAATTCCAGAATTGGTACGAAGTTAAAGTTACCGAACCCGAGCTTTTACTTTTCGGCCGTTATTCATGAGCCTTACCTGACCCGAAGCGAGAAGATCGGCCACCGTCGCAACGGTTTCCTCCTGAGAATCCGAATAAGAACTGACTGCTAAAATCAAATCTCCAAGGCACAGCGGTCGACTAGGCAATTTGCGTCTCTTCATAGTTAATTCCTTTTAAATATTTCCTTTTGCTCTTAGGCAGGGCTCAAGTCGCCACCTTTCCCCCCAACCGGTATCCACTTGTCTAATACGTTCGAAACTATAGACGCGGTTACCGTTCCGAACGTTTAAATTTATTCTGCGAGCGGCTTTCCTGATTTCGGTTGCAGAAAACCCTTATATGGCCGATTCATTTGCCGATTTCGCCCTATGGATTGGTTTGCAAAGTTCGTGAACATCATTCTGCATCTTAACCTTTATCTCGGTCAGGTGGCCGATAGCTACGGGTCCTGGATCTACGCCTTGCTCTTCCTGATTATTTTTTCAGAAACGGGATTGGTGGTAACCCCTTTTCTCCCGGGGGACGCACTGCTGTTTACGGTCGGCACACTGACGGCGGAGCAAGGGCCGCTGAATTTGCCCCTCATTCTGGCCCTTCTCACGATCGCGGGAATCATCGGTCATACTGTGAACTATTGGATCGGGCAAAAGCTCGGTCAGAAGCTTTTCAGCAATCCGCAGAGTCGCATCTTTAGACGGAGATACCTCGAGCAGACACACGCCTTCTACGAACGGCATGGCGCGAAAACGATCATGCTTTCACGGTTCCTGCCGTTGATTCGGACCTTCGCCCCTTTTGTGGCTGGTATGGGTTCAATGAGTTATAAGAAATTCTTCGCATATAACGTCGTCGGAGCGTTCGTTTGGGTATTCAGCGTAGTGTTGCTTGGACATTTCTTCGGGAATATCCCCTACGTGCAAAAAAATTTCTCCCTTGTGATTCTGGCGATCATCGTCATCTCCATGATTCCGCCCGCGCTCGAAGTTTTCCGCAGTTGGCGTTCGCAGACGCGGTAGGGGGGAGAACGTGTCGGCGTGTCGGCGTGTCGGCGTATCGGCGTATCGGCGTGTCGGCGTAGGGGCGTCTCAGCGTGTTGGCGGCACACTATGTGCACCGCGCCACACTCTTCCAAAGAGCAACAATTGGCTCGAATAGCGCGTTCACGAGTGGAACCGACATGGCCGGATGCGTCCTCCCCCCTCGCCGACACGCCGACACGCCGATACGCCGATACGCCGATACGTTCTTCTCCCCCCCTCTCTTTTGATTCTTTCACCGCTTTGCGGTTTATTGAAACCGCTGCCTATCATGAGCAACGTCGCGACGACCCAATCGGAAATCGAGCAACTGGGCCAGGAGATCTTTGACCTCATCGACAAAGAGCAGGGTTCTCCCAGGCTGTTTGGCATCAACGACTTCTATGGACGTTTGATGGAATGGTCGATGCAGGACCCGGTTTTCAAGACGCAAATGTTCCGATTCGTCGACGTCCTGCCCACCCTGCAGTCCCCCGACGATGTGGTCAAACACATGCTCGAATACCTCAAAGACGTTAAGGCACCTGTCTCCTTTCTTCTTCGCGGCGCTCTGAAGGTTGGCCGGTTATTTCCCGTCGTCCCAGCAACTGTTATCCGCAATAACGTGCTGGCCATGGCGAATCTGTTCATCTGTGGACGCGATGGAAAATCCGCCTTGCCGAACCTGAGCCGAATCTGGAAAGAAGGCGCCCGCTTCACCGTGGATATCCTGGGTGAAGCAGTCGTCAGCGAGCGCGAAGCTGACGAGTTTGCCGCCCGATACCGAGAACTTCTCGATTTTCTGACCGAAGCCACCCGCACTTGGAATGGTGAGCGCCAAGGGGCCCCAGGCGAACCGCCGCTAGTCCCAGACGAACCGCCACTAGTCAATATTTCGGTAAAACTTTCGGCTCTTTGTGCTCGAATCCAGGCCTCGGACCCGGAGACGACCATCGCTGCAATCATGAAGCGCCTTAAGCCCATCGCGATTCGCGCCAAGCAGCTACGCGCATTTATCAACCTCGACATGGAGCACTACGGGTTGAAAGAAACGACCCTGGATCTTTTTAAGAAGCTTTTGAAGGAGCCGGAGCTTCAGGACTACACCCACCTGGGTTTTGTAATCCAGGCCTATCTCCGTGACTCTCAGGCGGATACTGAAAAAATGCTGAATTGGGCCCGGCACGACAACCGTCTATTCACGGTCCGCCTGGTTAAAGGCGCCTATTGGGACTTCGAGAAGGTCGTCGCCGGGCAAAAGCAATGGCAAGTCCCTGTCTATTTATCAAAGTCGGAGACCGACGCCAACTATGAGCGGATCACCCGCTTACTTTTGGATAATGGTGACGTTGTCTATCCGGCGTTTGCTTCGCATAACGTGCGCAGTATCGCTCATGCCGCCGCCTACGCGCAGAAATGCGGCTTGAAGCCAGGCGATTATGAGTTCCAGATGTTGTACGGGATGGCGACGCCGATCAGGCGCCCGCTCGTCAAGCTCGGGTACCGCGTGCGCGAGTACTGCCCGGTAGGAGACCTTGTTCCAGGAATGGCGTACCTTGTTCGCCGACTGCTCGAAAACACTTCGAATGAAGGATTTCTACGTGCGAAATTTAGCGCGCAGGTGTCCATAGCCGAATTGCTCAGCGATCCCGCGTTGCGCCTCCCGACTGATCAACAGGCGGCGCCGGAAGGAAACAAGTCTTCGGTCTCACCTCGCCTCAAGATCCACAATCGTCATCCGGTCAATCTGGAGCCTCACTTCGTTAATGAAGCCCCGGCCGACTTTACCTTCTTATCCGCCCGAAGCAGTATGAGTCAGGCTCTGGAGGTTGTCCGTGCAAAGCTTGGAGGATCTTATCCGTTAATAATCGGGGGGAAGCCAGTCACCGGATCGCAGCAGACGGTATCGATCAATCCGGCGGTACCAAAACAAGTGATCGGGCATATCGCTGCCGGTACGACCGTTGACGTTGTCAACGCCGTGGCTGCCGCAAGAAAAGCCTTTCCAAAGTGGAGCAGCACCCCAGTGGCAGAGCGCGCGGAATTGATCGAGCGCCTGGCCGACAAACTGAGAGCGATCCGCTACCAACTAGCCGCTTGGGAGGTCTTTGAAGTGGGAAAAACCTGGTCGGAGGCTGATGCGGACGTCGTAGAGGCCATCGACTTCTGCATGTTCTACTCTGAAGAAATGCGGCGTCTCGACCGCGGGCGGCTGACACAGGATGTGCCGGGCGAAATCAGCATCGAGAGTTATGTGGCACGAGGAGTCGCCGCCATTATCGCACCTTGGAATTTCCCGCTCGCCATTCTCTGCGGCATGACCGTCGCCGCTCTCGTCACCGGGAACACCGTGGTGATCAAACCCGCAGAACAGTCCGCGGTGATCGGAGCGCTTTTCATGAAGCTCTTGCAAGAAGCCGGACTGCCCGACGGAGTGGCTAATCTGGTCTCTGGGACCGGAGAAACCGTAGGGTCGCTCCTGGTCGCACACCCGGACATTGACTTGATCGCGTTTACAGGGTCGCGAGGGGTCGGCACATCGATCTGGCAAACTGCGGCAGTCACTCATCGGGATCAGCGGAACCTGAAAAAGGTTATCTGTGAAATGGGCGGCAAGAACGCGATGATCGTCGATACAGATGCAGATCTCGACGAAGCCGTTCTCGGCATCATCCATTCGGCCCTCGGTTTCCAGGGTCAGAAATGCTCTGCCCTGTCTCGCCTAATCCCCGTCGGCGATGTCCAGAAGCGATTGATCCCGCGGTTGATTGAAGCAGTCGCTGCACTGAGGCTTGGGCTTCCCGAACAACCAAGTACGGACATAGGTCCCGTTGTCGACCAGGACGCGTTTGAAAAGATCCAGACGTATGTCCAGCTTGGCAAACGCGCGCATAACCTGGCATGCCAAGTTCAACTCCCATCCGGGCTGGAAGGGTATTTCATTCCCCCCACGATTTTTACCGGCGTCGAACCAACTGCCCGCCTGGCCCAGGAGGAAATCTTTGGCCCGGTTCTCGCCGTCATCTCGGCAAATAACCTGGATCAGGCAATCCAGGTTGCCAATAACACGCCGTTTGCGCTCACCGGCGGTCTTTACTCGCGCAGCCCACAAAACATCGCTCGAGTGCGCTCAGAATTCATGGTGGGGAATCTCTATATTAATCGGTCCATCACTGGTGCAATCGTCGGCCGCCACCCGTTCGGCGGATTCAAGATGTCTGGCGCCGGAACGAAGGCCGGGGGCGTGGATTATCTGCTCAATTTTGTGTTTCCGCGTGTCATAACAGAGAACACCGTGCGCCACGGCTTCGCGCCAGAAACAGAAACCGTTGCCGCACGGGAAAGCCGGTAGGGTCACGCTCCCGCGTGACCGGCGTGGTATGGCCTGATCCTTTGGTTTTGCTGCTTGTGCCGGCGCGTTCTTCCGCTTCCGGCTGCGCCGCTCACCGGCGCCCTCTCCAATCCACCTTTCATGGACGTTACGGCGCCGGTCACGCAGGAGCGTGACCCTACCGGCACTCTCTCCGATGCACCTTATTTGGACGTTCGACGCCGACCACGCAGGAGCGTGACCCACCCTTACCCAGACATTTCGCTAAACATTCTTTTCCAGCCTTCCGCCAGCTCCGGCGTTGCCAAAATCCGCTCGACCACACCTGGCTCCGGCGTCTGATAGTAGGAAGCATTGACGACGTGCAGCGTAAGCCACCGGTTTGGCCGGGATTTCAGATGCCAGGTATCACCGGGCTGGACCGTGCCGGACTGTAGAATCTGCAGATAAAAGCCAGTCCGCATTGACGCGATCGTTCGTTTCAGGAATCCCGGCAGCCTCAACTTCCGCTCCTGTTTCCAGCATGGACCTCGCGGACCGCTCACCTGTACCTCAGTGGAGCCGACCAGGTAACTATCTCCGACACAAATCGTGGCTTCGTTCGCTCCTTCGATTGTCCAGTTCTCGCCGACGCTTCCCGGACCGAGCCGTTGGCCCGCGCTTTCCAGTTTAAATTGCTCGTTCCAATACGCGTAATGCTCGATCGGGTGAACGCAGACGGCCTGCGAAGGCCGGCCATGATTCACTACGTCTGTGACCTGGTCGCCAACGATACCCCGTAAGCCCACTTCGACCGGGCCAAAGACGGCTTTCCGAAAAATCGATGATTTCCAGCTGCCGGTCTGGTCAGTGATCGTCTCAGGTTGTCCAACAAAAATGGAATGTATTGATATCATATTTGTGGTATGGGCGTCCCACCCGTGCATCGATGATCACGGACGGGGCGCCCATGTAGCAGCCGGCACTGAGAAACCTCCGATCGTCTCAGATCTCCGTCAGATGCCAAAGTCCGTGCGGATTATGGAACAAATCGCCCTCTGGATTCAATTCATCTGCTTTCAAATGCAGCCGAAAGAGCGTGCTCGGTTCACTGAGGCTGAACGATTCGCCGGACCGCAACTCCCGCTGCTCAATCAACCTCCAATAGTTAAATTTATTGATCAAGTTCGCGGCTACTTGAACCTCGAGCCCCATCGCTACTGCGGCATCAGCCAACCCAAAGTGATGCATCCCACACGAGTAATAGTAGCTGTCTCCCGCCAAGAGCATGACCACAGCGCAATACCAATCGAATTCGTTGCCTGATGACACCAGACGAAACCACCGCTCCCATGAGTGGCCGACTCCGGACGACTCCAGCTTAATGGCGAAGCCTCCCAGCCGTTGGACCAGTTGCGTATATTTGAGCACTCGGGGGCGCTCTTCTATCAGGCTCAAAGGAAAACGAAGGTAAATGCTCGAGCTGTGAGCCGCGATGGCTTCCTCCACTTGTGGAGGAAGCTCGCCTCGACTCGCTGCTTGGAACGCTTTCAGCATCCGAGGGTGTCGACCGAGAAATTCCACCTTCAAAACATCCTGGTGCCGGACATCGACTAAGACTTCGCCGTCGAACACGTATCGCCCGTCAGGTTCAGAGCTGACGATACGCCGGACGAAATCTGAGCGATCTCGCCATGGTCCGGGTACACAAAAGATCATTTCACGATTCACCGGTCCACTCTACCAGAGGAACAGCTGGTTTGTTCGAAGAAATTTTACGATGTCGCTCTGCAAAGTAGCATAGGCATCCTGCCTGTCGGGCGCGCAGCCGCCCCGCAAATACAGGCTGGAAGCCTATGCTACCTTTGGGAGGGCGCGCAAAGTAGCATAGGCATCCTGCCTGTCGAGTGCGCGGCCGCCCCCGCGAATACAGGCTGGAAGCCTATGCTACCTTTGGGGGCGCGCGCAAAGTAGCATAGGCATCCTGCCTGTCGAGTGCGCGGCCGCCCCCGCGAATACAGGCTGGAAGCCTATGCTACCTTTGGGGGCGCGCGCAAAGTAGCATAGGCATCCTGCCTGTCGAGTGC
>JAFAMB010000012.1 GCA_019233825.1 Verrucomicrobiota bacterium | reverse complement strand
GATTGCGGCCATCGACGGCAATGATCGGAACGTCCAGCCGGTTGTCCGCCCATTGTGAGATCGTTGCCCGATTACTTTTATTCGCCGCCGTGTCGTATGGCTTTCGCGTCAAATCGATCGTTATCTTTCTGGTGTTGAGCCCGGCCCCGGACCATCGAACCGTTCCATCGGTACCGGGATCGTTAGCTACGCTCGAAATGCCTTCGTAGGGGGTGTTGCCGATAAACACGGCGACGTACGGAGTATCGGGGGTGGTGTCGTAGTACGGCGAGGACCCTAGCAAATCTGCATGTGCGAGGTCCCAGGTAAACGAGCTTCCAAGCTCCAGACCTTGAAGCACTCTATCACCAGCGTTTAAAAAGTCCGGACCGATCTTCCGGTTTCCTTTGACCAGTGCGCCAAGCCATGTGCGGCCCTTGTGCGCCTGAGGTGAACCCCACGTCGCCGGTGCTAGCCCGACCAGATGTTTCACGCGTTTTAGCCGGTAATTGTTCTCCGGGCGAAGGCCGGCATTAATCAGCCAGGACCGCAGCACCAGCATGCCTGTTGAGTGCACGATCGCGTCAAAAGGCTGGTTGTCGTTTTTTAGGATCGGGTGACTTCGAAGCGCGCGCTCTAAGCCCTCGGCAATATCCTTGATCGTGATTTCGTTATTCAGCGAGACATAATTGCAGATATTGATGTCTGTCGGAATGATTCCCCTTTTGATTAGAGCATCCCGCAGCGGTTCAAAGGCTTTGTCGGTGGCAGAGTATCCGTGAATTAACACAAGTGGGCGAGTCATGGCAGTTATCCTGGTGCTGCTGAGAATATCGTTGCGTAAGTATGCGCAGTTAGCGCCTATCCCAAAACGTAGCAAGTGAATTCCATCTGGAAGCAGGAGCGGATGAGATTACGCTGCTTTTGGACCGAGCGTAAGATGGCAAGGAGTCGGAACGCGCGTTTTGGTTGTATCCATCAACTTCTTAAACGCGACTTTGTTTTCTATGTATTTTTTGGTTGTAATATTTTTCCATAGTCTTCTTCGAATCTGCGGAAGACATTAGGCGTGCCGAGACACCTGCTCAAATGTAAAGGATTAGTTTAATCTTGATTCGGTGCCTGCTCTTGGTTGCCAGGACCTGGGCGCCGCTGTCGTTGACGCTTCTTTCTGGACGCGTCGAGGATCGTTCTCTGTGCCGGCGTAAGCACTTCGTTGATCTTGGCCTCTTGTAGAGCCCTTTGGACGGTGAGGGCACTTTGAGCATTTCCCAGGGTGGTAGCCTTGGCTTGAATATCCGCTGTATTTTCTGGGTTGGCTAAAAGAGCCGACTGCAATGCCTCTCGAGCGGTTCTGACTTGTTCGATTGCAGACTTGAGGCTGTCCTTGTCGGCTTCCCGGATTTCTTTGAGCTTGGCTTTCTGGTCTTCGGTCAGATCCAACCGAGGCCACGGGCCCCTTCTTTCGTGGAAACCAGGCGATGGTTGAACGGTTGGGCCTTCACCAGCATTCTGCGCAAAGAGACCGATAGCTGATGCGAGGGATAGAATGGTTAAAAGGATTGTTCTCATAGGCCGGGCTTTTACCCTTCCTCGCCTTCTCAGGCGTCTTGGTATGATAACGCACAACCCTTCTTCATCTGCAATCGATATAAGACTGATCGTGCTGCTTTGCTGAGGAATTTACCCATCGAGCCTAACGAGGTTTGGGGGAGAATCGAAAGCTTCACCAGAAATCAGCACGGGGAAACCGTCGCGGATTGGATAGCACGTTCTGTCCGATTCGCATACCAAACAGCCCTCAAGTTCAACCTCGAGCGTTAATCCTGCCCTGTTTCGAATCAGGCGCGATCGAATTCGGCTATTGATCTGGTGCAGTTCAGCGGGGGTAGCAAGGCGCAGCGGTGCATGGCTAAGCGGTGCACAAAGAATTTCCAAGAGGTGATCTTCCATTTTCGGAATGTCCTAGCCTGCATCGCTCACAATTCTTCAGAGATTTGTAGCCATGCAGGCTCGGCAGGGATGCACTCCCGCGCGTCCGGGTGTGCGCGTTTTGAGTCATCTGGACATGCTACCACGGACGCGCAGGAGCGCGTCCCTACCACGCGCGATCAGTATCTGGGGACACTCGGATCAATTTTCTCCGACCAGGCCAGGATGCCTCCCTGCAGATTGCTCAGTTTCCGGAAGCCGGCGTCCTGAAGAATCTTTAAGGCCTTCGCGCTCCTGCCGCCCACTTTGCAATGGAGAACGATCTCGTCGGCGCTGTCCAGTTCACTCAGTCGCGCCGGTAACTCGCCCAGCGGAATCAGTTTCGATCCAGAAATTCTGCAGATATCGTGTTCGTATGGTTCCCGCACATCCACCAGGATAAACTTGTCGTTACGGTCAATTTTTGTCTTGAGTTCGGTGGCAGTAATTGTAGGAACATCCAGCTCCTGAGCCGCTTCGGCGTCAGCCTGCGGGATGCCGCAGAACTGATCGTAATCGATCAGTTCGTGAATCGTGGGGTGATCTCCACAGATAGGGCAATTCGGATCCCGGCGAATCTTGAACTCTCTGAACCGGAGCTTGAGCGCGTCAAAACTGACCAGCCGGCCGATCAGCGGATCGCCGATGCCGATGATCAATTTGATTGCCTCAATGGCTTGCATTACGCCAATAATGCCGGGCAACACCCCCAGTACTCCGCCCTCCGCGCAACTGGGCACCATTCCGGGTGGAGGGGGCTCGGGGAACATACATCGGTAACAGGGCCCACCAAGATGCGGTGCGAAAACTGTGCATTGACCATCGAATCGGAAGATCGATCCATAAATGTTCGGTTTCCTGGCCAGCACGCAAGCATCGTTTGAAAGATAGCGCGTCGGGAAATTGTCCGTCCCGTCGATGATGATGTCATAGTCCCGAACCAGGGGGATCGCGTTCTCGCTGCGAAACAGAAGATCATGCAACTCGACCTGGACATTCGGATTGACTGCCTTAATCCGGTCTTTGGCGGAGTTCAGCTTTTTACGGCCAACATCGTCCGTGCCGTGCAATATCTGACGTTGCAGATTGGAGAAGTCTACAATGTCGTAGTCGACCAGACCAAGCCGCCCGATACCGGCAGCGGCAAGATAAAGCGCAATCGGAGAACCGAGGCCTCCGCTTCCGATGCAGAGGACGCTGGCCGCTTTTATCCGTTTTTGTCCCTCAAGCGTCACTTCCGGCATGATGAGGTGCCGGGAGTAACGCGCAATCTCATCGTTGCTGAAATTGATGTTCTGCAGCCGGTCTTCGGAAATGATGCTCTTGGCCATACTCAAGGGGCAGCAAACTAACTAGGAGTTCAAAAAAATGCAACGCCTAGTAATAACGCCCTCGCCGTCTATAATAGGCAAAGGTTCCAGCTTTTCCTTTCGAGGCGGGAATGCCAAGGCTGGAGCGGTCGCCTCTAATTAATTAGCGGCGACGGCGTTATTACTTATGAACGACGAACTTCAGCGTCTGCAAGAAGACCGATCCAGGGCAAAAAACTGGAAGCGGTGGGGTCCCTACCTCGCCGAACGTCAATGGGCCACCGTTCGCGAAGATTATTCCGATGGAGGCGATCCTTGGGATTATT
Organism: Verrucomicrobiota bacterium; assembly: GCA_019233825.1. Taxonomy (GTDB): domain Bacteria; phylum Verrucomicrobiota; class Verrucomicrobiia; order Chthoniobacterales; family JAFAMB01; genus JAFAMB01. The sequence continues at coordinate 5,434 of JAFAMB010000012.1, read as the reverse complement.
TTCCCCACGATCATGCCAGGAGCCGCGCTTACCGCTGGGGAGAGGATGGGCTACTGGGGATCACTGACCGGGAATGCCGGCTTTGCTTTGCTCTCGCGCTCTGGAACGGTCGCGACCATATCCTCAAGGAGCGTCTCTTCGGGCTCACCGGACCGGAAGGAAACCACGGAGAGGACGTTAAGGAGTGTTACTTTTACCTCGATTCGTCGCCGACGCATTCGTACCTGAAAGCCCTTTACAAATACCCGCAGGCAGCCTTCCCGTATGATGAACTGGTTCGCGAGAACCGCAGGCGCGGGCGTGACCTCCCCGAGTATGAGCTTATCGACACGGGCGTATTTGAAGGGAGCCGCTACTTTGATGTGTTCATCGAATACGCCAAACGAACTCCGGATGATATCCATATCCGAATCACCGCGGCGAATCGCGCCGGTGAAGCCGCCGAGATCACAGTTCTCCCCACCCTCTGGTTTCGCAATACCTGGATATGGGGCTGCTCCCATGAGGGGTGCACTCTCAAACCGCGAATCTGGCGTGACAACGACGGCCGTATCCAGACTCAACACGAAACACTCGCACCGATGTACTTTTTCTGCGAGCCGACCGAAGAATTCCTCTTCACTGAAAACGAGACAAATTTTCAGCGCCTTTTTGGATCCGAGGATTACTTGCCCTTCGTGAAAGATTCGTTTCACGCGTACATTGTCTCGGGTGACAAAACGGCAACTAATCCGAGGCTTCACGGGACCAAGGTCGCTCCGGTCTATCGCATGAAACTTGCCGCGGGGGAGTCGCGGAGCGTTTATCTCCGGCTCGTCTCTCTGGCCGAGTGGGATGGCAAATCTGAGGCGGACCCCGAACTGTTCGACAAGAGGAAAAGTGAAACCGACGAGTACTATGAGTGGCTGATCGGGGGCCTCGATCCCGAGTCGAAGAACGTAGCCAGACAGGCATCCGCGGGTTTGCTTTGGAGCAAACAGTTCTACCACTACATCGTGAAAGACTGGCTGACCGGTGATGCATATCAGCCCAAACCGCCGGCCATCCGGTGGGCGGGGCGGAATCATGACTGGTTGCAGGTATACAGTCGGGACGTGATTTCGATGCCCGACAAATGGGAGTATCCCTGGTTCGCCGCCTGGGACCTGGCGTTCCACATGCTGCCGTTTGCTCATCTCGATCCGAGCTTCGCCAAGGCCCAATTGCAACTATTTCTACGAGAATGGTACATGCACCCGAACGGCCAGATCCCGGCCTACGAATTCGCCTTTTCTGACGTCAATCCACCGGTCCATGCATGGGCGGCCTGGCGAGTCTATAAGATTAGTGATCCGCGCGGGAAACGCGATGTCGACTTCCTGGAGAGCGTTTTTCACAAGTTGCTATTGAATTTCACCTGGTGGGTAAATCGCAAGGACACCGAAGGTAATAACATTTTTTCCGGAGGTTTTCTGGGCTTGGACAATATCGGCGTATTCGATCGGTCCAGACCTCTGCCGACGGGGGGCTACCTCCAACAGGCTGACGGGACGGCGTGGATGGGATTCTATTGTTTAACCATGCTGTCGATGGCCTTGGAGCTTGCCCGAACCCGCCCAGCCTATGAGGACATGGCATCCAAGTTTTTCGAACACTTCGTCGCTATCTGTGAATCCACGAACGAACTCGGAGGCCACGGGCTGTGGGATGAAGAGGACGGTTTCTATTACGATCAGTTGAAAATGGATGGAAAAACCATACCGCTAAAGACTAGATCGCTTGTGGGATTGCTTCCGCTCGTCGCCGTAGAGGTTCTCGAAGAGGAACACATCGTCGCCTTCAAAGGCTTCCGGCGCCGCCTGGAGTGGTTCTTGAAATATCGCCAGGAGCTCGCAGCATTGATTTCCATAGACACCAGGAGAGGCCGTACCCACCGCCTTCTAGCCGTACCGTCTAGAGAACGGCTTTGTCGGATCCTGCGCTATCTTCTGGATGAGAATGAGTTCCTTGCTCCGTTCGGGATTCGATCGCTTTCGAAGGCGCATGCAAAGCAGCCTTACATCTTTCACGGGGACGGCCAGGAGTACCGCGTTGATTACGTCCCGGGCGAAGGGAACACCTTTTTGTTCGGTGGCAACTCAAACTGGAGAGGTCCGGTGTGGTTTCCAATCACGTATCTGATCGTCGAGGCCCTGGAACGTTATTACCACTTCTACGGGGATGACCTTAAAGTCGAATGCCCAACCGGCTCAGGCGTTCTTAAGAATCTTCAGCAAGTTGCGGATGAGATTGCCCATCGACTGGTCCGCCTTTTTTTACCGGACAGCCAAGGTCGACGCCCCTGCCATGGTCAGGACCTGCGGTACGCTTCCGATCCACATTGGAAAGAATTGGTCCTATTCTATGAATATTTTCACGGCGAGACGGGGCGTGGCTGCGGCGCCAGCCATCAGACCGGATGGACGGGGATCGTCGCACGGTTGATGCGCACTCGCCCAAAGATTCCAAATGAATAGAGAAAAGCTCCGAAACAGATACACTCTGCTCAATGAAACTGTCGATCCTGCTTATATTCGGGATATGGGTTGCGACCACCATCTGCGTGCTCGCCGAAGATGATCCTCCGAAGGCGCCGGTGCACGAAGTTGAGGATGAATACTGGGGAATAAAAATTAAGGATCCTTATCGCTGGATGGAAAATATCAAGCAGGATCCCGAGGCGCAGCAGTGGCTCAAAGCGCAAGCAGATTTCACAATGCGAACTCTGGACTCAATGCCGGGGTACGGGAAGCTCAAAGCGCGCATCGCCGAACTGGTCAACAGCGAACCTGCGACCATCTCTCGCCCGCACCTTCTGGCGAACGGCAATCTTTTCTACCTGAAAACGGCCGCCGGTCAGAACACTGCCAAACTCTGTTTTCGAAAGTCGGTCTCCGCCGATGAAGTTGTCCTGGTGAATCCCGACGAGTTTGGGAAGCAGGACGGAAAGCCGCACGCCATCAATTTCTACGCACCTTCAATGGACGGATCCCACGTTGCATTTGGCATTTCGGCGCAAGGATCGGAAAATGCCTTCATTCACGTTGTAGAGACTGCGACGGGCAAGGAGACAGGCGATGTCATTCCCCGGTGCGAAGGCTCCGTTGTCTCATGGCTGCCGGATGGCCGTCGTTTCCTTTACACCCAGCTTCAGGAACTGAAGCCGGGCCAACCGGCGACTGAGAAGTACTTTTATTCAAAGGCCCGATTGCATGAACTCGGCTTAGATCCGGAAAAGGATGAAGTCTACTTAGCTTCCGGTGCTAATCCAACCATCCAGTTCACGCCTCAACAAGCTGCGGCAATTCTTCTCGTTCCCGGCTCCGACATCTGTTTTGCCGTCGTCAGCAATTTCGTGCAAAACGAAGTGGCGTTTTATGCGACTCCCTTTAAGGATCTCGGCCCGAACGCCAAATGGTTACAGCTCTGCGATTTTGATGACCAGGTGACCGGCGCAGGCATTCTCGGGTCTGACCTTTATTTCTTGACCCATAAAAACGCGCCAAAGTTTAAGATCATAGCCAGAACGTTCCGTGACGGAGAGCTTGGACCGGTCAAAGAAGTGATTCCCGAAAGCGAGAAGGTCATTCAACAGATTATTTCGGCCAGAGATGCGATTTATTACACGGCGTCAGACGGCGTCGACTGTCGTCTATACAAAATTGGAGAAAGCGAGCCGAACACAGCCGTAGAAATCCCGCTGCCATACGAGGGGTGGCCCAGCTTTTATGGACTTGAAGATTACTCAATCGGTGATCTTCAAATACCGGGTGTTTTATTTGATCTCACAAGTTGGACCAGAGCCGCGGCGTTTTGTCGCTACAGCCCTGACCAGGGTGTGGCGACGGATTTGAACCTCCAGCCGCTGGGACCCTACGATCATCCGCCGGACCTTGTGTCGGAAGAATTGAAGGTGAAGAGCTACGATGGGACACTCGTTCCGCTATCAGTGCTGGGACTGAAGAAATTCAAAAGAGATGGCAGCCGTCCGGTTTGGCTTCAAGGTTACGGGGCCTACGGCGTCGTCGACGAGCCGGCCTACTCTCCTTCCATGCTGGCAGGGCTCGAACATGGATTGTGGCGAGCGGTTGCTCACGTTCGTGGCGGTGGAGTTTATGGTGACGCCTGGCATCGAGCCGGCATGAAAGCTACCAAACCGAATACCTGGAAAGACTTTATCGCATGCGGCGAGTATCTAATTAAGAACGGCTATTCCGCCAAAGACAAATTAGTGGGTCTGGGCGGAAGCGCTGGCGGCATCCTGATTGGCCGAGCCGTCACGGAGCGTCCCGATCTGTTCGCAGTCGCTTGTCCAATTGTCGGCGCCTTGGACACGCTCCGCGCCGAGCTGACAGCCAACGGCCCTCCGAACATACCGGAATTCGGAACGGTGAAAAATAAGGCTGAATTCGAAGCGCTCCGGGAAATGAGCACTTATGAGCATATCATGCCGGGAACCGCTTATCCTGCGTTGTTGTTTTACCACGGCTATAACGACCCGCGGGTTGATGTCTGGATGTCGGCCAAAGCGGCAGCCCGATTCCAGGCGGACACGACCAGCGGCAAGCCGGTGCTACTGGATATCGATTACGAGAGCGGACACGGCATCGGCAACACCCGGGCTCAACAAATTCGCCGCTCAACTGACTTACTCGCATTTGTGCTTTGGCAAGTCGGCGATCCGGAGTTTCAACCCGCAAAACCAAAATCGTAATAGATCAGGCCCTGGAAAAACGGCCTCTCTGGTCCGGCGAATTGCACGGAGCTTTCGCTTCCTTCACAATAGTATGGCTAACCAGATGACGAGAAAAACTACCGGGATCAGCACCGGCGCGCTGACACCAAGAAACTGATTCCTGGGCTTGCAGACAAGAAATAGTCGGTCCCTGGCGTATCGCGTCGAGGCAAAATGCCTGAGCTCGTTGATCGCGAAGAGCCCACCTGTCAATGCGACAGAAACCAGCACTACACACCCGATCCCGACTATCGGCAACAAATCGAGCAACTTCCGCTGGATGGCCGCCAGCGGTTTGCTGGCGTCTGCGGCGAGCCCATTCACCGTAATGGCGTAAGCTGTGAGCAGAAACGACTGCGAATTGACTAACCAGGATATACGCTGGTTTATAAGATCGTCTTCGTGCGATAGCCGCGCATGAATCAGCGAAAAATCTGGATCCATCTCAATCGATGACTCGATCCCGGATATATTGTGAATCCGATGGCGATACGTACCAGCCCAAAATCTCTGAGACAACTGATGTCTCAGTCATGGACTTTTGAATTAATGGGTTTCAGTGGACCACCAATGGTTGGTATCTCTCCCGATCAGTTTTGTCGCCGCCTCCGGTCCCCAGGTTCCCGCCGCATAATTTGGAAAATCCTCAGGTGGGTTATCGTTCCAGGCTTCCATAATCGG
>JAFAMB010000033.1 GCA_019233825.1 Verrucomicrobiota bacterium | reverse complement strand
TGATCTCTAAAGGTCCCTGAGCGGCTTTAAGGACTTTGCGCATAACTAGTGTTTAAAGTGAATAAAGAGGAATATGTCGAGCAGCAAGTATTTTGGGGGGGTAGAGATCTCGGAACTCGAGAAGTCAGGAGTTCAGGAGTCAGGAGTTCAGGAGTCAGGAGTTCAGGAGTCAGGAGTTCAGGAGTTCAGGAGTCAGGAGTTCAGGAGTCAGGAGTTCAGGAGTCAGGAGTTCAGGAGTCAGGAGTTCAGGAGTTCAGGAGTTCAGGAGTTCAGGAGTCAGGAGTTCAGGAGTTCAGGAGTCAGGGGTTCAGGAGTCAGGGGTTCAGGAGTCAGGGGTTCAGGAGTTACAGGAGTCCAGGAGTTCAGGAGCGAGCGGCCGGAAGCCTGGGAGCGCCCCAAACAAGCGCTCTCTGCACGCATAGCGAAACAAGTCCAAAATTCGATTGGGGTTACATTGATGTAGTTGGCAACGGCAGAAGAGCGGTTAGCTTACCGCCCCGTGGCAGGGTCATTGCCTGTGCGTTAGTCTTGGACATGCGCAATTGGCTCTGGCACCTCGCGATGAACACGGGTGAGCTGAAGAAATGTGAGCGGCACCATTTTACCGACTGGCATTGGGCCCAATTCGAGCAAGCCGATCTTCTGCCTGGCCCGGTCGAAATCCCCTCCAATAGCAACTATTGGCTCTATACCACGGCAAATCCTGGCAAAAAATCGGGCGAATTCGAATTTCGTCGAAATCTCGTGGGAGTAGGCCAGATCCGTCTCAGCTGGGCATGCTTCTGCATTGAGCAAGAAGCGGAATATCTCACTTGGAAGCAAGCAATAGAAAAGTTTAGTTCAGGAAGCTCGGATTACTTCGAAACTAGGTCGCCGCCTGCCGTCCCGGGAAGCTGTCCCTGGATAGCCACGGTCGAGATTACCCGGTTAGCAGATTACGAACGACGCTGGATGTGGGAGTTCTACGTTTTCTATTTCTGGTATTTGATCCACAAGATGTCCGAGGATGGCCGGTCGTAAGCTTTTGGGAAGGAGTCAGGAGTGCAGGGGTTCAGGAGGGGATGGCGTGAAGGAACGCAGGCAGCTTATTTAGCTGCCTTCTCCCCTTCTCACTTCTTCAGTCGAATGGCCTTGTACGCTTTCAGCGTTTCTGTGATCGCTTTTTCAACCGGGAGCCGTTCCATGCTCGAGGCGCCGTAAAATCCGTGCACGCCCGCTGTTCTTTGCAACACGTACTCGGCGTCCTCCGGCTCGGAGATTGGGCCGCCGTGGCATAAGACGATCACCTCCTTATTTGCCCGCTTTGCGGCGTCGGCGATTTCTTGGACCTTCTCGGGTGCTCGTTCCAACGTCACTGCCGTGGTCGCTCCGATGGAACCTTTTGTGGTGAGTCCGAGATGCGCGACAATAACGTCCGCACCCGCTTGCGCCATTGCCGTGGCTTCATCCGGATTGAAGCAATACGGGCTGGTAAACAGATCCATCTCGCGCGCGAGGCGGATCATTTCAACCTCGAGGCCATACCCCATACCGGTTTCTTCCAAATTCTGGCGAAACAGTCCATCGATCAGGCCGACCGTTGGGAAGTTCTGAATCCCGGAAAACCCCGCAGCTTCGACCTGCTTCAGGAATAACGGCATTTGTCGAAATGGATCAGTGCCACAGACACCAGCCAGGACCGGGGTGTGTTTGACGACCGTGAGCACTTCAGACGCCATCTCCATCACGATTCCGTTAGCATCACCATACGGCATCAGACCGGAGAGTGAACCACGTCCCGCCATTCTGTATCGGCCGCTGTTATAAATGACGATCAGATCGACACCGCCAACCTCTTCGAATTTCGCCGAAATCCCTGTCCCGGCGCCACCACCGATAATCGGAAGCCCCCTGGCGATTATTTGGCCCAGTCTATCCAGAATCTCCCGTCTTGTGTAAGGCATGGAGGGTATGGGGTTTTGAGTTTTGGGTTTTGAGTTTTGAGTTTTGGGTTTGCGCTTCGGTTTTGCATAGCCCGATGTTGGCGTTTCCGAATATCCGCTTTGCTCGACGTTAGATCTGGGCCTGCATCGGTCAGCAATCTCCCGGCTAGGATTTCTCTTTTTTCTGAATTAATGCGAGCATCATATCGACTGCTCGTGCGGCAAAGGCCGGGTCGTTAATGTTCAGGTCGACCTCGACGACAGGTATTTCCGGTTTCAGGTTGGCCTTGATCGCGTTAAACATCGCCCGATCGGCCTCCCGATCGCAAAAAGGTTGCCCATCTCCATCCAGCATCGAGACACCACGCAGCGGGATGAGAAACGCGACTGGACTTTTCGCAGCATTGGCTTTTTGCGCAAATATTTCCCCCATCCGCCGGTTTTCCGCGACGTTCGTCCTCATCAATGTCACCGACGGATTCCATTCATAAAACAATCGTTTTTCGAGCCGGTATTTCTCCGGCACGGTTGCAGGTGCGCCGTAATTGGCCATGTCGACGCATCCTGGAACGATCAGGTGGGGAATGCCGCGTTGTCCCGGAGCACTAAGTCGCTCAGGTCCGGCGCTGAAGATGCCATGGCAAATTTCGTCTGCCCACTCGGTTGTGGTTATGTCCAAGACTGCCTCGACCAGGCCGTCTGCCACCAGGGTTTCCATGGCACGTCCGCCCGAACCCGTGGCGTGAAAGACCATGACTTCGAACCCTTTCGCAGACAAGGACTTGGAGCAGGCCTGCACGCAATCGGTCGTGTTGCCAAACATCGAAGCCGTGATGATCGGGCGATCTAGGATTGTGGCGGGCGCTTCGGTTTCTACCATGCCGCTAATGGCGCCAGCCGCGCGTGTGTAGATCAAGCGCGAGACTCGGTTCAAGCCGGCCACGTCGACGATGGAAGGAATCATGGTAATGTCTTTGCCTCTGATGTAAAACGAGACATCGCCAGACGCGACCGTTGAGACGAGGACCTTGGGTACACCGATCGGGAGCGCGCGCATCGCCGATGCTATGATTGACGAGCCGCCCGAACCACCCATGCCGATAATCCCATCAAATTTACCCTGGTCGTAGAGTGCACGGATCAGTTTCGGGCTGCCTTGGTCCAGGGCTTTCATCGCCTCGGCCTTATCTTTGCGGGCGCGAATATTTTCAAGACTCAGTCCGGCAGCCTTTAGGACGTCGCCGGCCTCAAAGTCAACGCCGAACAGGGTCGTAGTGCCCAAAATCCCAATATTCACCGTCAGCGCTTGCTCACCATGTTTCAGGATTTGGTCACGCAAGAACGAGAAGTCTTCGCCTTTGGTGTCGAATGCCCCAATTATGCAAATCGTTTTCTCCATAGGGGGAGCGGATTGGGCAAGCGTAGGCGCTGCCGGTACGTCAACCAAGAAAAAAAGGTCTGGAAACAGGCTCCGCCGGTCAAGGCAAAAACACGATTTCGCCTTGACATGGTTGCGCCTCTGTGGCTGACTGCGGGCTCCGCGCGAGACAAAAAATCGCCGTTGGTCCCTGGGTTTCGGCCGCCTGGCCCTTAACCGCACGCGCCAGGGGTAACCCGGCAGAGACTACCTGATATGCATATGCCCGTTCGTTTAGGACGCTTCGAGATGCCCAAAAGCCTCAGCAAAGACGAGGCCACCGCAACTGAAACATACGCCAAATTCATCGCTGAACCATTTGAGGCAGGCTACGGCCATACTGTTGGAAACTCTTTGCGCCGGGTTCTTTTGTCCTCTCTGGAAGGAGCGGCGATCACTTCTGTGCGAATTACCGGCGCACAACACGAGTTCGCTTCCCTGACCGGTATCGTCGAGGACGTGACCGACATGATTCTCAACCTGAAAAAGATCAAATTCAAGGCCCTCGACCACGAGCCGCGCACGATCACAATCAACGTGCAAAAAGAAGGCCAAGTGACTGCCGGGGACATTCAGACGGTCCAGGGTATCGAGGTGTTGAACACCGATCAGGTGATCTGCACGCTCGACAAGAAGCAGAAATTTGAAGCAGAGTTCGACGTTCGTGTCGGACGCGGTTTTTTCACCGGGGACGAGAACAAGCGTCTTGACATGCCAATCGGTGTCATTCCGATAGATTCCATCTTTTCGCCCGTGATCCGTGTCAAGTACAACGTCGAAAACACCCGCGTTGGCCAGCGCACCGATTACGATAAGCTGATTCTGGAAATCTGGACCGACGGGCGGATCACACCCGACGATGCGTTGCTCCAGGCTTCAGCCATCCTTCGTCATCATCTCGATGTGTTCGTGAATTACGACGATAGCCAAGTCGAGTTTGATGAAACGCCCGAGGAAGTCAGCCAGGAGAACACCCGACTGAAGAAACTCCTTAACATGAGTGTCAACGAAATCGAGCTCTCCGTCCGTGCGGCGAATTGCTTGAATAACGCAAACATCACGACTGTAGGTCAACTGGCGATGAAGACCGAAGCCGAAATGCTGAAGTACCGAAACTTTGGTAAAAAGTCTTTGAACGAGATTAAAGAAAAATTGCAACAGCTCGGTCTCAGCCTCGGGATGAAGTTTGAATCAGGACTGGTGGAGCCCCCGATGGGCGGCGAACGGGGTGACGACGGGAAACTGGTGTCTTTGTAAGAAACTATGCGTCACGCGAAAAAGACGATTAAGCTGGGCCGAAAATCCGAGCATCGGAACCTGTTGCTGGCGAATCAGGTCTGCAGTCTCATCGAGCATAATCGCATTAAAACGACTTTGGCAAAGGCGAAGGCGGTGCGACCGCTTGCAGAAAAAATGATTACCCTGGGTAAGCGCGGCGATCTTCACGCCCGGCGGACGGCCTTTTCTTTCCTGCGCCAGAAGGAGGCTGTTCGAAAGTTGTTTGCGGAACTGGCGCCACGGACCGGTAGCCGCGCTGGCGGCTATTGCCGAATCGTGAAACTTGGTCCGCGACCGAGTGACTCAGCGCTGATGGCCTACATCGAGTTTGTTGATCAGCCCGCGCCGCAGGAGAAACCAGAAGCCAAGGCAAAGTAGCATAGATTTCGAGCCGGTATTCAATTCGACTTACCGCGCAAGCTCCGCTTTCCCCACCAGGTGGAACTTTACCGTCAGGTGTGGATCGACAGTTAGCACCAGGGCTTTGCGGATTACTGGCAATTGAAAGTCGCGATAATCCAAGCCGGCGACTCCTCTTATGTGATAAGTGTCGCCACCTTTTTCTACCTTGACTGATATCGTCACCTCCCGCTTAACACCGTGAATGGAGAGTTCGCCGCGTGCGATGAACTGAGAATCTTCTCGTTTCCATCCGGTAAGGTGAAATGTGGCTTTCGGATTAGCTGAGTAAGCTAACCATTTCAGCATGTCGCTATCTCGTCCTTGGATGCCAGTATTGAGGTCTTTGAAGTCAAAAGTCAGATCGGCCCTGGTGGGGGCATTTGCTTTCGGATCAAAGGCAATGTTCAGCTCGTACTTTTCAAGTGTGCCGGAAAAGTCTTGGAGGGTGCTCTTGGCTTCGACTTCGATTTTGCTCTTTTGGTGATCAATCTCCAGAGTGGCTGCCGGCGCCGGATTGATCAGACCAAATAACAGCAACAGAATAGCTGGGTTGGGGAACGCATTCATGCCGTCAATCTAGACCGTAGCATAAGCAGGGCCAATGCCCGGCGACAGGTAACCGACTGAATGGCAGATAGAAACCACTTTTTGCGGGACTTTTTGTTCCCGATGATTTTCTCAGCGCCGGTTGCCGAATTTCGGTCTCGTCAATAGCAGTTGATTTCCGGTGTTATTTTTATGACAGGGTTGGCAGATACGGCCGATGGGTAAAGGTATCGGCAACGTCGGCTGCGGACATAAGACCGTTCTGGCAAGGATCTCACCGTTGGATTACCGCACTGCCGACGATGAAGGTCCATTCCGCCCATCCAAGCCGGGGTTTTTCAGAGCAGATGACCCAGACGATCCAGGGCAAGAAAACGAAGCCCTGAAGAATATCAACAAGCCACACGAACGACAGACCGCCCCGGATGCGCTTAAGCAGTCCAGACTCCCACAGGGACGGAACCCTAGCTACCAACCAGGGTGAATTGTAACTTAGGTTTCAATTCAGCCGGAGCAACAAAAACAACGGCGCTGCCGTCATTATTCCTGCACATTTATGGAACCTGATGGCAAGAGTGCCCGGCTCTCTAAGCTTGACGGTTGAGCTTGTCAGGTAGAATGGAAAAATGTGCAGGAACGTGTGCACGAACAGTCGGAGGCACCCCGGTCGCGCCCGTGCTCATCTTCGCACCGGGCGCGCCGCGCCGCCAGGCACTTCCTCTCAGTTTAGCGAAACAAACAACAAAACGGTAAGCTCGTCGACTGGATGGAAAAGATCAGGGGCGAACAATACCAAAATAATAGGAGCGTAACCAATGTCACAGACGATGATTCAGGCAACGCAGAGCACGATGAAGGCGATCGCGCTCGATCGTTTTGGTGGTCTTGAGACGATGAAACTGCAAATCCTTCCAGTGCCCGAGGTTGGCTCAAATGAGGTGCTGATCCATGTCGAGTGGGCCGGCGTGGGCAAATGGGACCCGTTCGAGCGCGAGGGCGGCTTCGCCAGGGAATTCGGTATCGAGCCAAAGTTCCCCTATGTGCTTGGCTCCGATGGTGCGGGGACTGTTGCGGCCATAGGCGATCGCGTCAAAGGGCTCAAGCCAGGCGACCGCGTCTACGCTTTCAGCTTCCTGAATCCCAAGGGCGGTTTCTACGCCGAGTACGCCGCGGTCAAGACTGACGACGTCTCGCGCATCCCCGGCAAGCTGGCGACCCGGCAGGCGGGCGCGATGCCCGTGGACGCGATGACCGCGCTTCGCGGCTTGGATGACACGCTGGCCCTGAAGCCCGCCGAGTCGGTCATGATCTTCGGTGCCAGCGGCGGCATCGGCCATCTCGCCGTGCAGCTCGCAAAGCGCATGGGCGCCCGTGTGTTCGCGATCGCTTCGGGTAGCGACGGCGTGGCGCTGATCAAGAAGCTGGGTGCCGATGTGGTGGTCGACGGACACAAGGACGACATCGCAGCCGCCGCGCGCCAGTTCGCGCCCAGTGGACTTGATGCGGCGCTGATCACCGCCGGCGGACCCGCAGCCGACAAGGCTCTCACCGCGATGCGCGCTGGAGGGCGCGTCGCGTATCCCAACGGTGTCGAACCCGTGCCCAAGCCGCCGTTTGGAATTGATGCCGACTCTTACGACGGTATGCCCGACCCACAGGCGATCGAGAAACTCAATCGCCTTATCGAGTCTTCTGGGGCGCCGGGGATCGGGCCGTTCGAGGTCCATGTCGCGCGGAGCCTTCCGCTCGACCAAGCCGCCGAAGCGCATCGGGCGCTTGATGAGCACTATCTTGGTAAGCTTGTCCTGCAGACGGCTTAGCGGGAGCCTTACAGTTCAAGCCTCAATGATGAAAGAAGTGTTTCATAAACAGATCGACCGGTGGGCTTATCAACGCTCTGTTCATCCTCGCGATGGCCGGCGGCGGCGCCCGAGGGTTGCAGGCGCAGTCCGGACCACCTGAAGGCGGCCCCTCGCCCACACCGCCCACCATTTTTTGAATTTCTTAGGAAACGTAATCCACGCATTTTTAACGCCTTGGCCGAGAAAGGCACAGTGCGGATGCCGCTCGAGGAGACCTTCTGGGCGCTGCGCTTCGGCATGTTAATCGATCAATCCGGCACTCCATGGATGATTAACTGCGAAGCGATACATAAGTCATAAGTCAACGGCTGACCCCAGCGTCCATGACCCCAGCGTCCAGATCCTAGAAGGCTACCTTATCGCTGCCCTTCAGCAGTAAGGCATTACGCGCATCTGCCGGTGTGGCGACTTCGAATCCTAGACCTTCGATGATTTGCCGGGCGCGATGCACTTGAGCCGCGTTGCTTGTGGCCAGTTCACCTGGTCCGATCCACAAGCTGTCCTCCAAACCCACGCGTATGTTGGCACCCATCCCGGCAGCCAAGCCGGCGATCGGTAGCTGCTTGCGTCCGGCACCCAAGACGGACCAGCGGTAGTCCCCGCCAAACAGTCGATCGGCGGTGCGCTTCATGTGTGCCACATCCTCGGGATGCGTACCGATTCCGCCTAAAATACCAAACACCGACTGAACAAAAAGCGGCGGCTGCACCAACCCGCGATCGAGAAAATGCGCCAAGTTATAGAGGTGACCTATGTCGTAGCACTCAAATTCAAAGCGGGTGCCGTTATCAGCACATGTTCGCAGTGCGTACTCGACATCCTTAAAGGTATTCCGAAATACCAGATCCCTACTGCTTTCTAGGTAATCGCGCTCCCACGAGTATTGAAACTCATTGAAGCGTTCCAGCATTGGAAAGAGCCCAAAATTCATCGAGGCCATGTTGAGCGATGC
>JAFAMB010000076.1 GCA_019233825.1 Verrucomicrobiota bacterium | reverse complement strand
GGGCTAGCGCTTACACCTGATGAACGAGTCGCCTGGCATACTGGACCGTATCGATTTCCGTAACTTTTTTGTCACGCCGAATAGCTTTGATGCGTGGAAACCGTAAAGCAAGCCCGCTGGCGTGGCGATCACTCGGCTGCACGGAGTCAAAAGCGATCTCTAGAACTATCTCAGGGACGACCTCGCGGAAATGGTGTTCGTGACGAATCGTTGTTCGAAGGAAGTGCTCCGTTAATTCTTCGATTTCGTCGTCTCGAAGTCCTGAATAGGCCTTTCCAATCGTTTGCAATGCGCCGGTTTCTTCATCTCGCACAGAAAAGGTGTAGTCACTCAGCACATGACTGCGTTTGCCGTGGCCCTGTTCGACGCCGACTACTACGACATCGAGGGTTGCTAACTCTCTTTTGAATTTGATCCAAGCGCCGCCACGTCTGCCTGGCGTATAGAGGCTATCCGAAGCTTTGATCATCAAGCCCTCATAAGATTCACTCCTGGCTGCCTGATAGGCTTCGTCTATCTCCCTGATACTAGTAACTTCCCGCATTGGAGAGACTTTGACTCGATCCGGAAGCGCCAATTGGTCCAAGCGCCGGCGTCGCTCTTTTAACGGCGTTTTCAAGAGGGTTTCGCCATTCAACCATAGGAGATCAAACACCATATAGAGCACTGGAATATCATCGGTTTCAAAAAGGTCTAGAGCACGTTTTCTTCCCAGGCGTCGCTGCAGGTCGAAGAACGATAGTTTCCGGTCCGGCCCGAAGGCCACGAGTTCTCCGTCGAGAATCAGATCTTCGGCGAACCGAAGACAAGTCAGCTCTGGAAATTCTTCAGAAATGTTGCGCAAATCTCGGCTGTAGAGCTCCGTCCGATGATCAGCTCCATGCAGTTGGGCGCGAACACCGTCGTACTTGGCTTCGGCTAGAGCAAAGTCCGCCGCGAAGTCCGACCGGACACGGTCCCAAATCTCTTCGGCCGAGGATTCGGGAATCGCTAACATACATCTGACGGGTTGAAACAGTGTCAGGTTCGCGGCAGAGAGTCGGTTCGCTTTTGCGAGCTGCGCGGTCTCACCAATGTCGCCTGTTAGCATATTCACCTCTTTAACCTGTCCGAGGCGTTGTGCGAATGCCGCCGCAATCGCTTCTTCCAAAAGGCCTTCCTTCAAACCGATGCGAAGATCCCCGGTCATGATCCGAACAATGTAGTCTCCGCAGTCAGGGCCGATGGTTTGCAGACAATCGGCCAGGAGCGCCGTTTTTGCCATCGGCCCAATCGCATCCTGGATCGCAGCGAACGTGTCAGCAACCTCTCGGATAGGTATCTCGCGGGAGGTTGTCCGGCCCAACAATACGTCATAAGCGACCCGCCCGGCATCTCCGTATCCGGCGGAAATGTTGCGGAAGTCTGTTTCACTTAAGCCGCTGGCCTGGATCAGTGCTTTGCTGATAACCGCCCAGCCAACCTGCAAGGTTTTCCCGGTTTTTCGGGAGAAAGCATGCCCCGTGAGAAATGTTGCCACGACAGGCAATTCTTCTTCCGTCAAGGAAACCAGATAATTGGAAAGAATATCTATTTTTCTGAGCTTGCCTGTCAGCTGTGCAATCTGATTGCAGATTTTGGCGAACTTCAAGAATCCGGACTCTGTTGCGGTGCTGATATCTGGGATTGGAACCGGTTGAGCGGCCGGAGCATTTGTGGTGAGTACAAGTTCGAGCTGATTATCTCCGGCGAGGCTCCACGCCTCGATACCTCGGCGCCGGAGATCCAGGGCGAATTCGCTGGCGAACCCGTGGACAGTAAAAACCCGCTTCGGTTGGACCAACTCGACGTATTTTATTAGGTCTGAATAATCTGCGTGATCGGACAACGGAAAAGCGGCGTCGCACTGGTAGCGATGAACGGTTGCCGGATTGAGTGCCCAACCAGTTAGGACCGCCGTTCGCCGGTTTTTGATTCGTTGAACTAGCCTCGTTCGATTAGCGGCCGGGGGACAGATAACCACGCTACCGGCGGCTCGGCTTTCATCGTATAGAAGATATTGAGGCAGCGATTTGCGTAGCTTCTCGTAAAGCCTTGTTATTTTGTAGACGCTCGGGTGGAGCAGAATGCGGAGCCCGCTTCCATGGAGCCCTGCCAGTATTTCCTGTGCTTTTCCTAACGAGTAACCGAAGAGGATGGGCACAAGGTTTTCTTCAAGGGCCTCAACGCAAAACTTTGTCACTGCGGCAATGACCTGTTCAGCCGGCGGAAATATATATTTAGGCAGCCCGTAGGTGGTCTCCATGATCAACGTATCCGCACGAAGCCATTCCGCAGCTTCAGCGGACTTCCCTTTCCGCAACTTGAAGTCCCCGGTGTAGAGCAGAGTTTCACCGTTCATTTTGATACAGACCTGCGCAGAGCCAAAGACATGTCCTGCAGGCAACAAAGTGACCGTAGCACCGCGAAACTGGATTGGAGACTGGAACGGGAGAGCGTGTTCCAGCCTTTGGCCCGGCAGACGAGCCGCCATCAGTTTGGCGGTGGTTTCCGACAAGATGACCTCCCGATGATTCCCGATGTGGTCGGTGTGCGCGTGAGAAACGAAAGCGGTGTCGCGCTCATCCCATGGGTCCAACCAGAGATCTAACTCGGGGAGGAGAATCCCGCGTTCGAAGGTGACCTTCATCATCTCAATTTATTCGATTCGTAAAGTAAACCTAAGAATTTGGCGGAAAGCCAATACTCTCGCGGTCGAAGAAACTCCTGATTGACACCTCTAAGCCTTCGGAGTTTGATCGCTCTCATGAGAGGTCTGGTTTCATGGGCGTGCCTTGCTGTTGTGGTCGGCACCATCATGGTCAGAGCCGAGAATCCGCTGCCAATCGAGAGCGCCAACGTGTTGCCGGAAGCCATTAGTGACGATTTTGAATTCCGCAAGTTTGAAATATTTCGTAACGCGGCGATTGTTCCAGGGGCGACTCCGATCCCAACCAAGGACCTGATGGTTGACTTCGAGCGCAAACACAGAATGTGGGGAGCGCTTACTGGTTCTGACGTTTCAGTCAGGACCGGTCAATATTTCACCTTTTTCTGGCGTGCGAAAAGACCTGCAAACCTGACTATTCGCTTGGAGTATCGACAGGCCAATTTGAAGAATTACGTCCAGGCCAGAGAATTGTACTACCCGAATGCAAAGGGCAGCCATAGTTCGGACTTTGCGATTTTGGGCAACGATTACGAAACGGACGGACCGATTACCTCTTGGAGAGCTATTTTGATCGAGAATCGAAAAATTGTGGCGCTCCTTCAGTCTCGAACTTGGCAATGAAGTCGCGTCTGAGTCTTGAATTTGACACTTAAACACCGCGGCGGATATATTTCGGTAGCTTTGTGAATTCGCGAGCTTCCATCTTGGTTGGGATAACGAATGGGGCGATCCATGTTAAGGTGGAGGGCAAAGGCTCGTTCCAGAACAGCCCGGCTTTGAAGGAATTCTCGAAAGAGATGCTGGATCGAGGCTACCGCCATTTTGTGGTGGATCTGAACGGCTGTCCTGTGATGGACTCAACCTTTATGGGCACACTCGCGGGCATCGCCCTGCGTTTGCGAGAGTTTGGGAACGGCTCGCTATTGGTCTGCAACGCCAACGAACGCAACTGGGATCTGCTCCAGAATTTGGGCTTGAACAACCTGTTCGAAGTTGAATTGAAGGCTTCCGAGTTGGCAACGGACAAGCTGGTTGATGCCGCACCCTTAGACGCCGGCCATCCGATCGATCGTTCAGATCAGGCCGAGTGCATGATTGAGGCGCACGAGGCTCTGGTCGACGCCGATCCGGAAAACCTCACGCGATTCAAGGACGTTCTCGAGTATTTGAAGCAAGACCTTCGTGCCGGTTCCAAATAGCTTGATTCAATGTGGTCCTTTCTGCTCATAGGACTACTCGCTGCCGGTGTCATCGCCCTGATCGGAGTAGTCTGCAAACAGGGTCGGGTTATCGAAGAGCTCAGGAGAGCACGAGAAGAACTGCAGGTTGAAGAAAATAGGGTTTTCGATTTTTTGCACGGGTTGGGTGAAGCGTTCTCGGATGACTTGCGCGCTTCTGATCTCCACCGGTTGATCGTCGAAGGAGCGACACGCATTACCGATGCGCATGGGGGAGCTCTCTACCTGGTGGACCGGACCGGCAAGTTGCTGGTGCCGAGCTTCATTTCGAAAGATTGCCCTCCTCTGGTCGAAGTACCGCCCCATATCTCTCAGCAGAGTCTTAATTCTCCGTTGGTCCTGGAGAGTTATCTGCGACTCCATACCGTAAAACCGGGCGACGGGATCCTGGGAGCAGTTTGGGATCGCAAGGAACCACTGTTTCTCTCCAGCAGGGATGGCGATCCGCGCCTGGAGCGTCTGAGGCACTCCGCCCTGGAGATGGATTCAGTCATGATCGGGCCACTGATCTATGGTGACCAGAACCTCGGTGTGCTGGCGGTCGCGAACGGGCCGATGACCACGCCTTTTTCCCCTTCGGATTTTGTCGTGTTTCAATCGATCGTCGAGCAATCCGCCTTTGCCCTCTACAATGCGGTTGTTTATTCGGAGGCCAGTGAGAAAAGAAGGATCGACCGGGATTTGGATGTAGCCCGCGATATCCAGCGGATCCTGCTGCCGAATGCTGCGCCTGCTTTGGAAGGCTTCGAAATAGCCGGACTCAACATCCCCGCCAGCCACGTGAGCGGCGACTATTATGATTACATACCGTTGGACGAGCAACGTCTTGGGATCGCAATCGCAGATGTTTCGGGTAAGGGAGTGCCGGCTTCTCTGATCATGGCCATGTGCCGCAGCGTGTTGCGCTCAGTGGCCCGTTCGAGTCAATCCGCCGCGGCGGTTTTGCACGCAGTGAATCATCAACTTTATCCGGACATCAGAGAGGATATCTTTATTAGCATGGCGTACCTGATCGCCCAAAAGGCTGATCACGAACTTGTCCTCGCCAGGGCTGGTCACGACGCACCGTTGCAATACCGGGTGAAGGATAATTCCGTCATTAAGATTAACCCACCCGGGATGGCGCTCGGAATTGACAGTGGGGGCGTTTTCAATAGGGTAACGGGCGATTTCAAGGTCCGCCTTGAAACCGGTGATTGCTTAATTTTGTATACAGATGGCGTGACGGAAGCTTTAGACGTCAATGGCTTGGAATTTGGTATGTCGAGGTTGATCGAGGCCATTCAGGCCAGTGCGGCAGACGGAGCTCCAGCGATCTTGAGTCGCGTGACCGGCGACTTAAAGACCTTCGTAGGTAGCCATCCGCAGAATGACGATATCACCCTGATCGCGATTCGGAAGTTATGAATAAGGCTGACACACAGAAAGAGTTCCAACTGGAAAACAAATTGATCGAAGAAACGCCGATCGCTCCGCCGGAGCCGGCGGCGGGTGCTCCTTTGGAGGTGTCGGCCGGTACGAAAAATCCAGAAACACCGTCCGTGGCCAGCGCAGAACCGGCGAAGGAACAGTCCGAGGGAACTGATTTCAAAAAGTCGAGCGGAGCCCCGGAGCAACTAGCGCAACTGAAGGTGGAGTTGGAGAAATACAAGGATATCGCTCTTCGTTCGGTTGCTGACCTCGATAACTATCGAAAACGAATGGCGCGGGAAAAGGATGACGCGATCCGCTACGCCAACGCCAATTTTCTGGAGCGCCTGATCCCGATTCTCGATAATTTTGAACTGGGTCTGCAGGCGGCCAGGGCCGGAGGAAGTCAGTCGGCGATTCTCGACGGAATGACCATGGTCTTCAAACAGCTGCAGGATTTTCTGGCCAGCTGCGGCGTGGAAACGATCGACGCCACGGGAGAGCATTTTGACCCGAATGCCCACGAAGCGATCGCGCAAGAGGAGAACGCCGAAGTCGAAGAGGGTGTCGTTATCCGACAGCTCCGAAAAGGCTACAGATTGAAGGATCGATTGATTCGTCCCGCGAACGTGGTGGTCTCGAAAGGTATACCCGTAGGGGAGGATTCTGCAAAGGCCGGCGCAAGTACATGACGAATGGCTACGAAACGAGATTACTACGAAGTTTTGGGAATTGATCGGAATGCGAGCTCCGAAGACATCAAAAAGGCGTATCGCAGGCTTGCCGTAAAGTATCATCCCGACAAGAATCCCGGTGATACCGGCGCGGAGGAGAAATTCAAGGAGCTTGGGGAAGCCTACGAAGTCCTGATCGACGACAACAAGCGAGCCGCGTACGATCGATTTGGACATGCAGCGTTCGGCGCCGGCGCTGGTGTGGGCCGCGGAGCCGGCGGTTTCCACGATCCATTCGACATCTTTCGCGAAGTCTTTGGGATGGGTGCTGAGGGAGGTGGCGGAATTTTCGACCAGATATTCGGCTCAGGTACGGCAGCACGAGACCGGAGCGGTCGGCAACGCGGTTCCGACCTGAGGTACGATCTGCAGATCACCTTGGAGGAAGCCGCGTTCGGTACCGAGAAGGAGATCGAAATTCTGAAGCACGAAACTTGCACTCATTGCGGTGGATCGGGAGCGGAGGCTGGCTCTCGCGCAACGACCTGTCCGACCTGTCAGGGCCGGGGCCAGGTCATTACCTCGCGCGGTTTTTTCCAGGTTTCACAAACCTGTCCACGATGTCGAGGAACCGGGCAGGTGATTGAACGTCCGTGCCGTGAGTGTGGCGGTGACGGCCGGCTGGAAAAGAGGTCGCGAATTAAACTTAAGATCCCGGCCGGAATCGACGACGGCGCCCGTCTCCGCTCTTCTCGGAACGGCGAGGCCGGCATCCGCGGAGGGCCTCCGGGTGATCTGTACGTCGTGATCCATGTGCGTGAACACGAGATCTTTACGCGCGAGGATGACGATTTGTATTGTGACATTCCCATCTCGTTTGCCACGGCGGCTTTAGGAGGCGAGGTTAAAGTGCCGACGCTTCAGGGTCACGCTCTGTTAAAAATCCCGCCCGGAACCCAGAGCGGCACGCAGTTCCGTCTCCGCGGGCACGGAGTACAAAATATGGAGACCAGGAACAGAGGGGATCTTCGCGTTCGGGTCATTGTCGAGGTCCCGACCCGACTGAATTCCGAGCAGCGGCGGAAGCTTGAAGAATTCGCGTCTTTGTGCGGCGACGACAACAGCCCAATGCACAAGACGTTCTTTGATAAGGCTAAGGATTTTTTCCGTTAGTCGGCAGTGAGCACGCAACGGTTCTACATTCCGCCGGAGCGGTGGACGCCGGGTTCTCTTGCGTTGGATGCCGCTGAAGCACATCATTGCATAGATGTACTCCGGCTCCGCGTCGGCTCGCGCGTCGTGGTCTTTGACGGTCGCGGGTCGGAGATTACGGCCGAAATCACGGCGGTTAACAAGGGAATCGTGCATCTTAAGGACTTGCTTTCGGCGAAAGCTGAGCCTCTACGTTGCGCCATCACTCTTGCACAGGCGATTCCCAAGGGAAAAAACATGGACTTGATTGTCCAGAAGGCGACGGAGCTTGGCGTTTCCAGAATCGTTCCGCTCCTGTCCGATCGGGCGGTCGTGCAACTGGGTGACAGAGAAGCCCGGAAGAAGCGGGAAAAGTGGCGACAGGTCGTGATCGAAGCGGCAAAACAGTGTGGGCAAAACCGGCTTCCGGAAATTGCAGAACCGACTGCCTCGAAAAGGTTTTTCGCCGAATTCGACCGCTATGAGCTGCCCTTGATCGCTTCTCTCCAGGATGACGCACGCAGCTTCAAGAATGTCTTGGCCGACTTTCGCGAGCAACATGGACGACGTCCTGCCTCCGCTATTATTCTCATTGGACCCGAAGGTGATTTCACACCCGCGGAAGCGTCATTGGCCAAAAGCGCCGGTTGCATTCCGGTGAGCCTTGGGCCCGTCGTACTGCGGACCGAGACGGCCGCAATCTACAGTCTCAGCGTCTTGGCGTACGAGCTGCAAGGCCAGGAGACCAGCGGCCGGTAGGGACGCGCTCCAGGACGCGCTCCCCAGAGCTTCCATTCGAGTGTGGCCGTTTATGGCTTCGTTTTTGGGATTCAGTACCGAAGGCGCGATACCAAAGAAGCCGCCTAGGGCGGCGGTAAGGTCGCGCTCCCGCGCGACCGAGGTTGAGGCGATTCGACGGCGTTCACGCGTGCAAACGCGGTCGCGCGCGATCAAACTGCCGGATACGCCTCGCCGGTCTCAGGCGCCGCCTCGCTAGACCCTTTTTCCTTGCCAATCATTCGCTCCAGAAGCATTCTCCCAGTCGTTATGCGCGGCGGGTGGATATGCATTGCGGTGCTCTGTTCATTTACCTGCAGAACGCTCGCTTTTGACTGGACGCTCATTAAGCATGAAGGACGCGATTACGTTCCGGTTGAAGACGTGGCGAAGTTCTACAGTTTCACCCAAGTCGACTACTCCAACGACACCATTAATCTTGAGGGTGCGACCCTCCGGATGCAGGGTGGAGTTAACTCCCGTGAACTATATCTGAATGGACTCAAGTTCATTCTCAGTTTTCCCATCATTAAAATGGATAACAAGATCCTCATGTCGAGGATGGACCTAAGCAAGCTCGTCGAGCCGGTTTTGCGTCCGGCGAAAATCCCGACCGCGCCGGTTCATACGGTGGTGCTCGACGCCGGGCACGGCGGTTACGATCAGGGCGCGAGCAGCATATTAGGGAACGAAAAAACGTTTGCGCTCGACGTTGTGGAACGTACGCGGGATCTTTTGATAAAAGCCGGGTTCGCTGTCCGTTTGACCCGTTCGGCAGATGTATTCATTCCTCTGGAAGATCGAGCCGCCTTTGCAAACCGACAATCGAACGCGGTTTTCGTGAGCGTGCACTTTAACGCCGGGGCGCGCGAGGAAGCCGGCGGGGTCGAGACCTATAGCTTGGCGCCGCGGGGAGTTCCGTCCACTAACGACGCAAACCTGAGTTTCGCAGATTTCCAGCCTTGCGTCGGTAACATACGTGACGCCGAAAATATCGCGCTGGCCACAGCGATGCACGCAGCATTGATTACGAAACTGGGAGTGAATGACCGGGGGATCAAGCGAGCTCGTTTTATCGTTCTGCGTGCCTCCAACATTCCGGGCGTGCTAATTGAAGGAGGTTTTCTAACGAACGCCCAAGATCGCGTTCGAATCGCAACCCCGGTCTACAGGCAGCTCTTGGCTGAAGCGATTCTCCGGGGAGTGCTCTCTTATAACCGTGCGGTGCGACGACATGAAGCTTCGGACCAGATGATGGTCAGACGCAGCCGGACTTCCGAGGAGCCGCCAACCGACACGGGAGCGTCCGTTTGGGATCCGCTGAGGCCGAATATCTATACTCTCCCTGAAGATGCGCGAAAATGAGCCGTCGCTACGGCCGATCGGAGTGTTTGACTCCGGTACCGGAGGCCTGACCGTCGTTCGTGCGCTGCGTGACCTGCTGCCGCACGAAGATATTTTCTATATCGGTGATACGGCAAGACTACCCTACGGCGGCAAGAGCAAATCGACGATCGAACGGTACAGTATCGAAATCAGCGGCCTACTACTCGCTGAAAGCTCCAAGATGATTGTCGTTGCGTGCAACACCTCCTCATCTTTGGCCGTCTCGAAGCTTCAGGAATTATTGAAAGTTCCGGTGGTCGGAGTCATTGCACCTGGCGCCCGGGCGGCCGTGAAAGAGACCCGGAATGGTCACGTCGGAGTGATCGGTACCAGATCGACCATTCAGAGTGAGGCCTACGAGAGGGCTATCCAAGCGTTGAATCCGGATGTTCGTGTTACCAGCCAGGCATGTCCTCTGCTTGTGCCGTTGGTCGAAGAGGCCTGGTTGGACGAAGAGGTTACGCGAGAAGTGCTGCATCGGTATCTAGATCCTGTGGTGGGAGCAGGAATCGACACGTTGGTTTTAGGATGCACGCACTATCCGTTGCTGGCGCCTTTGATCGAGGAAGTGGCCGGCCCTGGAATCCGTTTGGTTGATTCCGCGAAGAACTGCGCAGTTGCGGTGAAACAGACTTTGATGGAGTGGAGTCTGGACAACGTCAAGGAGACGCCCGGGAAGCTGAACGTGGCTCTGACCGACAGCTCAAACTCCTTCCTGGCCACAGCCAAACAAGTCCTTAGACTGGATATCGATTCATTGGAGACTCGAATTGTCCAGGGAGTGACTTTGCTCGAAACGGCTTTGTGAGCGGTTGGGCCTGTGTCGCTGGAATGTGACGGTCTCGGTGGCACCGGCCGCGGCGAGCACGCCGGCCAGCCGCTCGTAGTCCGTCGCGACCTGGACATACGAATGCGCGTCCGAGCCGGTTGTGATCGGAATGTCGAGTTCGACCGCCATTTGTAAAATCGATGCATGAGGATACTGTTCGCCAACGGCCTTGCGCCAACCGGCGGTGCTTGCTTCGATTGCCAGGCCACTTGTTTTCGCCAGCTCGAGAATGGGCCGAAACAGGTTGGCCGGATCATAGTTCAGAGGTAGCAATCCGTGGATTTTGACTAAGTCCAGGTGTGCCAGGCAATCGATGTGGCCTCGCGCTATAAGCTTTTCGAGTTCCTGCACGTATTGGTCGAACGCCCGCGAGATACCTCGCGACTCGATCTGCGCTGTTTCGCCGGCACGATCCAGCATCTCAGTTTCCCCACTGAAGTAGTGAACAGAACCCAACACAAAATCGAGCCGTTCCCAGTTTTTCTCGACCCAGTGCAGCCCGTCTGTCGAACTTGAGGGATCATTGTCAAGTTCGATCCCGGCCAGGATTTTGACGTAGGGGTTCCGCTCCCGCAGCCGGTCAATCACAGAGAAATCAACGCCGGCGGCGTAACGGTCATGATCAGTAAAAGCGATGCTGCGAATGCCCTTGGCCAGACATTGTTCAATCCACGGCTGCAGCAAATCGATCGTGTACGGTCGCACATTGTGGCCCTGAGGGTGCGTATGATAGTCGGAGGTCGGAAACATAAGTCATCGCTTTCTCTGCTGGACGAATTGCCTCTTTTGAGGCATTTGTTCAACGGTTTTTCGCCAGGACACACAATCCAAAGACGCTAAATGAACGACGTCTTGAACAAAGCAATGGTTCTCGTATTGAACCGAAATTGGCAGGCCATCGACGTGAAGACGCCTGCACAGGCCTTTTGCATGATGGCAAATGGCAATGCCACTGCTCTCGACATGTTTGGTACCGCCGACATGCGCCCGGTCCGATGGCAGGATTGGATCGGTCTTCCCGTGCGCGAGGAAGATTATGCAGTCCGAACGGTCCGGGGCTTCGTTAGGGTCCCGACAGTTTTGGTCTTGGCCCGATACAACAAAGTGCCAAAACGCCGGCCCAAGCTCTCGGCAAAGGGAATTTGGGAAAGGGATGGAGGCCATTGCCAGTATACCGGGAGAAAGCTTGCCCCACACGAAGGCAATATTGACCATATTGTGCCGCGTTCACGCGGCGGCCTGACATCATGGGAAAACTGTGTCCTGGCCGATAAGCGGATCAATAGCCTGAAGGGAAACCGTCTCCCGGAAGAGGTGGGGCTGAAATTGAAGAAGAGGCCTCAGGTTCCCCGTGAGCTGCCCGTGACCTATTTTATTCGAAACGCCCACAACGTTCCCGATTGGGAGCACTTTCTGGTTCAAATGAAGTGAGCCAGGCGTGAACTCTCAGGTTGCGGAATCGCCACCTCCGCGGCAGATTCCGCTTCCCATGAGTGCCGAGATTTCAACCGCCTATGAGCCTAAGTCCGTAGAGGAAAAATGGTATCGGATCTGGCTCGAACAGAAATCCTTCCAGGCGAATGCGGAGTCTTCAAAGCCAGCCTTTTCCATAGTGATCCCGCCGCCGAACGTTACCGGCGTGCTCACGATGGGGCATGTACTGAACAATACCATCCAGGATATCCTGGCGCGGCGCGCGCGGGCGCTGGGGAAGGAGGTACTCTGGTTGCCCGGCATGGATCACGCCGGCATCGCGACTCAAAACGTGGTGGAAAAACAGTTGCGGGCCGAGGGCAAGAGTAGGCACGACCTTGGACGCGAGGAGTTTGTTAAAAAGGTCTGGGACTGGAAAGAGAAGTATGGCGGGATCATTGTTCAGCAACTCAGGAGGTTAGGCTGTTCGTGCGACTGGTCTCGAGAGCGGTTTACGATGGACCCGCAATATGTTCGAACAGTACAGGAAACATTCGTGGATCTCTATCGTAAGGGATTTATTTACCGCGGTAAACGCATGGTAAACTGGGATCCCCTCTATCAGACCGCCCTGTCAGATGAAGAGGTCATACCCACATCGACAAACGGGACGTTGTACTACCTGCGGTACGAAGTAGTGGAAGAACCGGGGACCTACCTTCAGATCGCGACCACGCGTCCGGAGACTTTGATGGGCGATACCGGCGTTGCGGTCAATGCTGCCGATCCTCGCTACCGGGATTTCATCGGCCAGCATTGTTGGAGACCTTTTCCGCGGGTAAAAATCCCGATCATCGGAGATGACGAGATTGACCCCTCATTTGGCACCGGAGTGCTGAAGGTTACACCCGCGCATGATAAAGTCGACTTTGCGATCGGCCAGCGTCATCAGCTTGAGATAGTGGATGTTTTGAACCCGGACGGGACCTTAAACGCGTTGGCCGGTGAAGAATTTATCGGAATCGATCGATTCGAGGCCCGCAAAAAAGCTGTTCAAAAATTACGCGATCTCGGATTGCTGGTCAGGGAAGAACCATACCAGAACAACGTCGGATATAGCGAGCGGGGAGGTGTGCCGATCGAACCCCGACTCAGCGAGCAGTGGTTCTTGAAGTACCCGCGCATTCAGCAAACCCTCGAGGCGGTTTCATCGGGTAAGATCCAGTTTCGGCCGGAGCGCTGGGTTAAGACGTTTGAACATTGGATCGATAATATCGAGGATTGGTGTATCAGCCGGCAACTCTGGTGGGGTCACCGGATACCGGTGTGGTATCACAACGATGATCGCCGCCGAATCCATGTCGACACAGAGCCGCCACCAGACGCAGAGCACTGGCAGCAGGATCCCGACGTACTCGATACCTGGTTCTCAGCCTGGCTCTGGCCGTTTGCCACGATGGATGAACCCACCAGAAGGAAGTTTTATCCCACCCAGGATCTGGTCACAGCCCCGGACATAATTTTCTTCTGGGTCGCCCGGATGATTATAGCAGGTTTTGAATACCAGGGAGCAATACCTTTTGAGAATGTCTTTTTCACCGGTATCATCCGTGATCTTCAAGGACGAAAGATGTCCAAGAGCTTGGGCAACTCTCCGGATCCGCTCGATTTAATCGCGAAATACGGCGCAGACGGCTTGCGCTTCGGTCTGATGCGAATTGCGCCGCACGGTCAGGACATCCGCTTTGACGAGAAGCAGATCGAAGAGGGAAGAAACTTCGCAAACAAGCTTTGGAACGCCTGCCGATTCCGGAGACTACAGGGGCCGCCGACCGAAACGCTTTCACCGGAGCCCTTGAGTCCCTATTCGGCCCATATTCTCCTCCGTCTGAACGAGACTGTTGACCGCGTCGACAGTGCCTACGCCAACTACCTTTTCACCGAGGTCGCTCAATCGCTTTATGACTTCGTGTGGAGCGATTTTTGCGATTGGTATCTTGAGGCGGCAAAGACTGAATTGCAGAGCAAAAGGCAGAGTGTTAGGGCCAATTGCTTGAGCGTGGTCGATCATGTCTTGTCCAGCGTCTTGAGACTCCTGCATCCGTTCATGCCCCATATTACTGAGGAGCTGTGGCATCGGATGGAATTCGGGACCTCCAGCATTCAGTTTGCCCCTCTGGAGGGGCTAAAAGTTGACAGCGTTCGGCTCAATCAGTCCGAAATCGCTTTTGCGCGGCAGGTATACGAAGCGACAACTATTGTCCGCAACCTTCGCGCGGAGTACCGGATTCCGTCGAATAAAAAAGTACGAATGACTCTAAGGCCCGCTTTTCCGGGGGATTTCAGCGTTTTCGCCCGTCTGGTTAATGCGGACCCTTGCGAAGTCGACCCGGGCTTCGCTCCACGGCGCGGCCTTCCCGTCGCAGTGACACCCCTGGGCCAGGTCTTTCTTCCGTTAGAGGGCCTGGTCGACCTCTCTGGGGAAAGGGATCGACTGGCAAAAGAGATTGGAAAACTGGAGACAGAACTGGAAACGGTTCGAAAGAAGCTCTCGAATGAGAGCTTTATTGCCCGCGCACCTGCAGCGATAGTCGCCGAGCATCGTCAAAGGGAGTTAGATTTTTTGCAAAAGTTGGCGCAGCTCCGTGAACGGGCTGCCGAGCTTTGATTCCGCGCATCCGGCTCGGTAGGGATGCGCTCCTGCGCGTCCGGGCGTGCGCGTTTCAAAGCGTAGCCCTCCGCCGACGCCGCCGCATAGCCACGCACCAGAAAAAGCGGTTCACCCGATTTCCTCAATCCAGGTGGACGGCTCCGGGCGACCACGAAAATTCCCATCTGCAATCCTCATAGTTTCGTGTATCCTGGCGTTTTCTGGTAAATGTCACAGCATCTTGAGAAAATCCTGGCGCACGCCGAACGTCAATTGACGTCAGAGGGTAGTAGGCGCCTTCGGGAACGCTTGGATTTATATAAGAAGTTTCTCAAGATAGAGGAGCATCGGCTTCGTTTGAAGCATTACTCAGGAGCTGGCGGACTTGAAATCGTTCGCGATCGCGCGGACCTCTTGGACGTCTTGCTCCGCCATTTGTTTGAGGGAGCCTTGGAAGGATCCAGCTTTGCTGAACGAACTCCCCCGGTGGCCCTCCTGGCGATCGGCGGTTATGGCCGGGGCGAACTGAACCCTTATAGCGATGTTGATATTCTGTTTTTGCATGACTCGGTGCGCGTCGCTGCGGAAACCGAAGAGGTTATTGAGCAAGTGTTGTACATGCTCTGGGATGTCGGATTTAAGGTTGGCCATTCGACTCGGTCCATTGATGGCGCCATCAAGCTGGCAAATTCGGATGTGCCTACCAAAACTTCGCTCTTGGAATCGCGGTTTTTAGCCGGCAATCAGCGATTGCACTCCAAGTTCCGAAGGGACTTTTTTGAGCGTTGCGTCAGGGGTCAGGTGGAGAGTTACCTGAAGTGGCGTCTGGAAAATCAAGACGAACGCCACCGAAAATATGGCGGTTCGGTTTTCATGCAGGAACCGAACGTTAAGAATGGCTGCGGCGGGTTGCGCGACTACCACAACTTGCAATGGATCTGTTATTTCCGGGACGGTGTCATGAGTACCGCTAAGCTGGTTGAACGGAAGTACATCAACGAAAGCGATCGCCGCGCAATTGATCGCGCATACGATTTCCTTCTCCGGGTTCGTACCGAACTGCATTATTTGAGCAAGCGGCCCTCAGATTTAGTGACGCTTTTCTTTCAGGGCCAAATTGCCAGCAGCCTTAACTATCCACACAAGAATTTTCTTCGCCGCAGCGAATCTTTCATGCGGGACTATTACCAAAACGCCAGGACAATCTATTTGACGACAAAAAGCGTGACGCAGCGCTTTCTATTGCCGGCGATAACTGAACACGAAGAAAAACCAGTGTTCGGTTTTCTGGCAAAGCGGAAACTGAAGACCGAGCACTTTGACGGATTTTACAGTCACGGCAGGCTAATTTATTACGAGAACCGTGACATTTTTCACGAAGATCCCTTCCGTTTGATGCGTGTCTTCCTTTACGCGCAACAACGCGAAATGGAACTCAGTCCGGAGCTTCAACAGTTGATTCGCCGGCGTACCAGGCTGGTCAATCGAACCTTCCAGTATGCCCGGGCCGCCCGAGAGACTTTTGCTGCCATCCTGTCCCGGAAAGGTCAGGTCGGACACATTCTTCGCATGATGCACGAGGTTGATTTCCTGGGCAGATATCTGCCTGAATTCGGTGCTCTGACCTGCCTCGTACAACACGAGTTTCTGCACCGGTATACCGCGGATGAACACACCCTGGTCTGCATCGAAAAGTTGGACTCTCTCATCGATACCGAGGATCCAAAATTAGCATCGTATAAATCGCTTTTTTTGAAGGTAGCAGACCCCTACGTGCTTTATCTGGCGCTCCTGCTTCATGACACCGGGAAAGCTTCCGGGGCCCGCCATCACGCGGAGGCAAGCGCACTGAATGCCCAGAAGGTCGCCGCCCGGCTCCAGCTGTCTCCGGAACAACGAAGAGTACTCATACTACTTGTGGATCATCACCTGACCCTCTCCGAAATAGCTCAACGACGCAATCTGGAGGATCCGGCCACAATCGGTGATTTTTCGCAGATTGTTCGAAACCCGGAAAACCTCGATGCGCTGATGCTGTTAACCCTGGCGGATGGGCAAGGAGCGGGCGGACTGAATTGGTCTGACTGGAAGGAAACACTCGTTTGGCATCTGCATCACGCTACTTCAAGCTATTTACATGACCAACGCGAGTTCTTCGCAGAACGGCGAATCGAACGCGAAGACTTGCAACAATCGGTTGCGAAGAGAATGGCGAAAGACTTTGGCGAAGAGATCGAAGTGCATTTTCTTTCGATGCCTGATCGTTACTTTCAACGTCATAACGTTAACGAGATTGTCGGGCACATCCGGTTATTCCGAAGCTTCGTCGAGTCAAGATCAGGCAATCCAGGGATGGCGCTCTCGGCCATGGTCAAATGGCACAGTAAACCGGATCAAGGTCATAGCGAGTGCTGGATCTGTACGTGGGATCGAGCTGCGTTGATGGCTAAAATCGCGGGTTCGTTTGCCACGGCTTCGATCAACATCCTTAGCGCTGACGCCTACACTCGTGTCGACAATTTGATGTTAGGGATCTTTCGGGTCTGCGACACAAGTTTTCGTCCGGTTAACGATGAGCGAGACTTGCAGCAGGTGGAGTCAGTCCTGCAAGCTTCGCTTGAACAGATCGACTTCGATTTTGCGCCACTCCTTGAGAAAGCAAGGAAACGCACCGCATTTCATCTGCCGCTCGGAATGGAATTCCCGACGAAACTGGTTATTTCCAATGAAATCCATGCAAACTACACTGTGATCGATCTTCAAAGCGCCGATCGCCTTGGCTTGTTGTACGACGTGCTTTGCTGCCTCTCACGAGCCGGAGTCAATTTAGCGTTGTCTCGTATCGCAACGGAAAAGGGGGCCGCCTTTGACAGCTTTTATGTGACCAATTCGGAGGGGCGAAAGATCACCGACGAAATCACTCTGAGGCAACTCCAGAATTCGTTGCTGGAGGCGGCTACAGGTGGCGAGTACCGGAAGAAGTAAGCGAGCGCCCTCGCTTTGCTTCTTCTTGTCGGAGATGCTCTGTCGTTCCATTTCCGGGAAAGTTTCGTCTCGATAGGGGTACGAAGATCGTGCCATTGCTGCCTGAAATTCATGGGAGAGAAGCGAACTCCCTGGGGAAAACCAGAGTTGATCCTTGTCTCTCGGCTTAAATCTGTCTTGGCATAGCCATTGCTCAACCCGTGGCCTGGCTGATCTGCTCACAATCCCAAACGATGAAATTTCGCTCAACCCCCCAGCGAGAAAGAGATTAAGTGCTATGACTAAAGATGGCGCAGGGTCGCCTAGCAACAACGGTCCAGACCAGGTTGATCCGTGGGTTCGATCCCAGCTGTCCGCCTATCACGTTCTTTGGCTGGAAAAGCAAGGCGACGTTGTGAATAAGGCCGAACTTCTCAAATACGCATTAGCGGAATGGGTTGTCCGGCATCCCAACGACTGGTTCAAACTCACTAATGTCGGTAACGCTATTCGATCGGCTCTGGATGAGTTCATCGCCCGCCATAAAGAAGAGTTTATCGCCGCGGAATAGTGTAAGCCGATTCGAACCTAGCTAGCTAGCCTCCCTTCGACGACTCGGAATCAGCAGTTTCACCGTTTCAGAGTTTCATCGACGACGGTTCTCCGCGTCACTTTTTTGCCCGGATCAAAACGCTGTTCTTCACTTCTTCTTGAACATTTTCGAGATCTCCGGAATTACGATTGCAAAGAACCGCCGCGACGAGGGTGTCGCCACGTCGGTAGCGTGCAATGAAATTCCGTTTGTCCCTGGAGCCTTCAACATCAGCCAGTAAATGCGGTGTACTGAAGTCGCCGACAAAATCGAATTGCATTCCAAGGACCTGGCTTGAGCAGGACGGGACAATCTCAAATTTCTGGCGTTTTCGCCCTGTCATGTTCCCTCCTGCAATAAGTCCCTGGAGCCGCGCCATTCCGACGTTGGTGATACGCTTGGCTCCCCCATAAATGCGGTCCGGATACAGTGCGATGTCTCCCACAGCATAGATACCCTTTTCGTCTGTCTCCAGATACTCGTTCACCGGGCATCCGCTCAGGCTGCTGAGTGGAGTATTCGTTACGAGCTGCAGATTCGGTTCTGTCCCGATGGCAACCACCGCGAGCCCCGCGGGAAATCGCAGGCCGCTTTTGGTCTGGATATTCTTGATAACTGTTTTGCCTTCGAAGCCGTTCAGGTTCTCGTTGAGTAGCAATTGGATACCGGCCTCCTGATATAAATCGGTTAGCCATTGCGCGGTCTCAGGATCGAGAAGTTCCTGCCAGATCACCTTGTCTCGGCTTAACAGGCTCAGCTTTGCCCCGGAGTTGAGCAAGGAAGAGGCAACTTCGGCTCCGAGAAACCCGGATCCAACAATGACCACATGCTTTTCGCTTAGCAGAATCTCCCGGATCGCCAAGGCGTCGCGGTAACCCCGAAGATAAACCACATTTCCAAGATTTGCGCCCGCCACTTGCGGACGGCGGGCGCGACTTCCGGTGGCGAGACAAGCCTTTCGAAATTCAATAGTTTGCCCGTTCTCGAGAACCGCCAGGCGTCGTTCGATATTGAACTCGCGCACGTAAGTCCCCAACCGCAACTCGATGCCCTTTTTCTTATACCAATCATCCGTTCTTTCGAGGAGCCTTTCGAAATTGACGGCGTGATCCCTGAGGACAGACTTCGAAAGGGGAGGTCGTTGATAGGGGAGGTAGAACTCATTGCTGACGAGCGTCACGGTGCCTTTCGGGTCATACTGACGCAGCGAGTCACAGACGCTGGCAGCACCAACACCGCCGCCGACGATCAGGTAATCACGTTGGATCATGCTTGAATCGGCATTATACGGAGGCATTTTCACTTTCTCGACGAAAATTCGCGCGAGTGCGCACCTGATCGCAGGCGGTCGGGTTAATGGCCCGCAAAACACGCGCGTGTTTCGCGGGCTCTTCTAACCCTCAAGGGCTATGTGCCGGGCAGAGCAAATCGTTCGCCGAACTTGCGCTGGAGACCGACCCGCATCCGTTGGAATTCCGCGCGCTCGACAAAATCGATGTAGGAGATGACCCCTCCACGATGGGCCGGGTAGCTCCATCCAAGTACGGAGGCCAGATCGGCCATGGCGGGGTCCTGGATGATACCCTCCCGCATCGCGTGCAGCGCTTCGATCGTCTGAATTACGAAGAGCCGCTGCTCGATTTCGTGTGGATCGGGTTGGTCAGTTGCCGGCGCAAATACGCAGGAAAGTTCAGGCCAATCGAGGCGTTCCTGGCTGGAGTTGTAATTGTAAATACCAGCCCCGGACTTCTTTCCCAGGCGCGATCGGCTGGTGAATTCCTTCACAATCATGATCGATTCAGCCGCGTATCTCGCCGTGCCCCTGCGATGAACGGCTAGACTCGCAAAGATATCAGTCAAGAGGTCTAAGGAGGTCAAGTCGGCCACTGTAAGGGGGCCGAGTATCATGCCGGCATTCTGGGCAGCATTATCGATCAACCATGGAAAAACGCCCTCGCGAAGCATGAAAAGTGCCTCTTGCAGATAAGCTGCAACGACTCTGCTGGTGAAAAATCCAGGACCGTCCCGGACGATGACCGGAGCCTTGTCGAGCGCCTTTGCCACCGCGAGCGCGCGCTCGGTTGTCTCGGGCGCAGTTTTTTCTCCCACGACGATCTCGATAAGCTTCATGCGGTCGACCGGTGCAAAAAAATGCATTCCGAGAAAGCGTTCCGGGTGGATGCAGGCTGAGGCAAGCTCCGAGATAGGGAGTGTTGTCGTATTCGATGCCAGTACGGCTTGCGGATCGGCTAATGCGGCAATGTCCGCGAGCATCGCCTTCTTTAAAGAAGCGCGTTCGAAAATGGCTTCTACGACAAAGTCGCAACGCGCGAGGGATCCGATCTCCAGCGTCCGGTGAATCCGATCCAAAAAGGTCGGTGTCACATTCTTCAGTCGGCCGAAATGAGCATCTTGCTGCGCAATCTTCCGGGCGCGCTCGACAGAACGGTCAAGAGCTGCTTGCGAGTTGTCCACCAGAACCACTTCACAGCCGGCCCGCGCCGCCGTGTAGGCGATTCCTGTACCCATCAAACCAGCTCCCAGCACTCCGATACAGCTGACCGTACGCGTTTGATGAGCGATTCTTTCAATGGCCTTTTGCTTCGCGACATGCAGCGTATTCACCCGGTTCAGTGTCGATAGCGAACGCCGAACGACCGACCACTGTTCCGCTTCAAGGCGAATGCCCGCGTCAATGGAGCGTTCAAGTCCGTCCTGGAGGCATCGCAGAATGGCAGTAGGAGCCGCCTCTTCCGGAGTAACGCGCCTCCGAAGCTTGAGATAGACCTTTTCGAACAGCAGCCGGTTCGACGAGCTCTGGGAATAGGCGGGCGATAGCTCCTGCGCAATCTCATCCCAAGGCTGCCTCGGCTCTGGATGTGCCTTTGCCCACTCGAGAGCCGCCTCGGGCAACCGATCATCCTTTAAACCGACCAAGCCCGATGAAGCGGCCTCGGAAGCCGTCAATCTCTCGCCCATTAACAACATTCTTGCCGCGAAGCCGATCCCGCAAAGCCGGGGCAGACGTTGGGTGCCTCCCAGGAGCGGCATCAGGCCGTACTCGAGCCAGGGAAAGCCAAGTTCAACAGGTTGGCCGGTTGTGAACCGGGTATGGCACGCCAATGCGATCTCCAGCTGAAGTCCTCCGATCGATTCAAAGATGAGCGCGACAACCGGCTTGGGTCCCTGTTCCATGCGCCGGAGCAGGCTGCGCAGCCGGTCGATCAACGGGTCTCCTGCAAGAATCTGGTCGACCTCGCAGCTTTCGCTGTCGATTCGGGTATGAAATTCGACAAATAAAACGTTTGTTTTGGGGTCGGCCAGCGCGGCCTCAATAGCGTCGGCAAGCTTTGCTTCCAACGGTAGTTCGCAGACGATCCGAGCGACACCCTCGGGACTCATAGGCATTTGACGACCGTTGCGACCCCCATGCCTAATCCGGTGCACATTGTGACAAGCCCGTATTCGACATTCCGCCTTTTCATTTCATCCACCAAAGTGCCGATCAGCATCGCGCCGGTCGCACCGACCGGGTGCCCCATCGCTATCGCGCCGCCGCAGACGTTTATTTGCTCGAACGGCACTTTCGTTTTGTCCATGAAGTATAGGACGACTGAGGCAAAAGCCTCGTTGACCTCGAAAAGGTCAATATCGGCCATCGTTAATCCGGCTCGATCAAGAGCCTTGCGGGTAGCTGTCGCCGGGGCTGTCATCATGATGCAAGGGTCATCGCCTGCGCTTGCCGTCGATACGATCTGAGCTTTGGGCCTGATTCCAAGCTCTTCTCCAATTCGTCGATTCGCCATAAACACGACCGCCGCACCGTCCGCGATACCGGAAGAATTTCCCGCATGATGAACGTGACGAATTTTCGCGACCTGCGGGTACCGAAATCGGATATACTGGCTGTAAGCTTCGCCGATCTGTTCGAACGCGGGTGATAGTTTCGCCAGGCTCTCGGTTGTCACATTTTCGCGCACCAGTTCATCCTGGGCCAGGATCGGGTCTTTGCCACCGTTCCTGATCGGAACGACCGAGTTGCTGAACCAACCCTTGGCCCACGCCGCATGTGCACGCTGTTGCGATGCGGCACCCAGGGCGTCAACATCGGACCTGGAGTATCCATGCAGAGTGGCGATTAGATCGGCCGAGAGTCCCTGGGGAATCTGCACCACCGAATCTTTGAAGGATACGTCAGAGCCCAACGGACCTCCCGAACCGAAAATTGAAACTAAGGAAAGCATTTCGACGCCGCCCGCAATAATAAGGTCCGCCTGTCCCGCCATCAGTTTCGCAGCCGCGGTATTGACTGCGTCCAAGCCGGATCCGCAGAATCTTGAGACCATCAAACCAGGGGTCGCCACCCGGTAACCGGCCTGCAGAACGCTCGATCTGGCAAGATCGCCGCCTTGATCGTTAAATTGCTCACAGCATCCGAGAACAACTTCGTCTGCTGTTTCAACGATCCGTGGATATCGGCAGCTAAGTTCTTTCAGAAGACAACTCACAAGATTGAGCGGAGTCTGCGTATGGAGCTTGCCGGTCGGCTTACCGCGCCCGCGCGGCGTCCTGATGGCATCGTAAATAAAGGCTTCGCCGAGGTGTTGCATACACGGAGAGGAAAGGAACGTTGCGGTAATTTACCCTGTTTTTCCGAATTGCGCGAGACATGCGCCGGTTGCGTCAAGACGGCTCTTCCGCTATCTCATTTCAAGACCGAATGAAGACATATCGAATCGCTACAATTCAGGGAGACGGAATCGGCAAAGAGGTTGTCCCGGAAGGGATGCGGGTCGTAGACGCTGCCGCTAAGAAAGCTGGCATTCAGTTTGTTTGGCCACAATTTCCATGGAGCTGTGCCTACTACAACGAAACGGGCCGGATGATGCCGGAGAAAGGCCTCGAGCAGATCCGCGATCATGACGCAATTTATCTCGGCGCCGTCGGGTTCCCAGGTGTTCCCGATCACATTTCCCTCTGGGGACTCCTGATCCCGATTCGTCGCGCATTTGAGCAGTACGCGAATGTGCGACCGGTCCGGCTTATGCCTGGAATTCAATCCCCGTTGCGTAACCGGGAAATTGGCGACATAGACTTCGTCATCGTTCGAGAGAACAATGAGGGGGAATACTCGTCTGTGGGCGGGCGGATGTATGAAGGCACAGAGTTCGAGCTGGCATCTCAACAATCTATTTTTACCCGCCGGGGAGTCGATCGAATCTTGCGGCACGCATTCGAGATCGCCTCCAAACGGACTAAAAAACAGGTCACTTCCGCCACTAAATCAAACGGAATCACCATCACCATGCCGTTTTGGGACGAGCGATTCAAGGCGATCAGCGCGGAATACCCTCGGATTAAGACAAACCAGTTTCATATCGATATTCTGACGGCTCACTTTGTCCTGCATCCAGAGTGGTTTGATGTCGTGGTTGGTTCGAATTTGTTTGGAGATATCCTTTCAGATCTCGGTCCGGCCTGCACCGGAACAATCGGCATTGCGCCGTCGGCAAACCTGAACCCGGAACGCAGATTCCCCTCGATGTTTGAGCCGGTCCACGGTTCGGCACCCGATATCGCAGGGAAGGGGATTGCGAACCCGATTGGTCAGATCTGGTCTGGCGCAATGATGCTCGAGCACCTTGGCGAGAAAGACGCCGCCAACGCGGTAATGGAAGCAATTGAAAAAGTCCTCAAAAGTGGACCCAGGACCCGGGACATCGGCGGAATTGCTTCGACGCAAGAAGTGGGGGAAGCTATTGCGGCAGCTGTGTGATTTTGGGGGGAGAAGGAGTCAGGAGTTCAGGAGTTCAGGAGTCAGGAGTTCAGGAGTTCAGGAGTCAGGAGTTCAGGAGTCAGGAGTCAGGAGTTCAGGAGTTCAGGAGTTCAGGAGTTCAGGAGTTCAGGAGTTCAGGAGTCAGGAGTTCAGGAGTTAGTTCAGGAGTTAGTTCAGGAGTCAGGGGTTCAGGAGTTACAGGAGTCCAGGAGTTCAGGAGCGAGCGGCCGGAAGCCGGGGAGCGCCCCAAACAAGCGCTCTCTGCACGCATAGCGAAACAAGGTAAGAAGAAGGAGTTCGGGAGGGGATAGCGTGAAGACATATGCAGCTTGCCGGTCGGTGCTGGACGCGATCGCCCGCGGCTCTGACTAAACCCGACAGAGAAAAAAGATGCGACTATCGCCTCCTGCACGCGCCATGCCCTCCTGCCTCCTGAACTCCTGCAAACTCCTGAGCTTGCTACAACCCGTGGCCGGGGGTCGCGTACTTGAGCAGTTCGTCCGGGTCCACTCCTCCTGGCGGCTCGGCTCCTGTAGCGGTGTGAAAGATGCCGCAGTTCCGAGCCGCGAGACGAGCGTAAGCCGCTGCCTTTGTGGAGTCAGGCTGGCAGGCTTCGGCCAGCTGCTTTAACTCGTGTGGACAGATCTTGGCCCCAGTCATTTTTCGCGGTAGCGTCCCCGATGTCTTGCTCCAGCTCGCCAAGTGCTGGCGTCGGGTCGACGGCCACGAGTTCGTTGTTGCTGCCGACCAGCAGATTACCGGCGTGAAGATCACCATGAAGCAGAACGGCGCGTTCTTGCGGCCCGCGGCTGTCCTCGTCAGAACGCTAATCCATTTGATCGTCTGGCTAACCGCATCTTGTCATCGGCGATGCGCTCGTGCGTTAAAGAAGCGACATCACAAATCAATTTGATCCTTTCTCAGCACTTCGTCTTGAGCAGAGGGCTCGCTGGGCCGAGCTCAAAGCGGCCATACACAACAACATACTCCCCAGCCCAGCGGCGATAATGAGTTAGGCTCCTTTCGTCGCCGGGTTTCATACCACCTCTGCTCAGGTTGCCTATCTTCAGAGACGAAAAAGATTCGGATTATGGGAACCCTGCTTTGCCACGCAGGATGGTTTCGGCAGGGGCAAAGCGTGCTTCTTCTCGCAAAGACGCTGGCCGCACAATAGACCGGCTACCCAAAGGAATTGCCACGCGAGAACATCGAACGGCCCCGGATTTATGTACGGAGATCCTTTGTAGCCGTGACGAGTAAGTAAATCCGGCCGGCCCGATGAATCGTGGATGATCTGGCTGCATTGAATCCATTCTTTTCTATCCGCTTACGACCCAGGAAATGTACGCTTTGGTGATGTCCTCTCGAAGCTTCTTCAGATTGAATTCGATCTCAGCGACTCTTTGTTCCAGGGTTTTGTGTTCTTCTGGCATATGTTCGTTCCTAT
>JAFAMB010000055.1 GCA_019233825.1 Verrucomicrobiota bacterium | reverse complement strand
GCGAGCGGTGAACGTTGAATGCCCTCCGCCGTTTTCCTCAGTTGACATCCGGTTATTTTGGAACGGTATATAAGTCAATGCCCGAATCGAAAAAGAGCGTCGCAAGAATTCCGGTACCGCCAAGGGCCCAACCGAAAGTGGAGGTTTCAGACCACAGGGACACCGGACCGACGGAGCCACGCCGCGAAGAGAGCGCGTTGCCTGGGGTGCACATGTTGATGTCGAGCCTGGTCGAAGCGAAGCGGGATCCGTGGCTGGTACCCCTGATCGGGTTGCTACTCGCTTTTTCTGTGATTTCGCTTATTGTCCAATTGCTGATCGCATTCAGCTGAGGTTGCGTTTCTGGACTGAATGCACGGCGCAAATTCTTAAGCTATTATGTCTACTGCATCCGTTACACATCTGGACGAAGCAAATTTTGATCAGGCGGTTAGCGATTCAAACGTACCGGTCCTCGTTGATTTCTGGGCGACCTGGTGCGGTCCATGCCGAATGATCGCACCGGTTCTTAACGAGATTGCCAAAGAGCAAGGAGATGCTGTTCGCATCGTTAAGGTGGACGTTGACAACAATCCCGCTCTATCGAATCGGTTCGGGATCCGAAATATTCCGACGCTCTTATTCTTTAAAGGTGGTGAGGTTAAGGACCAGGTCGTCGGATTAACAAGCAAAGCGGATCTGATTTCTCGACTGAACGCTTTAAAATAAATTAACTGGGGATTAGCGCAGGTTTCGGATGAAACTTACCGAAGCGTGCGATAGATTTTGAGACTATGCATACCTTCGCTCTAGTGACGCCAGGACCGACCGAGTGGGTGTTGATCCTCGTGATCGTGCTCGTTTTGTTCGGCGCAAAGAAGCTCCCAGAGCTGGCGCGGAGTTTAGGTCAGAGTATGAATGAGTTCCGGAAAGCGCGCGAGGAATTTGATAAGGAACTCCATCAAGCCGGGCAGGACCTGAAAACCGCCGCTACACCGCAAAATACTCAGCCTTATCAGCAAGGGCAGCCTGTTCAGCAAAATCAGACCGCGCAGCCGGCGCAGCCAGTTCAGCCAGCGCCGCAAGCTCAACCAGCGCAGCCTGCTCCAGCGCAAACCGCTCAGGCTCTGCCTGAGGCCCAACCGCCGACCCAGCCTTCCTAAATTCCAGAAGCGGCTGGGGACGAGGCGCCGCGTTCAAGGCAATGTAGGCGAAGCGTCCCGCTTTGCTTTCTCAGTGCGAACCGAGCAAAGCGAGACGCTTCGCCTACACATCGAAGAGCTTACTGACCGGTTCGTGCTGCATCGTTCAAAGCGCGTTGTTTTGCACTCGTCTGCAAGGGCTTTGGGCTTTGTCATGTCTTTGCGGGAGCTCCGCAGATTTTGTGGATTAGTGTTTATCTTGCTTTCCGGAAATGCTTTCGGACAGCAAGCAGTTACATTCGCACACTACAACGTCGAGAATTATCTCGAAATGAATCGGCGAGAGGGCGGGCGAGCTGTGTTTGAACCCAAGCCGGAACATGAAAAAAACACGGTGATTCGCATCATTAAGGAAATTCAGCCCGACATACTCGGTGTGGCCGAGATGGGGCCACCGGATCAATTCGCAGAGTTTCGGAAACGCCTCAGCGAGGCCGGTCTTGAATATCCGTTCGCCGAATACGTGAACGGTCCGGATCCGGACCGCCATCTGGCATTAGTAAGCCGGTTTGAAATTGTTGAACGCCACTCAGAAAAGGATCCCTTCTTTGACCTGAACGGAGAACGTGAACCGGTTGAACGCGGCTTTCTGGATGTTACGATCGAAGTCAATCCTTCGTACCGGCTGCGGCTGGTGGGGGCCCATCTAAAGTCCAAGCTGGCGGTTCCTTCGGGCGAAGCGCTCTTGCGACGCAATGAGGCGCGGCTGCTCCGGCAACACATTGATCGGGTCTTGAGCAAAGATCCACAGGTGAACTTGCTCGTGTACGGCGATCTGAATGACACGAAGGATCAACCGGCTATCCAGGAGATTCTAGGGCCGCGGCAGAGCCCGAATCGTTTGAGCGATATCTTACTGTCGGACGCCCAAGGAGATCATTGGACGTACTACCGCCAGCTCAGCGATACCTACGATCGGATTGACTATATCCTGACGGACGCCGCGCTGTGGCCGCAGATTGATCAATCGCGCTCGTATTTGTATCGATCGAGCGATTGGTACTCGGCGAGTGATCATCGGCCTGTTGTCGCGGTGATCAGGGTAAAGACGCGGTGAACGGGGAGCCGGTAGGGTTGCGCTCCCGCCTGAGTGCGTGACCCTATCGGCTTTGCGCTTGCGAAGAGGGGCGGCTTAACCTAGCCTCAATGCTTGTCCCATGAACGCCTTACGGAGTTCGGGGACGATTTCCCGTCTGGCAGATCTTATGGCTAACATCGTTTTAGTCGGCGCCCAATGGGGAGACGAAGGCAAAGGGAAAGTGATCGATTATCTGACCGATAAAGTCGATGTCGTGGTGCGCAGTCAGGGTGGAAACAATGCCGGGCACACGGTTGTGATCGGTGAGAAAAAATACATCCTCCGCCTAATTCCATCCGGGATTCTACGGAAGGGGAAACTCTGTGTGATCGGAAATGGCGTCGTGATCGATCCGGTATCGTTGTGGGAAGAGATTTCGGAACTGGCGGCGCAGGGTGTTAAGATCAATTCGAAAAATCTGTTGATCAGCGAGTGTGCGCACCTGGTTTTCCCTTACCACAAGATCATTGACGAACAGAGGGAAGCCTCCAAGGGAAGCCAGAAGATTGGAACCACTAGGCGTGGGATCGGTCCGGCCTATGGTGACAAGGTTGCCAGAGTCGGGATTCGCGTGGGTGATCTCTTGCAGCCGGAAATATTTGCAACCAAGCTGAAAACGCGGGTCAAGGATGCAAATTCGCTCCTGACTGAATTCGGTCTCAAGCCGGTGCGATTTAAAAAGCTTTTGGAGGCGTATTTAGAGGTTGGGCAAAAAATGCGGCCGCTGATCACAAACACTGTTCTGACGATTAATAAGGCGATCGCGGCACGGAAAGAGATACTTTTTGAGGGCGCTCAAGGAACATTCCTGGACGTCGATCACGGGACCTATCCTTACGTCACATCCTCTAACACAACTGCCGGTGGTGCGTGTACTGGATCCGGGGTGCCGCCGAACAGGATCGACCGCGTAGTAGGCGCGATGAAGGCTTATACCACGCGGGTTGGCGAGGGCCCGTTTCCCACGGAAGATGCGGAAGTCGCCGATCTGATGCATTCGATGGGACGGGAATACGGTGCGGTCACTGGACGCGCGCGCCGGTGCGGTTGGTTTGATGCTGTTGCGACCCGGTACGCCCAGATGCTGAACGGCATCGACGAATTGGCGGTAACAAACCTGGATGGTTTGGATTCCCTTCCTCGGCTGAAAGTTTGCGTGGCGTATAAGCTGGATGGCAAAAGGATTGAGGTGCCGCCGACTTGTGTGCGGCAGCTGGCTAGGTGCGTTCCGGTGTACCTAGAACTTGCCGGCTGGCAACAACCCACCAGCGCTGCCCGGTCATATGATGAACTGCCGCCCGGCGCGAGGGGGTACCTGCAAAGAATTTGCGATCTGACCGGAGCGAACCTAAAACTGATAGGTGTGGGCCAAAGTCGCGCCCAGACTATTCTGGTGTAGTGTCCCTTCGTAGGATACTGGGTCTGAAGAATGTCGGCGGTAGCTCCG
Source organism: Verrucomicrobiota bacterium (assembly GCA_019233825.1). Classification (GTDB taxonomy): domain Bacteria; phylum Verrucomicrobiota; class Verrucomicrobiia; order Chthoniobacterales; family JAFAMB01; genus JAFAMB01. The sequence goes on along the minus strand of JAFAMB010000055.1, from coordinate 20,399 downwards.
AAACATATTGCAGTGATCATGGACGGCAACGGTCGTTGGGCACGCCAACGCGGTTGGCCGCGGGGCCGAGGTCATCTCGAAGGAGCGAACTCGGCCAGGGAATGTGTAGAGGCTTGTCTTGATTTGGGAGTAGGCTATCTGACCCTCTACACGTTCTCAACAGAGAACTGGCGTCGCCCGAAAGAGGAAGTCGATACCCTGATGGGCCTTCTACAGAAGTTCCTAAAGGATTATACCGGGGATTTGCGCAAACGCGGCGTCAAGCTCCAGGCCATCGGTCGGTTGAACGAAATGCCGCCGACTGTTCAAAAACAGATCCGCGAATCAATCGAAGCGACTGCAGCCGGCACGAGGCTTACCACAATCCTGGCCCTGAATTACAGTGGTCGAGCAGAAATCGTCGATGCAGTTAAGCGGATCGTTGAAGAAGTCCTCGCCGGAAGACTAACCCCGGACCAGATTGACGCCGAAGTTTTCCAGCAAAGCTTGTACACGCATAACTGGCCCGATCCAGACCTGTTCATCCGAACTTCGGGAGAGATGAGGATTTCGAATTTCCTCCTTTGGCAATTGAGTTACACGGAAATCTACGTCACGCAGAAACTTTGGCCTGATTTCCACAGGGGAGATTTGTTCGAGGCAGTGAAGGAGTTCGGGCGGCGCAACAGACGGTATGGAGGTGTTTAGCGCGGCCCCTTGTGGAGGAGGCTACGGCGTAGGCGAACCGCCTCGGTTTGCTCGGTTCTGAAGAATGCAAAGCGGGACGCTTCGCCTACCTTCAGTTGTCTCTTTATTCGCATCTTGGATGGACCGGCCTGAAAAACGGCTTTATTCTAGTGTACAAAATTGATCATGTGGCTTGCGGATTCGTTTAGATGCGCAAATTTTATGCTTTTGCTCGTGGACGAGGGGATTTTTACAAGGGTTCCTGGCACCCCACCGGGCACAAACATTGATGCAGACGATCTTGTTAGTTGATCCCGAAACCGACTTCTTGGAGTGGGCGCAGAATCAGCTCGAGACGCCAACCACTCGGGTAGTGACGTCGACGACGGCCGACGAGGCATACAAGATCTATATTGCCGAGAATCCAGATTTGCTGATTTCAGAGACCCATTTGCTGCCGTTCAGCGGATTGGAGCTGTTGGCCAGAGTCAGGCAGCGCGATTCCAATGCGATTGTCATTCTGATGAGCGCGTTCGGTACGACCCAGTCAGTAATCGAATCGATGAAGTTAGGGGCGTTCGATTATCTGAGGAAAGAGTCGCTCCCTTTCAACCTGAAGCCGGTCGTTGATGCGGCGCTGACGGCTCAGGCTGAAATGCGTTCGGCGACTGCATTCAAGCCCCAACTGACTGTGGAGCAATACCAGGACAGTTTGGTTGGCCAATCGCAACCAATGCAGCAAGTCTTTAAAATGATCGGCCGGGTTTCCCATAGCGATGCGCCGGTCATGATCACGGGTGAAAGCGGTTCCGGTAAGGAATTGGTCGCCCGGGCAATCCATCATTACAGTAACCGGAGCGTTCAACCTTTCATCGCCATCAACTGCGCTGCGATCCCGGAAAACCTGTTGGAAAGTGAGCTCTTCGGGCACGAAAAAGGAGCCTTTACGGGTGCATCTTCCCAGAGAATCGGGCGATTTGAACAGAGTAACGGGGGCACGCTGTTCCTGGATGAGATCGGCGACATGCCTTTGGCGGTCCAGAGCAAGATTTTAAGGGTATTGCAGGAGGGAGAATTTTCGCGTGTCGGCGGAAACGCCACCATCAAGACCGACGTCCGAATCATCGCTGCAACCAACAAAACGCTGGAGCAGGAAGTTGCGAAGAAACATTTCCGCGAAGATCTTTTTTATCGGTTAAATGTGGTGAGGATTCATTTGCCGCCACTCCGGCAGAGGAGGGAAGATATCAGGCTGCTGGCCGAGTATTTTTTGAAAAAGATAGCGACGCAAAAGCATCTGCCGCAGCTCAAGCTCTCGGAAGAAGGGGTGAAACTGATGGAGGATTACCCGTGGCCGGGCAACGTACGCGAGCTGGAGAACACGATTCAACGGGCCTGCGTGCTGGCCACGAGCGATGTGCTGCTTCCCAAAGACATTCCACTTGGGGTAGCTACTCAACGGGCCGATGGCGGGTCTGAGATTCAGACGGCTGCCGGCAGCGCAAACCCCGGCAAACCGACGCTAGAGACTGCCGTGGAAATGCTGCTTGATGCGGCGTCAACGGATCGTTCCCTTCAACTGCTTCCATGGCTGGAACGAGAATTCACGCTGTTCGCGATGAAGCGAACGAAAGGAAATCAGGTTAAAGCGGCGAAGCTTCTGGGCGTGACTCGTGCAACCTTGCGAAAGCGAATCGAACGATATGGAATTACGAGGGAGCTGAATTTTCAATAGGTAGCTCGAGTTGGCTTTGATCTTGTTTCGCTCGAAATGGGCGCCGCGGCTCGAACGGCCGCCGTCGTTCCGCGGACGCGGAACTAGGGCGCCCCTGCCAGCCCGACGTAGCAACGGGGAACAGGGGCGGAGTCGGGAGCCTCTCCCTGGTAGGATCGCGCTCCCGCGCGACCGGCGTTGACGGGATCCGGGGGTGTTACGCGGGCGACGCCGGTCGCGCGGGAGCGCGATCCTACCAACCGACATCAGCATTCTATGCGAGACGGTGCACTAGTAGAAATTGTTGATTCGATTCGCAATTTGGCGCCTCTTCTCCGGCTGCTGCAGACGAAAGGTCCCGTAACGCTGGACCACGTTTGCACAGGTGCACAGTCCTTTGTTGCCGCGTGCGTGGTCAGCCATCATGCTTCCAGATCTTGCTGGATTCTTTGTCCGGATGTCCGTCGCCAGGAAGAGATTTTCAACGGCCTTTTGAACTGGGGGATCGACGCCCGATTTTTCCCGGAACTCGAGTTGCCGGCCTTCGAAGGAGCGCTGGCCGATCCCGAGATTGTCGCCGAGCGCCTGGAAGTTCTCCGCAAAATTGAGGAGGGCAAACGTTCGGTCGTTGTCCTGACCGCATCTTCGCTGCAGGACCGAGTTCCATCCGCTGAGGCGCTTAAAAAGCAATCGGTCGTGCTGCAATGCGGTGAGGTCCTCAATCGGGAAACCTTGATCGAAACACTATTAAAAAATGGTTACGAACAAGCTCCACAAGTGACAGCCCGCGGCCAGTTTGCGGTCCGTGGCGGCATTCTGGATGTTTTTTCGTGGCAGCATAGTCTTCCGGTTCGAATTGAGCTCGATGGCGAGGAGATCGACTCGATGAGGGAGTTTGAACTGGATGATCAAACTTCCATCCAGACGATCGACCGGTGCGAATTGCTCGTTGGCGATACGGAGCAGCTGACCGTCTGCCTCCGTGAATACTTGGCAAAGGGCGACATCTTGATCGGCATCGAGTCCGATCTCGGTGAGGCGGAGATCACCATTACCTCTGGCGCCCGGGCTGCCGATGGGGTCGAAGATTACCGAACAGCCTTCTTCGGCACTGGCTTTGAGGAATTTGAAGCCGGGGACTTTTTGATCGAAGAGGCCAAACGCGAGGCTGCGATCCAGCAGCTTCGAACCTGGACTGCAGAGAGTTGGCGGCTATTCGCGATTTGCCACAATGAGGGAGAAATCGAGCGCTTGCAAGATGTGCTGCGCGACAATGAGGTGAACGTTGAGGCCGTTCGGTTCCTTCTCGGATCGCTGACTCGCGGTTTTATTTATCCGGAGGCGAAACTGGCGGTTTTGTGCGACGCGGAAATTTTCGGTCGTTACCAGAGCCCGAGCGCTCGCCGCCTCGCTATTCGGCGGTCGCGGCTTCGAGGCGGACGATCACCGATTGACTTTGCCGAAATCGTTGAAGGGGATCTCGTTGTGCATGTCGAACACGGAATCGGTAGGTATCGCGGCATCCAGAGGTTGCGGCAAAACGGTTCACAACAGGAAGTTGTCGTTCTGGAGTTCGCGAACGAGGCGCGGCTCTATGTTCCGTTCGAACAGGCTTTTCTAGTGTCTCGGTATGTCGGCATTGGAAGACGGTTCCCGCCGCTCAGCGCCCTGGGCGATAGCCGTTGGAGCAGGGCAAAGAGAGCGGCGGAGACGGCTGTGTTCGACTATGCCTCCAAACTTCTCAATATACAGGCCGAACGGAACGCTCTGACGGGTTTCGCATACTCAGGGGACAGCAAGTGGCAGAGCGAATTCGAGTCGTCGTTCCTCTACAAGGAGACCACGGATCAGTTGCGCGCAATCCAGGAGACTAAGACCGACATGGAGTCTCAACGCCCGATGGACCGATTGATCTGCGGAGATGTCGGCTTTGGGAAAACTGAAGTGGCCATTCGGGCTGCGTTCAAAGCGGTGATGAATGGAAAACAAGTTGCGATGCTGGTGCCGACGACGGTCTTAGCCCAGCAGCACTACAATACATTTCGAGAGCGGATGTCCGATTACCCGATTCGCGTGGGAATGTTGAGCCGTTTCCTGTCTGAGCGAGAGCAGCGAGAAACAATCCAGGGGCTGAGAGACGGATCTATTGACATCGTGATCGGCACCCACCGGCTGATCATGGGCGATATAGAGATCAAAAATCTGGGACTCGTGGTGATCGATGAAGAACAACGCTTTGGTGTGAAGCACAAGGAGCGGTTTAAAGAGCAGTTCAAGTTGATCGATGTGCTCACGCTTTCGGCCACGCCAATTCCGAGAACGCTTTATCTGTCGCTCGTTGGCGCAAAAGATATGTCTGTTATCGAGACGCCGCCTCCGAACCGGCTTCCGGTCGAGACCGTCGTCTGCGCTTACGACGAACGGGTCATTCGCGACGCAATTCAGCGCGAGCTTCGGCGCAACGGGCAAGTTTACTTCCTCCATAATCGGGTCGAAACAATCGATTGCGTTCGTGAGCGGGTCCAGCTGCTCTGTCCGGACGCACGAGTCGACGTAGGCCATGGCCAGATGCATGAACATGAGCTGGAGGACGTTATGCAGAGGTTTGTCGCCGGTAAGACGGACGTGCTGGTTTCGACCACGATTATTGAAAGCGGCTTGGATATTCCGAACGCAAACACCATAATCATCGACCGGGCGGACCGGTTTGGTTTGGCTGATCTGTATCAGTTGCGGGGACGAGTTGGGAGATCTCAGCACAAGGCCTACGCATACCTTTTCCTTCCGCGGGATATGATGACCGTGGGCTCGGCTCGACGGCGAATCAGTGCCATCAAGCAGTACTCCGGACTTGGAGCAGGATTCAAGATTGCGATGCGGGATCTCGAGATCCGAGGCGCTGGCCACATTTTGGGCACGGCGCAGAGCGGGCATATCATCAACATTGGATTTGAACTGTATTGCCAGTTACTGCAACAGGCGGTGGAAAAGCTGCAGGGGCGACGGTCTCTCACGCGACCTGACGTAGTGATGCATCTTGATTTTGTTTGCACCAATGAGGCCGAGTATATCAGTTCCCAGGCCCATCTCGAACCGGCGTTCATCCCGGCAGACTACATGGCGCAGCCCCAATTGCGGATCCAGGCGTACAAGAAACTCGCGGGGGTGACTTCGCGGGAGTTGCTGCAAAAACTCGGCCGCGACTGGCGGGATCGATTCGGCCCACACCCCGCCGCCGTTCGTAATCTCCTGACTTTGAACGAGATCAAGCTCGCAGCAGCCCGGGCGAAAGTCGTTTCCATCGAGGTGAAGGAGTCTAAGGTAATGATGATCAGAGGCGGAGATTACCTCTTGATAGGTGACAGGTTTCCCCGCTTGACTTCCAGCGGAGCCGAAAATAGTCTTGCGAATTTGTTATCGCTCTTAGGTCGACTTTTTTGACAATGCTCATGCCATCAAAGCTGTTCGTCCCTTTACTACTCGCTGTCGCGTTCTTGATTCCGCAGGTCCGGGCTGCTGAGCCTGAGGTCATTGATGGAGTCGCGGCTGTGGTCAACGCAGATGTGATCACTTTTTCACAAGTCCAGGAGGTATCCGGGTCGCGCGAGCGGACGCTACGCGAGCAATACACCGGTCAGGAACTGATCGATAAGATCAAGGAGGCTCGCTTGGCTGCGTTGAGCGATCTGATCGATCGGCAGTTAATCGTCCAGGAATTCAAAAAGAAGGAGTATAGCCTGCCGGAATACGTAGTCGACGATCAGATCAAGAGTATCATCAAGGAGGATTTTGCCGGCGATCGTCAGGCTTTTCTGCGAACATTGAATGCACAAGGCTATACGTTGAACAAGTTTCGTGAGACCCAGAGGGACAAAGTAATCGTTGGGGCGATGCGCCAGAATAACGTCAAAGGGAATTTTGCTGCCACTCCCCAGCAGATTCAGGCCTATTACGATGCAAACAAGGAGGAATTTGTTACTCCCGAGCAACTGAAACTTCGCATGATCGTTCTGAATGCCGACCCGCTCGATGCAAATTCGGCGGATTCGACCAGAAAAATGGCGGAGGAGATACGGGAAAAGGTCAAAGGGGGCGCCGATTTCGCGACGATGGCCAAAACATACTCGATGGATGGCACGGCCGAGTCCGGTGGCGACTGGGGATTTGTCGACCGCAAAACATTGAACCAGCAGTTGACGGACGTGGCGTTTCGCCTCTCACCAGGCCAAATGAGCGAGGTGGTTCAAATTGGAGATTCTTTTTATATCCTGTATTGCGAGTCCAAGAAGACCTCCAGCTTTGTTCCTCTCCCTGAAGTCCGGGATGGAATTGAGAAGAAACTGGAGCAGGTGCAGCGGCAGAAAGCCACCCGCAAATGGATCGATAGCCTCCGCGAGAAGGCGTATATCAAGATCTACTAACCTGCAGAAGTATCTCAAGGTTTTCGATATCGGTTTGCAGAACACTTTTGTGTATCGTTGGAACTTTGTCCTGCGATCGCTGTTTGGCCTGTTTCCGCTCCTGGGCACCGTCTTTATTTGGGGAGCGATCTTTGAGGCTAAGGGAGGACCAATTAATCACTTCGATTACGCTGCTGTCGTCTACTACTTCCTGTTGGTCCTGGTGCTCGATAGCTTGATCACGCCGGGAGACGATGAATGGCAAGTGGCGGCGGATATTCGCGATGGCCAGATGAACGCCTTCCTGGTCAAGCCAATGAACTATCTCATCTACCGGATGGCTCTTTTCGTCAGTAACCGCATCCTGTACACACTAGTGACGCTCCCGGTCGTCATTCTGGTTTTCGTTGTGTTTCAACGTTACCTTGTCTGGCCTTCCTCGTGGGCAACTTGGGCGTTAGCCACGCTCAGCGTGTTGTTGGCGGGACTTTTGCAGTTCCTGATCTCTTATTCGGTAGCGATGCTCGCATTCTGGATGCTGGAAATATCAACAGTGGTGTTCATAATTTATTCGTTCGAGTACTTCCTGAGTGGGCACATGTTCCCGCTCGGCTTTATGCCGGCGCATGTTCGGGAGATCATGGAGCTCTTGCCTTTTCCTTATGAGCTTTATTTCCCCATTTCGATTTTTATGGGCCAGGTGCAGGGTGCAGCTCTTTGGCACGGACTGTTGGTCCAGTTTTGCTGGGTTCTAGTCGCTGCGCTCGTCGCAAATACGTTATGGCAGCGCGGACTTAAACGCTATCAGGCGGTAGGAGGGTAGAGGAGAGCCCTGTTGCGAACTGGGTCGTTCGGGCAATTCGTCGGGAGCTGCCAGCAGCTCCCCTCGTGTGCCCGGCAAGGCGGCTTTTCGGGTTCTGCAATCCGACTCGGCGCTTAACGGGTAGTGCTGGTCATCTTTCTCAGACGTGCGCACCCGGTCGCGCGGGAGCGCGCCCCTACCGGCTCGGGAGCAGTCCACGTCGTTGACCCATCGGCTCGGACGGTCGCCGTCGTTCCGCGGACGCGGAACTATGGCGCCCTGCTGGCCCGACGTAGCAAAGGGGGAATAGGGCCGGAGTCGGGAGCCTGGCTCTACCGAGCGATGCGGGCTAGCGATGGCGCACCTTTCCGTTCTGTATCTTGCGGTGAACCCAGATACTTTCCATGACCCCGAGTGCAAAAAGCACCAGTACGAGAAATGAGCCGCCGTAGCTGATCATCGGCAGTGGGACGCCGGTAATTGGCGTAATCGAGATTGTCATCCCGATATTCATGTAAACGTGAGTGAACAGCAGCGTAACGATTCCCACCGCGATGAGCCGGCCCAGATCGTCGGTTGCGGATGCCGCAATCAATAAACCAGTCAGCAGCAGGGCTCCAAACGCCGCCACAAGGGTCACGGCCCCGACGAAACCGAGCTGCTCCCCGATCGCGGCAAAGATAAAATCGGTGTGCACGATCGTCGAAGGTAAAAACCCCAACTGTACCTGTGTGTTCGGAGCCGTGAAACCCTTGCCGTAAAATCCTCCGGATCCGATCGCGATCAGGGACTGATTGATTGTCCAGCCTGCACCTTGCGGGTCATAGTCCGGATTCAGGAACGTCGTCAAACGTTCGCGCTGGTAGGGCTTCAACCCAAAATTCGCGACAACCGGGATAAGCGCGATTCCGGCAATAATCATCACCAGCAGGTACCGTTTCGGTACGCGACCGACATAAAGAATTGCCAACACGGCTGGAATCCAGACCAGGCACTCGCCGAGGTCAGGTTGTATCAGAATGAGGATCCAGGGTGGGGCGATGATCGCGGCGCAGCTCAAGATTCGACCGATCGTCGGCCATAATCCGGCCCAGTTCTCCGTGTTGGCAAGCAACCAGGCCACAAGGAGCAACGTTGAAATCACTGCAAGTTGAGCCGGTTGAAAGCTGATCGGCCCGATGTCCAGCCAGCTTCGGGCACCGTAGGTGGTTCTTCCAATAAAATGGGTGAGTGTAAGAAATCCTAGTCCGCCCAGATACATGATCAGCGGAAACGACACATGGTTCAGCCAAGCACGATAATCAATCAATGCAGCAACGAAAAAGACTACGAGACCAATGGCCAGCCAAACGATTTGGCGGCGCCACATTTCGGTTAGATAAATCTCCTCGCGCATGTAAGTGGCGCTATAAATAGCCATCACGCCGAAAACGCACAACCCGAATACCAAGGCCACCATGAGCCAGTTCATGCCGACCAATTTCCGTAAGATCGAATTCATACGCGTTGATGTTACTAATCCAGAGTGGGAACACTGGCGAGCAGCTTTCGGGTGTATTCGTGCTGAGGCTCACGGTAGATCCGCTCTGCGGCAGCCGCTTCGACGACTTCTCCCCTGTGCATAACCGCAACCTGGTCACTGATATGTTCGACGACCGCCAGGTCATGCGCAATGAACAGATAGGAGATCCCCGATTCCTGCTGCAGGTCCTCCAGCAGATTCACAATCTGAGCCTGTACACTCACATCGAGCGCGCTGACCGCCTCGTCACATACAATCAGCGCAGGTTCGACCGCCAGCGCCCGTGCAATCCCGATCCGTTGCCGCTGGCCGCCGCTAAATTCGTGAGGGAACCGTCGCAGCAGGTCCGGTTTCAAACCGACTCTCCTCAGCAATTCAGCGGCTCTCTCTTTTCGCTGAGAGGCAGTTAGGGAAGGGAAGTGAACCCGGAACGGTTCACTGATGATTCTCAAGATGTCCCAACGGGGATTAAGCGATCCAAAGGGGTCCTGGAAGACGATCTGAATCTGGCGGCGCAACGGACGAAACTCTCTTTCGGGCAAATTTGTGATATCCCGTCCGCGAAATAAAATATTTCCGCTGGTCACCCGGACGAGATTCAAGATGGCCATTCCGACGGTGGTTTTACCGCTGCCGCTTTCGCCGACGAGGCCGACCGTTTTACCGGCCGGGATAACGAATGAAACATTGGTGACGGCTTTGACCTGAGCGATGGTCCGGCGCAACAGCGATGACAGCCTAGGGAACCAGATGGTCAGATTTCGCACCTCCAGAATATTCACGTTGCATGCGTAAAATATGCTGCAACCGGACTGGTCGGAACCGCTTCCAAACAAGGTTCAGGAAGTCCTGTCTCGTACGCCGCACGCCCGGCTTCTACCGCTTTCCCAAAGGCCGCAGCCATACGCACCGGGTCCGACGCAATCGCAATCGCGGTATTGACCAAAACGGCATCCGCACCGAGTTCCATTGCCGCAGCCGCGTGGCTGGGCGCGCCGATTCCCGCATCGACCACGACCGGAACTGTCGCCTGGTCGATGATGATCCGGATTTGGTCTTTGGTCTGTAGCCCGCGATTGCTTCCGATCGGCGACCCAAGAGGCATGATGGTGGCCGTACCGACTTCCTGCAACCTCTTTGCTAAAACAGGGTCCGCATTAATGTAAGGCAACACCACGAATCCCTCTCGAACCAGCTGCTCGGCGGCTTTCAAGGTCTCAATCGGGTCGGGCAGCAGATAGTGCGGATCGGGGTGAATTTCCAGTTTAACCCATTTAGGTAAGCCGGCTGAGGCAGCGAGTCGGGCCAGGCGAACCGCTTCTTCTGCTGTCATAGCTCCGCTCGTATTGGGTAACAGAAGGTATCGGTCCGGATCGATATAATCCAAAATATCTGCGAACGGGTCGTGTCCCGCGGAAAGGTTAGCACGACGCAATGCTACAGTGACAATCTGCGTACCGCTCGCTTCCAGCGCCTCTTTCATCAGGAAGTTGCTGGCGAATTTTCCGGTTCCAACCAGAAGCCGGGATTCGAACTCGCGTTCCGCGATTCTTAGTTTAGACGGTGAGCTCTGCATGTCTCGTGAACCTCAGGACAATAAATGACTCCGTCCTTGAACAGCAAGTGATCGCTTTCTAGATTCTGGGTGTGCGACCATCTGGTAGTGAAATTCCGAATCTGACGGGGCAGCTTCTGGTGGCGCATCCTACCCTTCGCGACCCGAATTTCCGCAAAACGATTTTGTTTCTTTCAGCACATGACAATCAGGAAGGAGCGCATGGACTTGTTATCAACCGGCCGACCAATAAGAGCTTGATCGATTTCCTTCCGGACCACAACCTGGACGCTCTTGGCAATATTCCTGTTTTTCTTGGGGGACCGGTGGGAATCCATGAGTTAACCATTGTATCATTCGATTGGATTGCCGGCGAGGCGAGAATGACTTTTCACTCACAGCTCTCACTGGACCAGGCTCAAAGCCTCGCCGAAGGCTCCAAAACTGTTCGAGCCTTTGTTGGGTACGCCGGTTGGGCACGCGGCCAGCTCGAGTCTGAGCTGCAGCAGAGTGCCTGGATCGTTCATCCGGCGACTGAAGCGATCCTGGGTGACGCCGCGAACGATGAGACGTGGGTCGAGCTGATGAAAAGTCTGGGTCCGGCCTTTCACCTGCTTGCGATCGCCCCAGATGATCCCTCGCTGAACTAGGGCCCGGTAGGGTCGCGCTCCTGCGCGACCGGCGTCGCCCGTATTGGAGCTTACCATTTGACCAACGCCGGTCGCGCAGGAGCGCGACCCTACCGGCTTACTCCCCAATGAAAATTGGCGTTCCCAAAGAGATTAAAGAGCAGGAGCATAGGGTCCCCGTTCTCCCGTCGGTTGTTTACCGGCTCACTAAACTGGGGCATCAACTTTATGTCGAACAAGACGCGGGTGCGGGTGCCGGGTACCCTGACATGGAGTACGCGCAGGCGGGCGCGATTATTCTGCATCGCCATGCGGACATCTTTCACGAAGCAGACCTGATCGTGAAAGTCAAAGAGCCGCTTCCTCAAGAATATCCTCTTCTTCGGAAGGGGCAGATATTGTTTACCTATCTGCATCTTGCGGCCGCGAGGTCCCTAACCGAGACATTGATGAAAACCGGGGTCACGGCGATCGCATACGAGACTGTTGAAATCAATCGCCGGCTGCCGCTGTTGGAGCCGATGAGCGAGATAGCGGGGCGCATGTCGATCATCGTGGGTGGATATTTTTTGGCAAAACACAGTGGCGGGACCGGTGTCCTCCTCGGTGGCGTACCGGGTGTTCTGCCTGGCAACGTACTTGTGCTGGGAGGTGGAAACTCCGGAGTGAACGCGGCTCGGATGGCGACCGGACTAGGGGCCAACGTCACAATTCTGGAAGTGGATGTAGAACGAATGAGATTTCTCGACATCACCATGCACACCGCGCACACGCTTTATTCGAATGAGGCCCATCTGCTAGAAATGCTGCCGGGAACAGATCTTTTGATCGGTGCGGTGCTGGTTCCCGGGGCGCGGGCGCCCCGGCTGATAACCAAAGCGATGCTCCGGCTGATGAAGCCGGGCAGTGTGCTCGTGGATATTGCGATTGATCAGGGAGGTTGTTGCGAGACTTCGCGTCCGACTACGCATCATGATCCAACATTTGTGGAGGAAGGGATCACTCACTATTGCGTTGCTAATATGCCAGGTGCATACGCCAGGACCGCGACGCAAGCGCTGACAAATGTCACCGCACGGTTCGTTGAATTCCTGGCAGAGGGTGGAATTGAAGGCGCCATCGAAAAAGAACCCTCGCTGGTAAGTGGCATTAACGTGATGGACGGGTCGATCCGCAATAAGGCCGTCGCCGAGGCCCACCAGTTGCCGTACGTGGCATTATGAGATCTGCGCCTACAACCGCACAACCTTCGCGCTCCGGATATTCGGGTTGGTCAGAATGGACTCGATGATCGATGCGTCGGGTGCGGAGTCGAGGTTCAGGACGGTGAGAACTTCCCCTCCACGGTGGTCCCGGCTTAGGGACATGTTGGCGATATTCACCGCGTGCGCGCCCAAAACTGTGCCGATCTGGCCGACAATTCCCGGCACATCATGATTCTCCAATAAAAGCAGGACACCAACGGTACGAGCTTCCACATGACGACCGTTGATCCGAACAATTCGCGGCGACGCGCCGATAAAAGTTCCCGCTACCGAAACGGTTTCTCCTTGCCCGAGCGCTTGAAGCTCCACCAGGTCCGTGAATTCACCGGTGACACTATCTTTGGTCTCGACCGTTTTCAGTCCCAGGGTACTGGCTAGAGCCGTGGCGTTCACCGCGTTCACATCTCCTCCTCCGGCTTCTTCCAAAAATCCCTTCAGCACGTATCGAGAGATTGGACTTGTCTCGAACTCGTTGACCTTGCCGCTGTAATTGATCGAAAGCGTCTCACAGCGCTTCGGGGCGACCTGGCGCAAAAAGCGTCCAAGCTTTTCACCAAAAGAGAGATAGGGAGCAATGACGCTGAGCGTCTTGGCATCGATGTTTGGGACGTTGACCGCGTTTCTGATCACGCCCTCCAGCAGGACTGATCGGATTGCTTCGGCAATTTCTATGCCCACGCTTTCTTGCGCTTCTGCCGTTGACGCGCCCAGGTGTGGCGTGAATACGACATTTGGCAGGTTTCTTAGTGGATACTCGGTCGGGGGAGGTTCGGTTTCGTACACGTCCAGGGCGGCCGCCGCGATCTGGCCGGATTTGAGCGCTTCGAAAAGCGCCTGTTCATCGATCAGCCCGCCTCGGGCGCAATTTACAATCCTGGCGCCCCGCTTCATTTTGGCTATACGCGTCGCATTTATTAAATGCGTGGTTTCGGCGCTTAATGGCATGTGCAGCGTAACGAAGTCCGCTTGCGCAAGCACTTGATCGAGATCTTCAAGCAGTTCAACCTGGAGAGATCGGGCCCTGCTCGGAGATAAATAGGGATCATACGCGACCGGACGCATGCCAAACGCGATTGTCCGCCGAGCCATTTCGGTACCGACCCGGCCCATCCCTAAAATACCAATTGTCTTGCCGTGGAGTTCGACCCCCTCATAACTCTTTCGATCCCATTGACCGGCTTTAACGCTCGCATGCGCCTGAGGAATATTCCGCGCGATTGCCACCAGGAGAGAGAAGGCATGCTCAGCCGTGGAGATCGTATTGCCTCCCGGCGTGTTCATGACAATGACGCCATGGCGTGTGGCGGCGTCTACATCCACATTGTCGACGCCGACACCGGCTCGTCCGACAGCCTTCAGCCTTCTTGCCGCTTGGATCACCTTTGCCGTGATCTTTGTCTGCGAACGTACCACGACCGCAGAGTATTCTCCCGCGATAGCCAACAGCTCACTCTCCTTCAACCCCGTCTTGACCTCTACGAGCAGCTGCCCTCCGCTCTCCAGCAATTCAACGCCCTTTGGCGAGATCGAGTCTGCTACCAAGACTTTCAGCTTAGGCATCATGACTTCGTCAGAAAATCCTTCAACAAAACAAATACTGGAAGGGAAGCAAAGCCCGAGATCAACGAAGAAAATGCTGCTTCGGTGCTCGGCTCCAACTCCCGATTGTGATCCGCTTCGCTGAATATTCCCGAAACTGGGCTGGATTCCGACCGAGACGCTGAGACTCCGGCCGCATATCGCGCAAGCGCCATGAGCGGCCAATTGTTCCGATACATGTCGTACTTGAGATAGAACACCCTTGGGAAACCGGTTCCGGTAATTAGAGTTTCGCTCCAGGAACCATCTGGATTTTGTGTCGAAATGAGATATTGCAGACCCCGTTCGACGCTTTTGCGGTGCACCTGCGGGAAAGCACATAAGCCAAGTAATGCCCAAGCGCTTTGAGACGGGGTACTGGCGCCTTGACCACGTAAGCTCGGATCATCATAAGAGGCCACCGTTTCTCCCCAACCGCCATCTTCATTCTGGTGAGCTTTCAACCAGTCTCGCCCCCGCTGTATCCATGGCTTGTCCATGTGCACCCCGATCGCCCGGAGCCCACGTAACACCTGAGAGGTTCCATAAATGTAGTTCACGCCCCAACGGCCATACCAAGAGCCGTCGGATTCCTGTTGCTCCTTCAGAAATCTTGCTGCCCGGCGAATCGCCGGGTGCCCCGGACGAAATCCGAGCTCGCCGAGGATCTCAAGCACGCGAGCTGTTACGTCGCAACAGCTCGGATCGAGAATGGCGTTGTGGTCCGCAAACGGTACGTTTTCGAGAAGCGGGTTCTGCACATCCTTGTCGAACGCGGCCCAGCCTCCATCCCTGTTTTGAAAGCTCAGCAGCCATCGAACCACCCGATCATAAAGAGAAGGATCAGCCTGGTAGCCCGCTGTATGAAGAGCCAATAACACCATGGCGGTGTCGTCGATATCCGGACAATAAGGGTTGCTGAATTCGAAACACCAACCGGTCGGTTCGGGTTCCGCATTATTGACGACCCAGTCACCCGCAATTCTCAC
This sequence comes from Verrucomicrobiota bacterium, assembly GCA_019233825.1. GTDB lineage: Bacteria > Verrucomicrobiota > Verrucomicrobiia > Chthoniobacterales > JAFAMB01 > JAFAMB01. Next base: position 5,279 of record JAFAMB010000055.1, on the reverse strand, counting down.
TTCCTGTGACAACAGCCATTGGACGGCCTTACGGGAAGCAAGATGATATTGGCTGATGCCGGAACGCGCGAGGGAGGCAAGAGTGATGGCGGTATCCCAAACCGGAGAAAAACAGGGTTGGATCCTGAATCCTTGCTCATCATCGACAAAAAGCTCGCGGAAATCAGCCTCTGCCTTTCGATAGGTGGGGTGATCAGGCGAATAGCCGATGCAGCGCAAGGCAATCATTGAATTTAGCATGGCCGGAAAAATCGCCGCCAACCCGCTGCACCCGTCGCCGATTCGTTCCAACATCCAACGCTCGGCCACACTCAGCGCAGCTTGGCGCAGTGGCAGAAATCCATTCCGCTCAATGAATTTCAGGCATCGGTCGATCAAAATGAAAAACTGCTTCAGACCAGATGTTTTATGGTGCGGTACTTTGGTCGGATCGAGGTACAGCTCGCGGATCCCGCGTTCCCTGGGCAACGTACGCGTTGGCTTGTAGTGGTTGATAATGGCCAGAGGCACAACCATGGCTCGCGTCCACGAGGAGACGGCATAAAGGTTTACCGGCAGCCACCTGGGCAGCAGCAGAAATTCGACCGGAATAGTTGGCACGGCGTCCCATGGGATCTGCCCGAGCAAAGCCAGATAGAGCCTGGCGTACGTATTCGTTTTCTCGATACCCCCGAGCTCATGGATCTTTGCACGCGCCAGAGTCAAAATCCGGTCCTCTTGCCAGAACCCGGCCAGCTTCAGCGCCAGATAGGCCTTGACCGAGGCGTTTACTTCCGAGGGACCTTCAGGATAGATGTTCCAGCCGCCATCCGGCAACTGTCGGGACAGTATGTGATCAATGCATTTTTGCTGTAGACCGAGATCGACGTCCCCGGACCAATGCATAAAGGTGACGTAGTCGGAGCAGAGGGTCGAATCGACGATTAACTCTCCGATCCAATACCCCTCTGGATGTTGAAGATTGATTAGATGCTTTTGCGCCCTGGAAATTGCTTCTTTTAGGAGCGTGTGTGCTCCTGCTTCGTGATTCACCATCTTCTCCCGTTGATCAATTAATGTTAGCCGCGCACAACGGTTGACTCCTGCATCGGCCTGCTAGCGGCAGCCGAGACCCCATTGAAGACGATCTTGGGGTCTGGACAATTATTCTTCGGCCTCGGGCGCGGGCCGAAGTTAAACCAAATGTTCTTCCAGGTATCGCCGGGCTTTCCGTGCAGGCCTAGCGTTGCGGAGGGTTCGTAGCCACACTGGACCATGCAGTTTTCGCATCGCGGATCTCTGGCGACACCGTCTACCACCCCGTATTTGTTCCAATCTACTTTGGTCTGCAGCTCTTCGTAGGTTGCAAAATGACCGTCGGTCATGAAATAGCATGGAGCTTTCCAGCCCATCATATTCCGGGTCGGAATTGCCCAGGCAGAGCAAGTCAGATCCCTGAGCCCGGCCACGAATTCCAAATAAATGGGTGTCCCAAAGAGTGGATACTTTTTTCCCCAAATGGGCGCTCTCGAAAATTTCTTGATCGTGGCGGGGCGGGTAAGGAAGAAGTTTGCCGGATCCAGACCCAATCGTTTAGCCATATCTTTCTTGGCCGCATCGTAATCGTAGCCGGGGGATATGGTATGGCCATCAATCCCCAGGGTCGCGAGGTAATCGAGCAAGTGCTCGATTTCCGCAACATCGGTTTCACGATAAACCGTGGTATTGGTCGCAACCTGGTAACCGAGAATTTTAGCCATGCGCATGGCCAGAATACACTCTCGGAAGACCCCCTCGCGTTCTACAATAATGTCATGGGTTTTCTCCAATCCATCCAGATGCACGTTCCAGTACATCCATCTGTTAGGGGCTATGACCGGCTTGGCCGGATCTTTGGGCCCTTTTTTGATCTGCTCAATCTCGCTCGGCGTGACCAGCTTATCAGCGGCGAGACGATCTAACTGAGCCAATACCGCCTCGGGATGCCGGGCATAGGAAGCCGCGAGGTAATCCCGCATTTTCCTGCGCATCCACATACCGTTCGTGCACAGGTAGACAATCCGGCGCTGCTCCAGCAGGCCTTTTGCCAGCGCCTCGATCTGTGGATAAATCAGCGGCTCCCCGCCACAGATAGAAACCATCGGTGCATTGCATTCGATTGCCGCATGTAGACAATCCTCTAACGGCATGACGTCTTTGAGCGATGTCGAATATTCCCGAATTCTGCCACAGCCGGTGCACGTTAGATTACATGTATGCAACGGCTCCAGCTGCAGAACGGTCGCGAATCTCTTGGTCCCCCGCAGTTTGTGCCACAAGATGTGGCCCGCAATTTTCATCGTGAGCGCCAAAGGAAAACGCATATCTAAAAATCACAATAAGCGACGCAAGCTATCTGCCATGCGGTCGAGTTCAAGAACGAGGTTAAAGGTAAACGGCATTAGAGACGCCCGTTGGGCGCTGCTGGACTCCCTGGACATAGTAATAGTGGTTAAGTGGCTACTGTGGGCGGGCAGCAACCTGGTTAAGGCTGTAATTCATCAAACAACTGTACCCGTTGCAAGTTTCGTGACAACTTTCAAGGATCGAAACGCATTTTTTCTCCGCGGGTTCTGGAGCAGAGCTGCTGGCAGCTCCTTCGCGGCGCGTTCGAGAATCAGATCGCGGCAGCGGTCTTCAGCATGAAGCAAGTCCTGTACCATGATCGGGCTCTGGTGAGCCACGCGGAGGCTCTTTGAGCCGGCGGACGCCGGCTCTGGGGTTTGGGCATTTATTGGCGTGTTTGCGGCCGCCGCGAATACAGGCTGGATGCCTATGCTACTTTTGGCTGCACGTTGTCCGCAAAGCGGCCCTTCAAGCCTAGCGCACCGCGCTAGTCTGCATCGCTCACAAATCCTTAGAGATTTGTGAGCGATGCGGACTCAGAAGGCGCGAAGAAATATGACCCTTTTGGGTAATGGCTTAATTGTGGTTGCCCTATTATTTTTAGCGAAGATTCGCAGGCCTATTGCGTCGAAACCTGAAGGAAAAATTCCGGCTCGATAGCCGAATGGCGGGCGAAGAGGGGGGCGGCTTACAAATTTATGAAAACCAGGACTTTATCTGACTATCCTTTGCTGATCGGAGAATTGATACGGCGCTCGGAACTTCGCCGGCAACGGCGCCAAAAATTCCGGGCAATTCTCAGGAGCGTTCGGCTGATTAAATAAGGATCCCGAAGAAAAAGACCGGGGTAGGGACGAGGCCGGTAGGGTCGGGCTCGCGCGCGACCGGGCTGCCCGCGTAAAGCTCTCGAATCGCCTCGACGCCGGTCGCGCGGGAGCGCGACCCTACCGGTCCTTTTCTTCGCGAACTGAAATAAATCGGCAGGTTTCGGGTCCATCAGTGAAAGTTGCTATTGATATTTTTCGCGAAACAAAGTATTTCTTCGGCCTTAACCATGCCGTTTTCCGCCGTCGGCGTTATCGAAATTAATCCCCCGTAAAACATGAACAAACGCACTATATTTTGTCGTTCAATCTGTCTGGTCGGCCTCTCTGGGCTGATCGCAGTCGCTGTGTCAGGAAGCTTTGCCGAAGATAACAAGCCCAGCAAAAAACTCGTTGTCGGGTTTTCTCAAGTCGGCGCCGAAAGCGGTTGGCGTACCGCCAACACAGAGTCAATCAAGTCTGAAGCGGCCAAGCGAGGAATTGACCTGCGCTTTTCGGACGCCCAGCAGAAGGAAGAAAACCAGATTAAGGCCATCCGATCCTTTATCGCCGAGGGCGTTGATGTGATCGCGTTCTCGCCGGTGGTCGAAACCGGGTTTGAGCCGGTGCTGCGGGAAGCGAAGAAGGCTGGAATCCCGGTGGTGCTCTCGGATCGCGCGGTGAAAGTTTCGGACGATTCATTGTACAAATGCTTCCTCGGCTCAGACTTCATCGAAGAAGGTCGCCGCGCGGCAAATGAAGTTGCGAAGCTTACTGGCGGTAAGGCGAACGTCGCTGAGTTGGTCGGCACGGTGGGCTCCGCCCCGGCCATTGATCGCAAGAAGGGGTTCGAGGAGGTCATGGCCAAATATCCGGACATGAAGATCATCATGTCTCAAAGTGGCGACTTCACTCGGGCCAAAGGCAAAGAGGTCATGGAAGCATTTCTCAAGGCGCCCAATGCCAAAGACATTAATGTGCTGTTTGCGCACAATGACGACATGGCTTTGGGAGCAATCCAGGCCATGGAAGAAGCCGGTATTAAGCCGGGTACAGACATTAAAATCGTGTCGATTGACGGCGTTCGCGGTGCCTTCGAGGCGATGAAAGAAGGTAAACTGAATGTGACCGTAGAATGTAATCCGCTGCTCGGACCGCAGCTCTTTGACCTGATTGAGGCGGTAGCCGCGGGAAAGGAAGTGCCGAAGCGCGTGGTCACGCAAGAGGGCGTCTACGAGCAATCCCAAGCAGCCGCAGAGCTGCCAAAACGACAATATTAGAATCCCATTCTCAGTTCCTGCAAGCGGGCGCTCAAACCGAATGGCAGAGCGCCCGAATTTTGTCGTAGGATAGCGAAGTGGATACTCCGCTCTTGGAAGTAAGAGGTCTCAGCAAAGGGTTCCCTGGTGTCAGGGCGCTGGATGCAGTCGATCTGACCGTGCAGGCCGGTCAAATAAACGCACTGATGGGAGAGAACGGCGCAGGTAAAAGCACGTTAATCAAAGTGCTAACCGGGGTGTTCCCTCGAGACGCAGGAGAAACGCGGTTGGATGGGCAAATGATAGCTCCGAAATCGCCCCGAGAAGCGGAAGCGCTTGGTATGAGCACTGTCTATCAGGAAGTCAACCTGATCCCGCACTTATCGGTGGCCGAGAATATTTGCCTGGGACGCCAACCCCTCTGGCTTGGCACTATCCGGTGGGGTGCAATCGGCCGGCGAGCCCGGGCTGCGCTCGCCCGGCTCGACGTCTCGCTGGACGTTAAGCGCCAGCTCTCGTCCTATTCGATCGCCATTCAGCAAATGGTGGCCATTGCCCGTGCCCTCGACATTTCGGCAAAACTTTTGATTCTGGACGAGCCCACCTCAAGTCTTGATAAAACTGAGGTCGAAGAGTTGTTTAAAAAACTTCGGAAGCTCCGGGAGGGCGGTCTCGGAATCATCTTTATCACGCACTTTCTCGAGCAGGTTTACGAAATTTCCGATCTGATCACGGTGTTACGCAACGGCCGGCGAGTCGGTTGTTTCGCAACAAAGGAGCTTCCTCGCATCAAACTCGTTTCCCATATGATCGGGAAGGATGTTCGCGAGGTCGAAGCTTTGGAGCAGAAGCG
>JAFAMB010000105.1 GCA_019233825.1 Verrucomicrobiota bacterium | reverse complement strand
CCACGCCTCGCCCTCCCACGCCTCGTCCTACCGCGTTTCGAGTTTATCCGACTTCGGGTGAGACACATAAATTCCTTGAGGTAGAAACCCGAATTCGCGCTAGTTTAGCCGCGTGATCTCGTTGCTTGCGATCGGGCCGGAAGGCTCGCCAATTCCGGCGCAAAACTTCGAAGAAGAGCGCCGCAGGATGGTCGCCCAACAAATCGAGCGCCGGGGAATTTGCGACCGGCGTGTGCTCGGGGCAATGAGGGAAGTGCCCCGGCACGAATTCGTGCCAACTGCTGCCAGGGCGCGCTCGTACCGTGATCAGCCGTTGCCGATCGGATTTGGCCAGACGATTTCGCAGCCGTACATCGTTGCGTTTATGCTGGAGCACTTGCGACTGAGGTCGACGGATCGCGTGCTTGAAGTGGGGACCGGATCGGGGTATCAAGCGGCGGTTCTATCGAAATTGGTAGCTCAGGTGTTCTCAATCGAGATTCTCGATGAGCTGATCCATCGAGCGACCGGCGATTTGCAACGCTTGGGCTACCGAAACATTCTCGTGAAATGTAGTGATGGATACCAGGGATGGCCAGAGTTCGCGCCCTTTGACGCTATCACCGTAGCCGCTGCGCCTGATCACATTCCTCAACCCCTGATCGGTCAATTGCGGGAAGGCGGTCGGATGGTGATTCCAGTTGGTGATACCTTCGATCAGGACTTATTGCTCATCGAAAAGTTACCGGGCGCACTTCGAAAACGGGTGATGTGCCCTGTTCGCTTTGTTCCGTTTACGCGGAAGGGTGGTAACTAACAGCCTATGTCAGTGCTAGTCGTTGGTTCTATCGCAATTGATAGCATTAAAACTCAGCTCGAAGAGCAACATGAAGTCCTAGGCGGATCAGCTTCATACGCATCAATCAGCGCGAGCTTTTTTACGCCGGTAAAGCTCGTCGGGATCGTTGGTTCGGATTTTCCGCGGGAGCATTTCACACTTTTTGAGTCGCGAGGAATCAGTCTCGACGGTGTGCAGGTGGCCGGCGGTAAGACCTTCCGTTGGTCAGGCGAGTACGAGTGGGACATGAATCGGCGGAAGACGCTGAGCGTCGAGCTTAATGTGTTCGAGAACTTCACGCCAAAACTTCCGGAGGCATACAAGACGACCCCGATCATTCTCTTAGGGAACATCAGCCCGGTTCTACAAAACCACGTTCTGGATCAGCTGGAAGATCCCAGGTTCGTGGTCGCAGATACGATGGATCTATGGATAACAACGACCCGACCGGCGCTGCTTGACCTGCTCAAACGAGTGGATCTTCTCGTGTTGAATGACAGCGAAGCCCGCCAATTGACGGAGGAAACCAGCCTGATCAAGGCTGGTCGCAATATCCTCCGGCTGGGACCGCGGTATGTCGCCATTAAGAAAGGCGAACACGGGTGCCTGCTATTGGACCACGATCGATTCTTCAGCTGCGGTGCCTTTCCCCTGGAGGACATCCACGATCCCACCGGAGCGGGGGACACTTTTGCCGGCGGTTTTGCCGGTTATCTGGCGAGCCTGCAAAAGGAGGCGTACGAATTCGCCGACTTGAAGAAGGCGGTCGTGTACGGCAGTCTGCTGGCTAGTTTTTGTGTTGAATCCTTCAGCTTGGACCGAATCAGGTCGCTTTCCAGAAAGGAAATCGAAGATCGGTATAAACTATTCAAATTGATGAGCCATTTCGAGGTTCTGGAGTAGGTCCCGGCTCCGCGGAGTTGCACTCGAGCTCATCGAGACTCCTGGAGTCCTCGCCAATTTGTAACTGAACCTGCATCGTCGATGGAACCCATTCGCCGGCCGTGCGTGATTTTTGCGGGCCAGGGATCAAAGGACTTCCAGCGCTTCCAAGGTGCGATCTACTTCTTCGACGGTGTTGTAATGGACGAAGCCGACGCGAATAACTCCACCTTGCTCAGAAAGTCCGAGCCTTTCGATCAGGTCCACAGCGTAAAAGTGTCCGCTCCATACCAGAACGCCGCGCTCCCCCAGCTTTTGCGCAGCGACGTCCGGATGCATACCTTCCAGACGAAGAGCGAAGGTTGGGGTACGTTTTGCTACCTGCTTGGGATCCGAAATTCCGTAGACCTTCACGCGCCGATTCCGCGCGATACTCGAAAGGAACTGCTCGCTCAAGCCTAGCTCATATCGCCGAATGGAATCCATGGCGGCGTTCAGGGAGGTCGTTGCACTTGTCCGGCTTGCCAGATTTCGAAGGTAATCGAGGGCTGCCAGGGTTCCGGCGATACTTTCAAAACTTTGGGTACCGGTTTCCCACTTGCCAGGCGGTTCATCCGAAGCCGGACGGACCTTGAAACTCTCTGTTTGCGTTAGCCATTCCCGGCGTGCCCAAAGAACGCCTATGTGGGGTCCGAAAAACTTGTAAGCTGAACAAGCCAGAAAATCACAGCCCAACATCTGCACATCGATTTTGCCGTGCGGTGCAAAGTGTACGGCGTCGACGAAGAGTTTGGCTCCGACTTCCTTGGCGAGCTTAGCTACAGACTGAACGTCGACAAGTGAACCTACCGCGTTGGAGGCCAGGGTGACGGCAATCAGGACGGTGCGGTCGCTGATCAACCTTCGCAGATCCTCGAGGTCGAGGGAACAGTTTTCCTTTCGGAACTCCCAGGTTTTGACGGTTGCACCCTTCTCTGCGGCCGCCAGTCGCCAGGGAGAAACATTTGCGTCGTGATCAAGGGAAGTCACAATGAGCTCAGAGGCGGGCGCCCAGCTCTTTGCCAGGACGCGGCTGAGGCAAAACGTCAAACTTGTCATGTTCTGGCCGAAGACGATCTCCTCGGCGTGGCTGGCATTAAAAAACTCTGCGAGCGCAGCCCTGGCTCGCTGGACGATGGCCAGAGTGTTTCGGCTCGTTAAGAACTGACCACCCAGGTTACTGTTGGAGGTTCGATAGTAATCGCTGACGGCCCTGATTACAGATTCGGGGACTTGGGTTCCGCCGGGTCCGTCAAGGAAGATCGCCGGCATCCGATCGATCGACAACTTCAGGGCCGGAAACTGCTCCCGGACCCAGGCGATGGGAAATGATTCCATGCCCCTCACGCGGTCATGACAAAAACGTCTCGCGTGCCTTCGCCGGCTCCGGCCAGTTCAATGCTGCTCGTGAAATGGTAAAGCCGCCGGTCGTTCACCAGGACGAATTCGCCCGGCTGCAGTTCCTTCGCGAAAATCGGCGGTGCGCTCGGCTCCTCGTACAGGTGGGTTTCTGCGCCGACCAGGTTGCGGCGATTGATACAGAAGATCCCAACAAAATCAAATCCGTCCTTATGGATTCCTTCCGGAGCAGGTTCTCCAACTTCGTCCGGAGAAGCAACGATGCGAATCTGATGGATACCGATTTCTGCTGTCTCAGGATCGACCTTAGAGAAATCCACAAATCGCGCGACCAGCATCTGAAACTGCGGGAGGGCGACGAGTTGATCTTCCAGCTCTGGAAAATCGCGCTTAATTCCGCCTGCGAGCCTGTTTACCGAAAGACTCTGTTCGAAATATTTGTGTGGGAGGCGAGAGAAGTTGTCCGGCGGACCCGCAAAACGTGAGAATCGGCGCCGTCGAAAGGTTCCCTGAATGTAGGGGTCGAGAGGAAGATTCGCAAAAAAAGGATCGAACACTGAGAAATCAATGTTTGCTGTTCGTTGCAGCTTATAATCGAAGTCTACGTTCTGAATGGGGTATACTAGCCGCTCAAAGTTCCGAATCAACTCCGAATTGGCCGGTTTTATGGCCTGAATGGAGGGGCGTTGCTGGCAACACCCGGGAGCCGCAAGCGGCTAGTCGCGGAATGATCCTGCGAAGCAAGCCTAATTGATCGCTTTCATCATAGATCGAGAAGTTAGTTTTATAGCCCAGCCGATTGATGTCCTGGCGAAGAATCCGGACGCACAACGCGTGAAATGTGCAAATGGTTAGTTTACGAGCCGGGACATTCTCCATTCTCCAGCAGTGGCGCAGACCCGATCGCGCATTTCGTTAGCCGCCTTGTTGGTAAAAGTGAGTCTGAGAGTTGGTCGATCTCGAGTCCCCGGCTCGGGCGGCCGCCGTCGTTCCGCGGACGCGGAACTATGGTGCCCTTGCTGGCCCGGCGTAGCAACGGGGAACAGGGGCGGAGCCGCGAGCCTCGCCCTACCCGTGAAAAGGCAAAACAATCCCCCGGCGCTATCGACCCAGATGGCCGAAACGCTCGAACTATGAACGCCGAACTGTGAACCCCGAACCCCTTTACGCCTTCAGGGCGGCGGCATATCGCTCCGCAGCGTAGTCCCAGTTGATCACGTTCCAGAACGCCTTGACATATTCGGGGCGACGATTCTGGTGTTTGAGGTAGTAGGCATGTTCCCAAACGTCGATGCCAACGATCGGAATTTCTTTCTCGTTGGGTTTTGAAATAGGGCAATCCTGGTTCGGGGTGGTGGTAATCTCGAGTTTTTTGCCATCCGTAACCAACCAGGCCCATCCGCTCCCGAACACCTTTAAGGCGGCTTCCGTGACTCTTTCCTGGAATCCTGAATAACTGCCGAAGGTCGTGTCGATAGCCGTGGCAAGGTCGCCGCCTGGTTTTCCCTCCTCGTTCTTCTTTAAAAGCTTCCAGAAGAAGGAATGATTGTAGTGGCCGCCGGCGTTATTCCGTACCGCCGTTCGAATGTTATCCGGAATTTTATCAAGATTTAGCAACAGTTCCTCCAGAGACATTTTCTGGATGGTTTCCGGCGCCTGAGCAATCGCCTTATTCAGGTTCTCGACGTAAGCGCCATGGTGTTTATCGTGATGAATCTGCATGGTGAGCGCGTCGATATATGGTTCGAGCGCGTCGTAGGGGTAGCCAAGAGGAGGCAGTTTGAACGGATAGGTTAAAGCGCTGGCGCTCGAATCGGAACTCTGCCCCTGGAGAAAAGAGGGAGCTACGGTTAAAGCACCGGCGGTTAGAGCTACAGCTTTAATTGCTTCGCGTCGCGTCATCATATGAGTTCTCCTTACCATTGGAGCGCCCTGGTGGCGAGTTAGGAACACTCGTCATGCCGATTCTCGGTTTAGCGGACCGAGGCGGGCCTTTATCGATTGATCCCCGGCCAGTCTCCCCGTATACTACGCGACTCTTTTATGAAAACCTCTACTCCAAAAGAACCGGCTAGTAGGCGTCCGGCCCCGGCACGGGGCGAAACAATGAACGGCGCGGAGATCCTTGTCAGTGCGATGGAGCGGGAGGATGTAGAGGTCATTTTCGCTTATCCAGGCGGAGCCAGTATGCCGATTCATCAGGCCCTGACTCGGTCTAAGAAAATCCGGACGATTCTCCCCCGGCATGAACAGGGTGGAAGCTTTGCCGCCGAAGGGTACGCCCGGGCTACCGGAAAGCCGGGCGTTTGCATGGCGACTTCCGGCCCGGGAGCGACGAATCTGGTTACCGGGATTGCGGACGCCTACATGGATTCAATTCCTATGGTGGCAGTCACGGGTCAGGTCCCTCAGGAGATGATCGGACGTGGCGCTTTCCAGGAGACCGACGTGTTTGGGATGACGCTACCGATCGTTAAACACAGTTACCTGGTGATGGACATCCACGAGATTCCGCGCGTGGTGAAGGAAGCCTTTTACATCGCGAGGACGGGTCGGCCAGGTCCGGTTGTCATTGACGTTCCGAAGAACATTCAGAACCAGATGGCGCAACCGGTGTTCCCGAGTGAATTGACCTTGCGCGGTTATCAGTTGCCCCCGAAAGCGGATCCGGTCGCCCTGAATGAAATCATTGGACTGATTAAATCGGCCAGGAGACCGATGATTTATGCTGGAGGCGGGATCATCTCTTCGGACGCCGCGAGTGAATTGCTTGAGTTTGCCGAACGGACACAAATCCCGGTGGCCACGACGCTTATGGGGATCGGCGGTTTTCCAGAAGGACATCCGCTCTCCCTCAAATGGCTCGGCATGCATGGCACCGTATATGCAAACTGTGCCGTCAACGAATCTGATCTTCTGCTTGCGTTGGGCGTTCGCTTCGATGACCGCGTCACTGGAAAGGTCGAGAAGTTCGCCGAGCACGGTACGATCGTGCACGTCGACATTGACTTCTCGGAATTAAATAAGAACAAGGTCGTCAAACTGCCTGTGCATAGCGATGTCAAATTCGCTCTTGGGGAGCTTAATCATTTGCTTGCGGCTGGTGGATTCAAGCGGTCCTCAAAGGACTTTCACTTGTTTCCGGACTGGCAGGCACAGATCCGTCGATGGAAGGAGCGTTATCCGCTCGGTTTTAAGGATACGGATGACGCGATTTTACCGCAGTATGTGATCCGGCTCTTATACGAAATGACCAAAGGCGAGGCGATCATCACGACGGGGGTGGGACAGCACCAGATGTGGGCGGGTCAATATTACGACTTTAATACTCCACGCCAGTTTCTTACCTCGGCGGGCCTGGGCGCAATGGGGTTCGGCTTCCCAGCCGCGCTCGGGGCGAAAGTTGCTTTTCCGGATCGCCAAGTGATCGACGTAGACGGAGACGGTTCATTTCTCATGAACGTTCAGGAACTCGCCTGCGCCTATGTGGAAGGGATTGCGGCCAAGTGCGTCATCATCAACAACCAGCACCTTGGGATGGTTGTGCAATGGGAAGATCGGTTCTATAACAGCAATCGCGGCCACACTTTCTTGGGCGATCCTCAAGATCGGGAGCGGATCTATCCGGATTATGTCGAACTTTGCCGCGGCTTCGGGGTCAAGTGCGAGCGGGTCATTGAAAAAAAGGGACTCAGACCGGCACTGCAACGTATGTTGGATGCCGACGAATGCTACATCCTGGATGTGATAACGCCATACACCGAACATGTTCTGCCTATGATTCCGTCTGGAAAAACCTACCGGGACGTCATCATTGACGAGCGATATGGCAGGTTTGAGGGATAGTGCGTCTGGCAGGTAATATTGATGTCGTTGCGCAAAGTAGGCGAAGCGTCTGGCTTTGCACTTTTCAGAACCGAGCAAACCGAGACGGTTTGCCTACGTCGTAGCCAGCACATCCAAGTCGGTAGAAATGCGCACCCCCGGACGCGCGGGAGCGCATCCCTACCAGCTTTAATTCAGCGTTCCATGGAAGAAAACGAACTGCTCGCTTTCCGCCGTCAAAAGCTAGGGAAGCTAGTCGAGCAAAATATAAATCCGTTTGGCGGCCGCTTCGATGTTTCCGGAGCGATCGGTGAGGTCCGTCACGCCTTCGTGGAAGGGCAACGGGTTCGTTTGGCGGGCCGGATCACCGCGCATCGCAACATGGGCAAAAGTCAGTTCCTTGACCTCAGCGACGTAAGCGGACGCCTGCAAATCTATGTAAACCTGAAAGAGCTCCCGCCGGAGCAGGCCGCGATTTTTGAACTCATCGACCTCGGCGACTTCATCGGAGCTGAAGGGGAATGTTTTCTCACCAGAACCGGGGAACCGACGATTCGCGTGGAAAAGTTTCAATTGCTATCGAAGACCCTGCGTCCGCTACCCGACAAGTGGCACGGCATCAGTGATGTCGAAATCCGCAACCGGCAGCGATACCTTGATTTGGTGGCTAATGCGGCGTCACGCGACGTGTTCCTCACTAGAATTCGGGTCGTCCGGGAGATTCGACAGTTCCTGCACAATCGAGGTTTCCTGGAAGTCGAAACGCCAATGATGCAGCCGATTGCGGGTGGAGCTGCGGCTGAGCCATTCAAGACCCATCACAATGCGCTGAATTTGGATCTCTTCCTTCGAATCGCTCCGGAACTTTATCTAAAACGATTGCTGGTCGGCGGTTTTACAAAGGTGTTCGAACTGAATCGCAACTTCCGAAACGAAGGAATCTCTCGGCGACACAATCCGGAATTTACGATGCTTGAGGTCTATTGGGCATATGCCGACTTTGAACTCATGGCAAATCTGGTCGAAGAAATGATCTGCACTCTGGCGGAGAGCGTGCTCGGATCCTTGCACCTGACCCACAAGGATGGCGAAGGAAATATCAAGCGGACGATCAATCTATCCCCTCCCTGGAAACGGGCTCGTTACGAAGACCTGATTCGGAAGATTGACCATACGTGGTTTGACCGCAGCCGTGACCAGAAGGTGGCGCAGTGCAGGAAGCTCGGGGTCGAAGTGGACCCCGAGATGCAGGAGTTTGAGATCACACAGCAGGTATTCGAGAAGCTCGTAGAGGAACAAACGATTGACCCGCTGTTTGTAACCCACTTGCCTAAGGAGCTGGTTCCATTGGCAAAACAGAACACGGAGAACCCGGCCGTGGTCGACGTGTACGAGTTGATCATCAACGGCCAGGAGATTTCACCGGGCTATTCGGAGTTGAACGATCCCATAGGCCAGCGTAAGCGCCTCCTGGAGCAGGTCGGTGAAGAAATCCAGAACCTGGACGAAGATTTTCTCCTCGCTCTCGAACACGGCATGCCGCCTGCTGGCGGGATCGGGGTGGGCATCGATCGCCTTGTGATGATGCTTACGGGTGCTGATTCCATTCGGGATGTCATCTTGTTTCCGCAACTGAAACCGAAATCACAAGAATGACCGCCGCTTCGGTAGCCGAAGCTTTATGGCAGATTTTTCAACCGATAGAGTGTCCTTCCTTTGAGCCTGCATCGCTCACACATCCCGCAGTTAAGGATCTGTGAGCGATGCAGGCCAAGAGGATCTGGTTACCGTTTACATACTTTCTCGCGTTGCGCTATCTGAAGCCGAAGCGCACTTTTCTTTCGTTGATCACATTGATCTCGATTCTGGGCGTAGTCCTTGGGATCAGCGTGCTGATCATCGTGATTTCGGTGATGACGGGCTTTGAACGGGAACTCCAGAGGAAGATCATCGGGTTTGATGCCGATATATTGGTAAGCGGCAACGAAGTCATGAACAACTGGCGGGAGATCCTGGAACGCACCAAAAAGACTGATGGTGTCGTGGCGGCGGCTCCTTTTGCGCAAGGGCGCGTCATAGTCCAGTTTCAGAATCATCGGGCTGTTCCCTGGTTGCGCGGGATCGATCCGGATCTGGAACAGTCGGTCGCAAATCTAAAGCAATTTCTGGTCGCAGGAGAATTTGATCTGAGCGGAGACACCGGTTTCATAGGATCAGAGCTAGCCTCAACACTTGGCTTGAACGTTGGTGATACCCTGGAGATCTATTCGCCGCATGACATGGGAGAGCTTCAGAAAGCTCTCGATGATGCCGAGGGTAAAGCGGATAATCATCAAGATTTGAAACGGGTGCGCGAACTGATACTCCCCATGGAGATCACGGTCACCGGAATCTTTAACTCCGGCAGGTACGCCTACGACTCCGACTACATCATCGTGCCTCTGCACATTATGCAGGAAGCCTACAGCTTGGGAGGCGGAGTACATGGCATCGCGGTCCGCACGCCTGATCCATTTACCGCTAACCGAGTGAGGGACCGGCTCAACAAATTCCTGGAGCCGCCGTTCCAGGCGGTCACATGGATCGACCAGAATCGCGAGTTATTTGAGGCGATTCGCATTGAGCGCACCACGATGTTCTTTGTTCTGATATTCGTGGTGATCGTTGCTGCGTTCGGAATTATGAGTACGCTGATCACCACGACAGTGCAAAAGACTCGCGAGATCGGCGTGATGAAAGCTCTGGGCGCACAGGTGAACCAAATCATGTGGATCTTTCTAGCCCAGGGAATGATCGTCGGTTTCTTTGGCACTTTGATCGGGCTCACCAGCGGGATCGCCTTGGTTCAGTACCGGAATGAAGTTCGCGATTTTCTAGCCGCGACGTTTCATATCGAACTCTTTCCGGCGGCGGTCTACCAGTTTTCGGAGATCCCCGCCGAGATTGTGCCACGGGACGTTTTCGTGATCTGCGTGAGCGGTTTTCTAATCTGTTCGATTGCCGCTCTGATTCCGGCGTATTTTGCAGCGCGCCTGGATCCGGTAAAGGCGCTGAGGTATGAATAGGTCCTACAGGACCGGCCGATCACGCGGGAGCGTGACCCTATCGCTTCTCCTTGCTTGCGTTCTGGTTGGGGTGGTATGAATTTTCTAAGCTGATGAGAGCTGCAATATCAGATTGGGAACAGTTCGCTTCGAAATACGCGGAATTGGACCCCGAGGAGTTCTCACTTGAACGACTTAACCCTGGTGACACGCTCAGAGTGGTTACGCAGCATACAAACTATGTTTTCACAGTGATCGATCGCCAGGAAGTTCAGCTCCAGTGTTCGCGCAGCGATCGGCCGTCTGGAAGAGTCAGGATTTCCGGGTGCGGGTTCGGCTTTTGTCACGCGTTTAAACCAGGGCATCTGTTCTGCGGCGGGCGGATGGAATTCACATTTGTCCGTAACGAAAGACCGGCGCGTTACCGTACTACGGCGATCCAGACGATCGAGCACCGGCAGTTGGCCGGTCGCTAGTCTGGAACCGCCAGCCGCGCGACCAGTCCCCGGCTCGGGCGGCCGCCGTCGTTCCGCGGACGCGGAACTATGGCGCCCCTGCTGGCCCGACGTAGAAAGGAGGCACAGGGGCGCAGTCGGGAGCCTCGCCGAACCGGCTTTCTACAAAAGCTGATATGGATCGACGTCCACCGAGACGTACACGTCGTCGGGAAATGTCAGCTTTTCGATGGTCGCTCGGACGTTCTTACTGAGGCGACGGATCGACTTCGTTCGAAGAAGGATCTGGTATCGATAATATCCCTTGGACCGTTCGATCGGGGCCGGCACCACCGGATGCAGGGTCACACCGGGATCCAGCTGTTCGCTTATCCGCCGGTGGATGGTTTCTGCCGTAAATTGTGCGCGCCTTTGGTGTTCAGAACGGATATGGACCATAAGCAAATGGAGAAAAGGCGGGTATTCACACCGCTCCCGAAACTCGATTTCCTGCTCCCAAAACCCCCCGAAATTATGGTGTCGAGCGAACTGGATGGAGGGACTAAATGGGGTCGAACTCTGGACATAGACTTCTCCAGCCATGTCGCCTCGACCCGCACGACCGGCTACCTGGGTCAAGAGCTGAAACGTCCGTTCGCCGGCTCGAAAATCTGGCATGTGCAGTCCGATATCGGCATTGATGATGCCCACCAGAGTCACGTTTGGGAAATCGAGCCCCTTAGCGATCATCTGTGTCCCGACCAGAATAGCGATTTTGCCCGTCCGAAACGCTTGCAGAATCTGGCGATAGGCATCTTTTCGCGTCATCGAATCAGCGTCCATTCTTGCCACTGTGGCCGATGGAAAAATCTTCTGGACCGCACCTTCGACTTTCTCGGTTCCGTATCCTGCAAATCGGATAGAGGCGTCGGAGCATTTCGGACATTTGGGTGGTGCCAGCGCGATATGGCCGCACAAATGGCACTTGAGCCGATTTTCACCCAGATGGAACGTAAGGGCGACGCTGCAATTCGGACATTCGCACACGTAGCCGCATTGATTGCAAACCAATGAAGTGGCGAAGCCGCGCCGGTTTAAGAATAGAATTGTCTGCTCTTTCTTAGCCAGTCGTGCTTCGATCGCATTGGCCAGGCTGCTTGATATTAAAGGGAGATGCTTCTGTTTTAAATACTCTTGCCGCATATCGACTACACGAATCAGCGGGAGCTGACGGTCATCCACGCGGGAGGTTAAATGAATGAGCCGGTATTTCCCGTTCTTAGCATTCTGGTAGCTCTCCAAAGACGGGGTTGCGCTACCCAGCAGAATTGCGCAGCGGTCGAGTTGGGCACGGACGACAGCCAGGTCGCGCGCGTGATACCGCGGAGTTTCTTCCTGCTTGTAGGAGGTCTCGTGTTCCTCGTCAACGACGATCAGCCCGAGCCGCTGAACAGGGGCGAAGACGGCGCTTCGCGCTCCGATCGCGACGCGGGCTCTGCCGCTGTTGAGTTTGTGCCACTCATCGTGACGTTCACCCGCCGAGAGGTGGCTGTGCAGCACCGCGATCAATTCGGACTGAAATCGCATCTTGAACTGTTCAACGGTTTGGGGCGTCAGCGATATTTCCGGCACCAGGACCAGCGCGCTAAGGTCTTGACTCAGGCAAAGATCGATCGACTGGAGGTAAACCTCGGTTTTGCCGCTTCCGGTGATCCCGTGCAGAAGGATCGGCCGGCTATCTCTGGCTTTGATGGATTCTACAACAATTTCCAAAGCTTGTTTCTGGCCCGAATTCAATTCCAAGGCGGTACTGGGAACGAACCGTTCGTTGGCGTATGGGTCGCGGTCAGCAGTTTCAAGCTCGACTCGCAGCAAGCCGCGGTCCACCAAATGCTGGATGGTCCGGTCTGTGGTTGCCGCGCGCAGTTGCAATTCCCTCCATCGGAGTGGCTGGGCGACCTCGATTGCGAATCGCAACACTCGCGCCTGGCCGGGGGCTTTCGCTGTGAACTTTTCGAGTTCCCCCCCTCTAATCTCACTGCTAACCGAAACGATTCGTTCTCGTTTAAAGCCGAGCTCAGCCTTTCTAATCACCTGCGGTAAGACGGACCGAATCGCCGCCTCGACCGGGCAGCAATAGTATTCCGCCATCCAACGCGCTAGCTCTAATAACGACTTGTTCAGGATGGGACTTTCCGAGGCAAGAGCCGCGATGCATTTTGGCACCGGTACGGATGGAGTGTCGACGAGCGCAACGACGGTTGCTAGTATTTCGCGTGAGCGTACCGGAACTTTGACTCGGGAACCGATGTGAACTTTGCCGGTAAAAGACTCAGGGATGGAGTAGTCTAGTTCTTTAGCCGTGGGTTCATCGGTGATGACTCGCGCGTACAGCTGCATGATGGTTGTCGTAGTCTAATGGCTTTCGAGCAAAGTCAAAATCAGAACAGTCGGTGGCGGGTGGCGGGCCTGTTCCTGCTTAAGGTCGGTCTCGTGCTCCTTATTTCATGTGGTACTGCGGTGACTTACCTGGCGCTTCGATCTCATGATCCGGTCTATGTCCTGCGCGAGTTAAAGGACTGGAGGGATTATCGGCGATTCGACTCCTTGATCGTGAAGGTGGGACGCGAATACGATTTGGATCCTCGATTGATCAAAGCTGTCGTCTGGAGAGAAAGCCGATTTCAGGCGGATATGATCGGTCGCAACGGTGAACGCGGCCTGATGCAGGTTTCGGACTTTGCGGCACGAGACTGGGCGGCTGCGAAAGGGCTGCCGGACCCGCGCCCGGAACAACTGCTTGTTCCGGAGGTAAACCTGGAGGTTGGAGCATGGTACCTGAGTAAGGCAGTCCAGCGTTGGAATAGTGAGGACGACGCGGTTCCATTCGCGCTTGCTGAATACAACGCCGGCAGAAGCAGAGTGGATCGCTGGGTCCGCACGGCGTCACAGAAGGCGAAAGGCCAACCGGTCACAGCTCAAGCTTTCCAGGATAGCATCGATTTTCCGTCCACGGCGCGATATGTGAAAACGATTCTGGCGCGGTATGATTTTTACAAACGACGGGGGCCGCTGCTGGCGGGAGAGGGTCAGTCTTAGGGCCCTTGATTTTCAATCGTCCTCGTGCTCGTGGTCGTCCTTCGTCCTCGATGTCATGCACTGTGCGAGAATAGGACCCGGACCGCCTTGCGGCTGTTCTGCGAGATCACCCACAATTGGATAAATGACCCTGAGCGCTTGGACTACCGCGTGGACATTGTGAACACGAAATAACGAAGCGCCACGCACCATGCCCGCGACTACGCAAGCAATCGTCCCGGGGTCCCGATCTGCCGGATTGGTAATTCCGAGGACGTCGCCAATCACTGTCTTACGGGAAACCGGAAGCAGGATCGGGCGCTCAAAATGTTTGAGCCGTTCCAATCCTCGAAGGATTCGGATATTGTCCGGTCTTTGCTTGGCAAAATCGATGCCGGGGTCGAGCACGATCGCTTCTGGGTGGAGACCTGCATCAAGCGCCAGGTGTATCTTGTGTGCGAAGAAGCTATCGAGCGTGGAGAGTATGTCGCGGTACCGGAGGTGCGTATGCTTCTGTTTTGGTAGCCCGACCGAGTGCATGATCAGAAGAGCGGCTCCATATTTTGCAGCGATCACCGCGTTTTCGTCGGTCGGAAGAGCGCCGATGTCATTCAGCAGGTGGCCACTGACCCGAAGAGTCGCCTCTGCGACTCTCGGGCGCCAGGTATTGATCGAGAGCAACGGGGGGAATAGCTGGGATCCGTCAAGCGGTGTGACTCCGGCATAACATTCGTGAAAGCGCTCCAGGAATGGTCTGAGTCGGGCGAACTCCACGTCTTCATTGATTGCCGGGCGATTCGTCCGCGCGCTCTCGGCGCCGACATCGATGATGTCGGCACCGGAAAGGACATGGCTTCGGGCAGTTTTAATTGCTCGGTCGGTGTCCAGGGAGCCGTCTCCAGCGAACGAGTCATCGTTAATGTTCACGATCCCCATGACCAATGGACGACGAGGAAACTCAATGGTCCGACCCCGCGCGGTCAAAATCATAAAGATACTTCGATGCGCCGGCGTTGCTCGAAGCAGCAGACTTTTGAATAGCCGGCCCGGCGAGCCAGATCTCTTGCAGCCTCGAACCCATATGCGACTTCTTCAGGCGCGTGCGCGTCGGAATTGATCAACATGGGGATCCCGGCTTGTTTTGCGAGCTCAATGAAACCAGCAGCCGGGTAGATCTCCTGGGCTTCTTTGCGAAGGCCAGCAGTGTTGATCTCAAATGCCAGGTCGTTTTCGGCCAGAGATTCTACTACCGGTTCGTAATAGCGCCGCAGGTCTCCTGCCGGTCGATAGCCAAATTTCTTCGCCAGATCCGGGTGCGCGACAAAATCAAAGAGCCCACTATCAATGCAGCGGATGTACTGTTTCCAGTAGAGTGCCCAGATCTCCTCGACCGGGTACTGCTTGAATCGCGCCAGGTATTTCGGGTTGTCTACGTCCCAACCCGGGGCGATGTAGTGAACGCTTCCGATTAGATAGTCCCATGGCGCCTTTCCGGCCAGCTGCTCGATCCAGGATTCGTAGCCCTCTACGAAATCGCACTCCAGACCAAGGCGAACGGGGAACCCGGTCGATCGTGCTGCTTCCACCATTTCGAGGTACCGCGGCAGATCGTCAATCGACATCCGCCAGGCGTCGAATTGCTGCGGCATCGGGTTAT
The DNA here is from genome assembly GCA_019233825.1 of Verrucomicrobiota bacterium. Lineage (GTDB taxonomy): Bacteria > Verrucomicrobiota > Verrucomicrobiia > Chthoniobacterales > JAFAMB01 > JAFAMB01. The sequence continues at coordinate 9,904 of JAFAMB010000105.1, read as the reverse complement.
GGTCGGCAAAGCCGATCTCGGTGAGCCCGGCTCGACGCGCCGCCTGCACATACTCGGTCGGATCCCCCACCGCATGATGACAGAGCTTCGTGTGAATGTGATAGTCGGTGCGGAGTACGCTCATTTAACCTGGGGTTAAAGATGGTTTTCCGTTGAGCTGAAGCAGGTCTGGAACCAAGAGTTAGTCACTCCAACACGATGTTCACGAGCTTGTTCGGAACAATGATGACCTTCCGAACCCGTTTGTCACGCGCGGCCTCTTGGACCTTGACGGAAGCAAGCGCCACTCGCTGCAGCTCTTCATTTTCCAGATCCCTCCGGACGGTAATCTTATCGCGCAACTTCCCGTTCACCTGGATGACGATTTCCAGGTCGTCTTTGGCCAGGAATTGATCATCCCATTCGGGCCAGCGCTGCTCGCAGGCCATCCCCTCAAACCCGGCAAACCCAAAGCTGAGGCGCCACCACAGCTCTTCTGAGAGATGTGGTGCGAATGGATTCAAAAGGATCAGTAAAGTGCGAACGGCCTCCACGGGCCGGATTTCCGCGGCGGTGAATTCATTCACGAAGATCATCATTTGCGCGATCGCGGTATTGAAAGATAGCGATTCGACGTCTTCGGAGACCTTCTTTATGGTCGCGTGAACAATGCTCAGCTGTTTCCGATTCAGGTCCACACTTGCCAAGGCAGGGGAAAGGTTCCACTCGCCTTCCTGATCCTCATCCATGGCAAGACGCCAAACCCTTGCGAGAAAGCGGTAAACACCTTCGACCCCGCTCATGCTCCAAGGCTTGGTCGCTTCGAGAGGACCCAGAAACATTTCGTAAAGCCGCAATGAGTCTGCGCCATACTCTTCGACAATATCATCGGGAGTCACGACGTTACCGCGGCTTTTGGACATCTTCTGGTTATCCTGTCCAAGGATCATCCCTTGGTTCACCAGCCGCTGGAATGGTTCGATCGTGGAAACGTAATTGAGATCGTACAACAATTTGTGCCAGAAACGCGCGTACAAAAGGTGAAGCACCGCGTGCTCGGTTCCGCCGACGTACAGGTCAACCCCTCCGCTTCGGTGCTTCCGGCTTTCGTTGCCGGCCATCCAATAGCGCTCGGCAGTCTCATTCACAAAACGGTTGGTTTCGTGCGGCGACGCGAATCGTAGGAAGTACCAGCATGATCCGGCCCATTGCGGCATGGTGTTGAGCTCGCGGGTTGCCCCGCCAGAAAGCGTGATCCACTCCCTGGCCTTGGCCAGTGGAGGCTCGATCGTGCCGGTCGGACGGTAATCGTCGAGCGGGGGCGGCACAACCGGGAGATCTGACTCGCGAAGTCCTTGATGCTTGCCGTCGCGCCAGATAATCGGGAATGGTTCACCCCAATAACGTTGGCGCGAGAACAGCCAGTCCCGCAGCTTGTAAGTGATCGACCGCTTTCCATGGCCTTCCTTTTCCAACCAATCAATCATCTTCCGCTTCGCCTCGGGCGTAGGTAATCCATCCAGAAAACGAGAATTCTTGGCTACGCCTTCTCCGGTAAAACAGGCTTCGGTCGACCTTGGTGGTTCGACGACGTAGCGAATGTAGATTCCAAATTTCTCAGCGAATTGAAAGTCGCGTTCGTCGTGGCCTGGAACCGCCATGATGGCACCGGTTCCGTAGCTCATCAAAACGTAGTCCGCGATCCAGATTGGGATCCTTTCCTGGTTCACCGGGTTAATGGCAAATCCGCCGGTAAAAACGCCGGTCTTTTCCTTCGCGAGATCGGTACGTTCGAGATCGGATTTGGTAGCAATCCTTTCCCGGTAGGCAACGACCGGCGGAGTTTGCGCTTTGGTTGTCACTCGATCGACCAAAGGGTGCTCAGGCGCAAGCACGACGTAGGTTGCCCCGAAAAGTGTATCTGGACGGGTCGTAAAAACCGTGATCAAGTCCTCCAGGCCATCGACCGGGAAGTTCACCGTGGCGCCTTCACTGCGGCCAATCCAATTTCGCTGCAGAGCCTTGATCGACTCTTGCCAATCGAGCCCTTCGAGTTCTTCGAGCAAGCGATCCGCGTAAGCGGTGATGCGCAACATCCATTGGCGCATCGGCCGCCGCACCACGGGAAACCCTCCAATTTCGCTTTTGCCATCGACGACTTCTTCGTTGGCCAGGACGGTGCCGAGATCCGGACACCAGTTCACAGGCGCCTCTGCGACGTAGGCGAGACGCTGGCCATTGAGAAATTCCAGGCGCTCCTCCTCGGATTCATGAGGATAATCTCGATTTCGCTTCTCAAGGAGCTCGGCGATGGGGCGTGCTGCGTTCGCCTCAGGATCGAACCAGGAATTGTACAGTTTTAGAAAGATCCACTGAGTCCACTTGTAGTAACCGGGATCAGTCGTGTTGATTTCGCGCAGCCAATCGTAGCTGAACCCGATCTTTTTGAGCTGTCCCTTGAAGCGTTCGATGTTGCGGGCGGTCGCGACCGATGGATGTTGTCCCGTCTTGATAGCGAATTGTTCCGCGGGCAATCCGAATGCATCCCATCCCATGGGATGCAGCACATTGAAGCCTTTCATACGCTTGTACCGAGCGATGATATCGGTTGCGGTATAGCCTTCGAGATGACCCACATGAAGCCCCTCGCCGCTGGGGTACGGGAACATGTCAAGCACATAGAACTTTGGCTTCGTGGGATCGAACCCTGGCTCACCGGGGTTCGGCGCATGAAAGGTTTGCCTTTCCTGCCAAAGTCGCTGCCATTTTGGTTCGAATTGCAGAAACGGAAACTGTTTTCGTCGCTCGCTCATTTGCTATTATCTAGTGCTGATTCGTAGTGAGGTTGTCCATCGTCCAGGCGCGCGCTTGTCTGCGAGGTTTGAACAGCCTCCACGGAGGAGGCAACTTTGAGGTGGTCACCGTACGATGCAAACACTTTTAATTGCCACGCGCAACGGGTACAAGACCCGGGAAATCAGTCAAATGCTCGGCTCCGGGTGGCAGGTCAGCGATTTGACCGCGCTGGTGCACGCTCCAAAAATTGAAGAGAACGGTGCGACCTTTGAGGAAAACGCGGCGCTGAAGGCGCTCACGATTTCGCGAATTTTTACCGGGCTGGTGCTGGCGGACGATTCCGGCCTCGAGGTAGACGCTCTGAACGGTGCTCCGGGAGTCAATTCGGCTCGGTTCGCCGGTCCAAATGCACACGATGCTGACAATCGGTTTGTGCTGATTCGGAAACTGAAGGAATTGACCGGAACCGAGTTTTCGGCCCGCTTTCGCTGTGTCATGGTTTTAGCTAGTCAGGGTGCGTTGCTTGGATCTTTTGCGGGAACCGTTGAAGGAAAGGTGATCCTGGAAGAGCGGGGACATGGTGGCTTTGGCTACGATTGCATGTTTATTCCTAACGGGTATTCGGAAACCTTTGGGGAACTTCAACCCGAGATCAAAAATAGCCTGAGTCACCGTGGCCGGGCCCTCGCCCAGGTATTGGAGTTCTTGAGGAGCTAGCGAGGCCGTCTTGCATATCGAAACATTTCAATCGTAATGGATGCTGAAGGTCAGGAGGGAGCAAGGATGGAACAGAACACGGCGCGGTGGCAATTCTGGATCGATCGAGGCGGTACGTTTACCGATGTTGTTGGGCGCGCGCCGGATGGAGAGATTCTGTGCACGAAACTCTTGTCCGATAATCCGGAGCATTACCCGGACGCGGCGGTCGAAGGAATTCGCCGGATGCTTGGCCTGCAACCCGGTGAACCGGTTCCGGGTGAACGGGTGGAAGCGGTTAAGATGGGCACGACGGTGTCAACTAACGCTCTCCTCGAGCGGAAAGGAGAACGGGTAGCTCTCGTCATCAACCGTGGCTTCGGAGACGTTCTCAGGATTGGGACGCAGCAACGGCCGAGGCTTTTTGACTTACAGATAGTCTTGCCGGAACAGCTGTATGAAATAGTTGTTGAGGTCGCCGGCCGGATTTCTGCTCAAGGTGAGGAGATCGAACCGCTCGACCTGGGATCGGCCCGAGAATCGCTCCTGGACGTGCTTGGCCGTGGCATACGTGCGGTCGCAATCGTGTGGTTGCACGGCTACCGATATCCTCAACAAGAACAGCAAATCGCGGAGCTTGCGCGCCAGGTCGGTTTCACTCAGGTTTCGACCAGCCATAGCACCAGCCAATTGATCAAACTGGTGAATCGAGGCGATACCACCGTTGCGGACGCTTATCTTTCGCCTGTTCTGCACCGATATGTCGACCAGGTCCGAGGCGCATTGCCCGGAGTGCGCTTGCTGTTCATGCAATCAAACGGAGGCTTGGCGGACGCGACGGTATTCCAAGGAAAGAATTCTATCTTGTCCGGCCCGGCAGGCGGAGTCGTCGGAGCGGCGGCGATAGGTGTACGGGCCGGCTTCGAACGGATTATCGGATTCGACATGGGTGGAACTTCGACAGATGTGATGCATTTCGCCGGCGAGTTCGAGCGTCGATTCGAGACTGAGGTTGGGGGAGTACGTATTTGCGCGCCAATGATGCACATCCACAGCGTAGCGGCCGGTGGCGGTTCGATTTGCCGATTCGACGGGACGCGTCTCCGGGTAGGTCCGGAGAGCGCAGGAGCTAACCCAGGACCGGCTTGCTATCGTCGCGGAGGTCCGCTTACCGTGACCGATTGCAACGTGATGTTGGGACGCCTCTGCCCGGATTTTTTTCCAAAAATCTTTGGTCCACGTGGCGATTTGCCGATCGACCGTGAATTAGTGATCAAGCGTTTCGGCGAGCTTGCCACCGAGACAGGAGGACTATCCGCCGAAGAGGTGGCGAGCGGCTTTCTGCGTATCGCGGTCGATAATATGGCCAACGCGATCAAGAAGATCTCGACAGCTCGCGGCCACGACGTGAGCGGCTACACACTGGTGACGTTTGGCGGTGCAGGTGGTCAGCATGCTTGCGCCGTGGCCGATGCGCTCGGTATGGATCGCATTTTGATTCATCCCCTCGCCGGAGTGTTGTCTGCTTATGGCATCGGATTGGCCAAACTACGCGCCCTGAGGGAGAGTTCCGTGGAAAAGCCGCTGGATAAGGAGGGCCTGATTCAAGCCGGGCAATTGCTGGATCGGCTGGAGCGTGAAGCCCGGCAGCAGTTGCATGCTCAGCAGTCCGTGGCGGAAACGATCGTCCGCAAATTCCATGTCCGATATCGTGGCACAAATACGCCATTGGCGGTCGATGCCGGTTCCATTATTGAAATGAGGGAAGCGTTCCAGACGGCTCATCAGGTCCGATTTGGGTTTGTTATGGATCCGGACGAACGATGCTTGATGATTGATTCTGTCTCCGTTGAGGCGATCAGCGGGACCGAGAATCAAACGGAGCGTCTGCCCAAATCCCAGCATACTGCTGAACCGTGGCTGGTTGCCGAGGTGAATGCCATGTTTGCCGGGACGTGGAGAGCCACGCCGGTATTTGAACGGGAGCGCATGGCTTCTGGAACGAACATCGAGGGTCCCGCGATCATCATCGAACGAACGGCTACCACCGTTGTTGAGCCTGGGTGGAAAGCAGAGATAACCCCCCGACTGGATCTGCTGCTCAGCAGAGCGCGACCGCGACCGGCGCGCCTTGTGGCCGGAGTCGAAGTAGATCCGATCTTGCTCGAAATATTCAATAACCTTTTCATGTCGGTTGCGGAACAGATGGGCGCTGTCTTGCAGAACTCCGCATACTCAGTCAATATCAAGGAGCGACTAGACTTCTCCTGTGCGCTGTTCGACGCGGAAGGAAGACTGGTTGCCAATGCGCCGCATGTGCCTGTGCATCTCGGCTCCATGGGAGGCGCCGTCCGGGCGATCATCCAGCGCCGCAAACAGAGAATTCGGCCGCGGGACGTCTATGCTTTGAACGATCCATTCGCCGGCGGTACGCATCTTCCTGACATTACAGTTGTAACGCCGGTCTTTGGTGACCAGAAGCAGCTGCTCTTCTGGGTGGCAAGTCGTGGCCATCATGCAGACGTCGGCGGAGTCACTCCGGGATCGATGCCGCCGGACAGCCGGACCATTGAGGAAGAGGGGGTTCTCATCACAGACTTTCTGCTGGTGCAGCATGGACGCTTTCGAGAGGAGGCGTTCGTCCAGCTTCTCACCAACGCCCGGTATCCGGCGCGAAATGTTCTGCAGAATGTGGGAGATGTGCGTGCCCAGATTGCTGCGAACGAAAAAGGAGTGCGGGAATTGGCCGTGATGGTCGAGCAGTTCGGTTTGGAAGTGGTTCAGGCTTATATGGGTCACGTTCGATCAAACGCGGCCGAAGGTGTGCGCCGGGTGATTGACCGCCTAAAGTCGGGTCGTTTCGTTCAGAAAATGGATTCCGGCGCCGAGATCCATGTCCGGATTGACGTCGACGCCGATGCGCGCTGCGCAACTATCGACTTTTCTGGTTCGTCAGCTCAGGTGCCGGATAACTTCAATGCTCCGCCATCGATCGTGCAGGCCGCAGTGCTGTATGTTTTTCGGACGTTAGTCAGAGAGGATATCCCATTGAATGATGGTTGCCTTGAGGCGCTCAATATCATCGTTCCGGAAGGCTCGATGCTGCAGCCAAAGTCGCCGGCGGCGGTTGCCGCCGGGAACGTGGAAACGTCGCAAGCGATCACGAATGCGCTTTATGGGGCACTGGGAATGCTGGCCGCCGGCCAGGGAACGATGAACAATCTCACATTCGGCAATAGCCGCTACCAATATTATGAGACGATTTGTGGCGGCGCTGGAGCCGGGCATGAATTTTGCGGTGCTTCCGCGGTTCATACCCATATGACGAACACCAGGCTGACCGACCCGGAAATTCTCGAGTCCCATTACCCTGTGCTGCTCGAGTCGTTTAAGATCCGGCGAGGCTCCGGTGGCGCCGGGTATTGGCGAGGCGGCGACGGTGTCACCCGCAAGATACGTTTTCGTGAGTCGATGAGCCTGGCCATTCTGGCCAATCACCGACTAGTGCCGCCGTTTGGTTTGGAAGGTGGCGGTTCCGGTCAGCTCGGCAGGACCTATATCCGCCGAGGCGACGGGCGGATTGAGGAGCTCGGGAGTTGTTCAAAAGCCGAAGTCAACGCCGGGGACCTGGTTGTAGTGGAAACTCCCGGAGGCGGGGGCTTCGGGGTGCCGGTGTCGTGAAGATATTATTTACTGCTGATCTCCACCTGCTTCGGGCGACACGGGACCAGACACTGGAGAGGTTCCGAGGTTGGATCGCGCGCCACCGACCGGATGCGGTAATCGTTGCCGGGGACCTGTCGAGCGCACCGCAAGCCGCTGAAACCTTGAAGGAAATACGCGGGTGCTTCCCGCAAGGTCCGCTCGCAGTTTGCCTGGGCAACCATGACTTCTGGTTGCACGACAACACGCGGAATGAGTGTCGGATGCTTTCAACAGTCATCGACCGCTACTGGGCGCCGCCAGCCGAAGCCCTTGACGTTGTGCTCTTGGATGTCCAAAACCTTCCGCTCCGGGGCCTTACCATAGTCGGTGGCTACGGTCACTATGATCTCGGCTTCGCGATTCCGGGTCTTGCGTACGGCGATGTTCTGGTAACGGAGGAAGACTATCTTCGCGGTAGCCCTTACCCCACTTCTCCATTGCGCTGGCGTGACTTTCAGCTGATGCCCAGTGGGCTACACCCTCGAAAAGTCGCGCTGGAGCAGGTCGAAAGCATGAAAATGCGCCTCTCTGAATCTGGCGATGCACAAGTCATCGTGGTGTTGCATACCCCTCCGTTCGAAGAATTACTCGGCGTGCCGCCCGTGACTGAACCGCCCTCAGACTCGTCCCTGTCGGTCTACGCATTCTTCCGTGCCTATCTTGGGAACCGTTCGATGGGGGCTGCATTATGGGAGTCCAGGGAGAAGGTAATCGCGGTGGTTTGCGGGCACACCCATCGCCTGGCGGGTCCGATGAAACTGGGTCGGATGACCGGGATTAATATCGGCTCAGATTACGGAGACCCGAAGGCTGCTCTATTTTTGTCGGATGCAAATCGTTTTGAAAGATTGCCGGACTGACATGCGCTATGCAGGCAAAAAGGTTTGTTGCTATCTGGGCCGAACTCTCCTTGGTTACTGATTGATTGAACGCAAACCTCGTTGACGATGCGACCAGGCGCAGCCATGGTGCCGATTCTCCATCGTCTTGTATGGACCACATCCGTAATATTGCCATCATAGCCCATGTTGACCATGGGAAGACAACGCTCGTGGACCAGCTGCTGCGTCAGTCGGGTACTTTCCGGCTTAATCAGAAGCTCGAGGAACGCGTGATGGACTCGATGGACCTCGAAAGGGAGAAGGGGATCACGATCAAAGCGAAGAATGCGGCTTTCAGATACAAGGGCTACCATATCAACATCGTCGATACTCCCGGTCACGCCGATTTTGGCGGAGAAGTGGAGCGCATCATGAAAATGGTGGATGGCGTGCTGCTGGTGGTCGATGCGCATGACGGCCCGCAAGCACAGACTAAGTTTGTGCTCCGGAAAGCGTTACAGAACCGGGCATGTCCGATTGTGGTCATCAACAAGGTCGACCGGGAGAATGCTCGTCCGCACAAGGTGCTGGACATGGTATTTGACCTTTTCGTCGAGCTCAATGCCACCGATGAACAGCTGGATTTCCCGGTCATTTATGCGAGCGCCAAGGAGGGTTACTCGATGAGAGAACTCCATGAGCCGAGTACCTCAATGGAACCCTTGTTCGAGGCCATCATCAGGCACATTCCCTCGCCACCAAAGGTGCCGGAGACCTATTTTCAGATGTTGGTTTCCAACCTGGATTACTCCGACTACCTCGGCCGCCTGGCCTTTGGCCGCATTGTCAGCGGGCGGGTAAACGTCGGAGATTCGATTGTGTGCATTCGTAAAGAGGGCCGGCGTGAGCGCAGCACAGTGACAGCCTTATTCGGATACCAGGGCCTGGAAAGGATTGAAGTCAAACATGCGGGAGCCGGCGATATTATCGGTCTGGCCGGTTTTGAAGAGGTATCCATCGGAGAAACTCTGACCGATTCGGAAGAGCGGGCGCCGCTGGAGTTCGTTGATTTTGATCCGCCGACAATTGAGATGAACTTCCTTGTCAACGACTCCCCACTCGCCGGGCGGGAGGGCAAGTTTCTGACGGCGCGCCATATCAAAGAGCGACTGGTTCGCGAATGCCGCACGAACGTTTCACTGCAGTTCAGCGAGACAGACACTGCCGGAGTGTTCACGCTTAACGCTCGCGGAGAGATGCAAATCGCGATTCTGGTCGAACAGATGCGACGTGAGGGGTTCGAACTTCTGGTGTCGCGGCCTGAAGTGATCTTTCACCAGGACAACCTAGGTAACGTCACAGAGCCGTACGAGACGCTCTATGTGGACCTGCCAAATGAAAACCTTGGGGATATCCTGCAATCTCTTGCCACCCGGAAGGCCGAGATAGTCAGCATGGACCATCAGACCAACACGGTCCTGGTCGAGGCGGTGATTCCCACTCGCGGATTGATCGGGTTTGAGAGCGATTTGGTCAATCTCACGCGAGGAACTGGCTCGATGAGCCACCTATTTAAGGAGTACGGGCCGGTTAAGGGTGAAATTTCGAATCGAGCCAATGGCGTACTGGTTGCCATGGAGGGTGGAATCTCAACCTCCTACGCGCTCAACAACGTCCAGGAACGTGGCAGGCTATTTATTGGCCCGCAAGAAGATGTCTATGAAGGGATGATCGTTGGGGAGAATTCGCGTCCGGATGATTTGACTGTAAATCCGTGCAAGACAAAGCATCTCACTAACATGCGGAGTCAGGGGGAGGGAAAGGGTGTGCAGTTGGCGCCCCCGGTACGCATGTCACTCGAGCGAACGTTGGAATATATTTCCCGTGATGAGTATGTCGAGGCCACC
>JAFAMB010000038.1 GCA_019233825.1 Verrucomicrobiota bacterium | reverse complement strand
ATCAGTAGATTCGAGTTGGTCTGCTTTCTTCGAAGGTTTCGAGTTAGGCTCAACTCCGACCCGCGACGGGCGACCAGCCGTTGGGCCAGAAACCGAGGGAGTAATCACCGAGGCCGACCGGCTCCAAAATCGTGTCGACGGTCTGGTCTACAACTATCGGGTGATCGGCCATACTCAGGCACAGGTCGACCCGCTGGTGCAAACGCGTCCTGAAATCCCCGCGTTGACGTTGACCGCTCTGGGATTAGAGGACGTGCCGCTCGATACGGTCGTCTCATCACGATACTTTCAAAACTCGCGCCCAATGACCCTGCGGGAAATGATTGAGACACTGCAGGCTATCTACTGCGGTTCGATCGGCGTCGAGTTCATGCACATTCAGAGCGAGAAAGTGCGCGAGTGGGTGCGCGAAAGGATGGAGGCACGGATCACTCTCCGGCAGCCTGATGCCGAGTCCCAAAAAAGACTGCTGCGTTGCCTGATGGAGGCCGAGACGTTCGAGCAGTTTGTCCATACCAAATTCATCGGTCAAAAGCGTTTCTCTTTGCAGGGAGCCGAAAGTTTAATGGTAATCCTGGAGACGATTCTCGCCGATTGCCCCGAATCGGGCATCAAAGAGATCGCTATGGGGATGGCTCACCGCGGTCGCCTGACGGTGTTGGCGAATTTTCTTAAGAAATCGTACAACACAATCTTCAAGGAATTCTCCGAGAACTACATACCGGACCTCGTGGCCGGCGATGGCGATGTAAAGTATCATCTGGGATACGAGAGCGTCCGGAAAACAGACTCGGGTGCGGAGCTAGCCATCCTGCTGGCGGCCAATCCCAGCCACCTCGAAATCGTCAATCCAGTGGTTGAAGGCAAGGCACGAGCGCGCCAGCGAATTTTGCAGGACATCGAGCAACGAAAAAAGGTTTTGCCGCTGTTGATTCACGGGGACGCGGCTTTCGCCGGCCAGGGGATTGTCGCCGAAGTATTAAACCTGTCCCAATTGCCCGGTTATGAGACCGGCGGCACCGTGCATATCATTGTGAACAATCAGATCGGGTTTACTACTCTGCCGGCCGAAGCGCGCTCAACCATGTATTGCACGGACGTCGCGAAAATGATCGAGGCCCCGATCTTTCATGTGAACGGAGATGATCCGATTGCCGTGGAATTTCTCGCGCAACTTGCTTTGGAGTTCCGGCAAAAATTTTCCCGGGATATCGTGATAGACATGTACTGTTATCGACGATACGGCCATAATGAAACCGACGAACCGAGCTTTACCCAGCCCAGACTTTATAAAAGAATCCACGCGCACCCGACTGTTACTAAACTGTTTAAGGAGCGGATGTTGGCCGCGGGAGCGCTCACGGCGGAAGAGGCACTTACTCTTGAAGGAGAGTTCAGGAGCCGCCTCGAAATGGCGCTCAGTGAGGTCCAGACGTCGGAGGTGAAGTCGAAAAAGGATTTTCATCGTGGCTTCGAAGAGTCGACAGCGATATTTCAACCTCCGTACAGCTACCGCGAGCCCGAGACCAGAATTTCGAAGGAAATGGTTGATTTCATCGTGGGGCGAATTACCCAGGTGCCGGAAGGCTTTCGAGTACAGCCGCAGATCAAGAAATTGCTTCTTGATCGGCGGCGAAGGCAGCACGAGGCGGGCGGGCCGTACGACTGGGCTTTCGGAGAGGCGTTAGCCTTTGGAGCTCTTCTGATTGAGGGAACACCGATTCGACTGTCTGGACAGGACAGCCGGCGCGGGACCTTCAGTCAGCGGCACTGTGTAATTTACGACGCCTCAACCCGAGAGCGATTCATTCCTCTCGGGAACTTAAAAGAGGGGCAGGCCCGATTCTGTGTCTACAATAGCATGCTGTCTGAGGCAGCTGTTTTGGGCTTCGACTATGGCTACTCGCTCGATTATCCCGAAATGCTTTGCCTCTGGGAGGCACAATTTGGGGATTTCGTAAATGGCGCTCAGGTTGTTATCGACCAGTTTATTGTGAGTTCCGAATCGAAATGGCAGCGCCCGAGCGGCATTGTTCTTTTGCTGCCGCATGGATACGAAGGCCAGGGTCCTGAACATTCGAGCGCGCGGCTGGAGCGCTTCCTGCAACTTTGTGCGGAGGATAACATCCAGGTCTGCAATCTCACAACCCCGGCCCAATATTTTCACGTGTTGCGGCGCCAGGTCCGGCGAGATTTCCGCAAGCCGCTGATAGTCATGACGCCGAAATCGCTGTTAAGAAATGAGAGAGCAGCTTCGCGCATCGAGGACTTCACCCAGGCGGCCTTCCAACCGGTCCTCGGACCGACCTGCCTGGGTGAGCCGAAACAGGTCAGCCGGCTCATCTTCTGCAGCGGCAAGGTTTACTATGATTTGGCTGATTACCTTGAGACGAACCGGGTCAGTGATGCTGCTCTGGTGCGTCTGGAGCAACTTTATCCCTTGAGCCTGGAAGGTCTCAAAGACGTGATCAGCGATGTTCGCTCTCCGTCTAAGTGGGTGTGGTGCCAGGAGGAACCAAGGAATATGGGGGCATGGACCTATATCGCTCCATTGCTGACGAAGGTGGCCGGACAAGCCATCGAATACGTGGGACGACCACCTGCGGCGAGCCCCGCGGTCGGCTCCAAGGCGTGGCACGATCAACAGCAGAAGGAGCTTGTTCACCAAGCGTTCAGTATATAATCGGTGGGGGAACGTTTAACATCTCCCCTCTCAATGAGCATTGAAGTCAAAATACCTGCGGTTGGCGAGTCTATCACGTCCGGCGTCCTCTCAACGTGGCACAAGCAGAACGGGGATATCGTGCACGATGGCGAGGCCCTGTTTACCCTCGAGACCGACAAAATTGCGACGGAGGTTCCGGCGGTCGGCTCTGGCAAGCTCCGGATCCAGGTTGAGGCTGGTCAAGAGGTAAAAATTGGTCAGGTTGTAGCTTCGCTCGACGACAACATCAGTGGACTTGTTTCCACCCCGGAGCCTGCGCCCACCGCGGCTCCGTCCGTCGTTGCCGAGGAGAAGAATGAAACCTTGTCACCCGCCGCACGAAGGATCGTTGAGGAAGAAAACGTCAAGCTGTCCGAGGTAACCGGCACAGGCAAACATGGCCAGGTCACGAAATCGGACTTGATCGAATATCTGGAATCTAAAGGCGGTCCGCCGAGCGCTTCACGACCCAGTGCGGAGCGGGCAATTGATGTTCCCATTTCGCCAGTTCGCGCGGCCGAGCTACCGTCTCGTACGACCCGACGCAGGCTGACCCCTTTACGGAAGAAAATCGCCGCTCAACTGGTGTTGGCGCAGCAAAACGCCGCGATGCTCACGACGTTCAATGAGTGCGACCTGTCGGCCGTTTTGCAGCTTCGGTCGCAGTATCAGGAGGGGTTCCAAAAAAGACACGGCGTAAAGCTCGGCTTCATGTCTTTTTTCATCAAGGCGGCGGTCGAGGCGCTGCAGTCCGTGCAAGCTATGAATGCCAGGATCGACGGTGATGATCTGGTGGAAAATCACTATTACGACATCGGCGTCGCTGTAGGAACGGAGCGCGGGTTGGTTGTCCCGGTTATTCGAGATGCAGATAAAAAGAGTTTTGCCGAGCTTGAGCAAGAGGTCGCGACCTATGCCGGAAAAGCGCGCGAGGGGAAATTGCATTTGGACGATCTGACGGGCGGAGTTTTTACAATTACGAATGGCGGAATCTATGGATCACTCCTGAGCACTCCAATCTTGAATCCTCCACAGAGCGGCATCCTTGGGATGCATAAAATTCAGAACCGGCCTGTGGTGATCGGGGATAAAATCGAGGTCCGTCCGATGATGTACCTGGCGCTAAGCTATGACCATCGTGTGGTGGACGGCCAGGAGGCGGTGACATTTCTGGTTCGAGTAAAAGAATGCGTGGAAGCCCCGGTGCGTTTGCTATTGCAGGGGTAGCTGAAGCTGCGCCTTTTTCTGATACTTATTTTTTTCGCTTCCGCCCATAAATCATCATCGCAAGCCGGCGACCGACCCATCTCGGATCGATCGACGGCAAGCGGAATGAGATCCTGGGCGCGCCGGGCGGGCGCACCAGGTATCCGATGACAATGCGCAAAATAAGGATGGAAGCGGCTACCGCCACAAGAGCCGGTATCAAGAGCGGAAACATTGGTGGATATTATACTAATCAAATCGACAGAGTCCCGAGGGGTTTTTCTGGGCTTCGAAACAAAAATGGATTTGGTCGAGCGTTACTCTCCCGATGGAGAGCGGCGGAATCTCGTTTTCACTGAAGAAGCCGACTGCGCTTGTTTCCAAAGCCGGCGTGGCTTCGCCTGCCTGGAGCCGGCAGAGCATAAACAATTTATAGACATGAAACGGGAACGGCGGGTCATGTGCGTGCTTGGCGCGGTCGAAGACGGCGAGCATTTTTTCGGCCTTTGCGTGAAAGCCCGATTCCTCGAGTATTTCGCGTTCTACAGCTTCGGATGGCGAATCTTCTATGTCCGCCCAGCCTCCTGGCAATGTCCACAGTCCGTCTGTCCGTTCCTGAACAAGTAGTAACTTCCCATCTCGGAATACCACGCCGCGAACATCGACTTTCGGCGTAGCATATCCGGTCTGATTCTCGAAAAGCCGCGAGATCAATGACGGCGATTCGCCGGACTGTTCAGCAAAAATCTCGATCGAGATTTTCAAGATTTTTTGGTAGCGCTCGCGATCGTACTCTGATTCCGAAAAATGCAACCCGGACTGTGCAATGGCCTGTAGCGTCCTGGCCCAATGGACCCATCTTGGTTCATACGACATAACAGCGAACGTCGATGAACAACGGCGAACGTCAATGATGGCCGGTGAGAGGGGAGAAGCGTGTCGGCGTATCGGCGTGTCGGCGTGTCGACGTGTCGACGCACAACAGAAAGATTCACACAGAGGTCACAGAGATCGGAAAAGGTCACAAAGGTCTTAAAGGGCTTCGAATATACGAGGAATTGGTTTTTGCCCGTTTCGAAGCCCGCGCGTATATCCTTTGCGCCATTCTCCGGCCTTCGCGGCCTTGGTGTGGATCTGTTATACACCAACACGCCGACGCGCCGACACGCCGATACCGGGCCATTTGCATGTCCGAAAACGGCGGGACAAAGACCCGGTTTCGGGCCAGTTTCATACTGTGCAATTAAACCGCGACCAATGTTACCAGGCGATCATCACACGTGATCCACGTTTTGATGGACACTTTTTCGTCGCGGTGAGATCCACGCGGATTTATTGCCGGCCGATCTGCCGTTCCAAACGGCCGGCAATAGAGAGATGCGAATTTTTTCGGCATGCGGCAGCCGCCGAGGTTGCGGGATATCGCCCCTGTCTTCGTTGCCGGCCTGAGCTTGCACCGGGCCAGGCACCTGCCGATGCCGCAGATCGGCTGACCCTGGCGGCCGTGAGGCAAATCGAGGCTGGCAGCTTGCGCGATCAGAGTGTTTCGGACTTGGCTGCTCGCCTTGGGGTGAGCGATCGGCATCTCAGGCGAGTGTTGGTGGAGAACCTGGGCGTCACTCCAATCCAGCTGGCACAGACGTACAAGCTTCTTTTGGCCAAGCAGTTGCTCACAGATACCGCCTTGCCGATTATCGACGTTGCGTTTGCCAGCGGTTTCTCCAGCCTCAGAAGATTTAATGCGCTCTTTCGACAGAGGTACGCGTTTGCTCCCAAGGCACTCCGGCAGAAACGGCGGGCTGCGGAAGACCTACCGGCCTTCGTTTGTCGGCTATTTTACCGCCCCCCTTTCGATTGGCATTCTCTATTGGCGTTTTTTTCCCCACGCGTGTTTGTCGGCGTAGAGCAGATTGATGGTGAAAAGTATCGGCGGACAGTGGCCATCGGGCCGCATCAAGGATGGATCTCGGTCGAAAATAGGCCGGCACAATCGGCGCTCCGAATCGAGATATCAATTTCCCTCCTGCCGGTATTGGTGCAAGTTCTCGCGCGGCTCCGGAGATTGTTTGATCTGGAAGCGACACCCCAGCAAATTGCCACGCACCTGGGTGCTCTGGCCGAAAACCATCCCGGCCTGCGTGTGCCTGGCGCATTCGACGGGTTCGAGATGGCGGTTCGGGCAATTCTGGGACAGCAGATCAGTGTGAAGGCGGCGACGACGCTTGCCGGGCGTCTGACCAACCGATTTGGATGCACGATTGTGACGCCGTTTCCCGGATTGACACATCTGGCTCCGACAGCCCCCATGCTGGCGGCTGCTGGAGTAGGTGACCTCGCCCAGCTCGGTATTACACAGTCACGCGCAAGATCGATTCTGGCAATGGCTCAAGCGGTTACTCGCGGGTCAATCTCGCTCGACGTAGCGGTTTCAATCGAAGGTGCTTTGGCCAGGCTCAAAGAACTTCCGGGGATCGGTGACTGGACTGTTCATTATTTTGCCATGCGGGTCTTTGGATGGCCCGACGCGTTTCCTCATAGCGACCTTGGCATATTAAAGGCGCTCAAAACGAAAAATTCGCGCCGGGCGCTGGTGCTGGCCGAGGTCTGGCGCCCATGGCGCGCATATGCTGCGATGCACTTGTGGAAATCTCTTGAGAAAAACTTATGAAATATTATTGCCTTTATGAAAGCCCCGTCGGCTTGCTTCGTTTGGTCTCGAACGGCTCTGAACTGATCGGCGTTCATTTCGGCGATCGGAATCATCCGGAGCCACCAGCTGCCGATCCGACGATGAATCCGTTTCCGGAGACTGTGGAACAACTGGACAAATATTTTGCAGGTAGACTCCAGCAATTCGACCTCCCAATCATTTTCCTGGGTACGCCTTTCCAGATCCGGACCTGGAATGAACTAAGGAAGATCCCGTTCGGTGAAACAATCTCATATAAGGCGCAGGCAGAGAAAATCGGAAGTGTGGCACGCGCCGTGGGATTGGTGAATGGCCAAAACCCGGTATCGATTATTGTACCCTGTCACAGGGTCATCGGCGTCAACGGTAGGCTTGTCGGGTACGGCGGGGGAATCGAGCGTAAGCGCGCGCTTCTGCAATTCGAGGCGACGGTGCGCGATTTCGGGCCGACACCATTTTCCAGACTTGTCGCTTGAGCCCTGCGGGATTTTTTCGGGTTAGGCTGCCTGCATCCGGGAGTAACGCCTCCAGTAGAGGCATGCGGCGGCTAGAAATTCTGCGCCGGTTACGAGGCTTACGAGACTGCCGATCAGGCAACAGCTGCCGTCCAGCGAGCGACTAGCCCGCTACCAGCGAGCCAATCCGAATCGCACGCTACGGCATATGCACAGGTTCACGCCCCGGGAAAACCGTTTTGGGGCGGTTCGCGATCGTTGGTTGCCGGTTTAGTCAAGTCCTCGTAGGAGGTGACAACGGAATCAAAAGCAGGCAGAGCGTGCTGGAACGACTCCTGGTCCCGGGCGGACAAAGTCACGAAGTGGATCGAGTCCTTGGCCTGGATGTAAGCGGTTGCTTCGAAATTGCCAAATTGGTCACCGGCAAAGTAATAAATTTTAGCTTTGCTGGCATCCTGGGTAGTTAGCGTCCGCACGTATTTTGCCGTGACATTTGGACTACCGCTGCTTCGCAGGTTGCGAAGCGTATCGTCAACTTGGTCTTCGATGTTCCGAAGCGTCGGCACGTTCGAACGAACGCGTACGTAAATGACCGCTTTGCTGGTTCCCCAATCCGTGCCCGTGGGATAGAATACCAGGTTCAGACCTTGTTCCTTGCCGGCTTCATTGTCGAGAACCCATCTTCGCGGAGCCTTGATCTCAAATGCAAAGTCCTTACCCCGCACCACGCTGAAACCTTCCAGTATCTGTTCACTGAAAACCGTTGTTAGAGAAAAGGCAAAAAGACTAGGGGTAAAAAGATGTACAAGCCTAGGATGCATGTGGTTGGCTGTCAATATAACGCCGATTGTTCGGGTTGGGCAACTGATGCTAGCCTTTTCGTGCAAAATCCGAGCAACTTCCGGGAATTCAACACCGGAGCCAGTCTAGCGCGTGAGTTTTCCGGCTGAGACCTTTAGGTCTGATCCTCGGAGACAAATTTCTTTCGAATCCGAAATAATCGGGGCGACACCGGTGAATCGCTCGTGCTCGCGAACTCTTCAATGATCCAGGGATCGTCTGGTAGTTGTTCCAGGAACCGCCGGACTTCTACATATTCCGGGATACCTCCGGCATGCCCGCGATATACCAGCATCGTGACGCGACCTCGCGCAGCCAGGTTTGCCAGGACCGCGCGCAGCGCCATAATCGTCGTGTCGGGCCGCGTGATGATCTGCCGGTTACCCCGTGGCAAATAACCTAGATTGAACATCGCACCTTGAATGGAGGCTTCTGCCGGCAGATAGTTGGCCAGTTGCGCGTGAGAATCGTGGATCAACGAGACCCGATCAAGCGTGCCCACAAATTTCAGCAGTTCTCTCGCGCCGGCCAGCGCGGCTTTCTGCACATCGAAACCAAGGACAGTTCCTTTCGGACCAACCCGATGCGCGAGAAACAAGGTGTCGTATCCGTTGCCGACGGTTGCGTCAATAGCCAGCGCGCCGTTGAACAGCGCGGCCTCGATCCAGGAAGTGGCCGCAGCGGTCAATCGTTGCTCGGTTACTGCCACAATGATTTTCGCCATACATCAAACGCCGGAGGAATCAGCCGGCCCTACGCTATTTTAGCGATTCGTTGCGAAGCCGCAAAGAGCGCGATGGCCGCAGCAGCTTCATCTCCAGGGGCGATTTCACAGATAAATGTCGTCCGGCATTTGAAACGCGGCCCTGATCAGGTGAACCCGTGGTCCGGGTTCCATCACCACCTCCACCACGTCGAATCGATATGGTACGCGGGGATCATCCAGTAATGTCAGCCATTCTTTGGCGCCGCGGATGATGCGATCCCGTTGGGCTTGGGTTACCCCTTCGTGCGGCGGACCAAATGCGTCGGTCGTCCGTGTTTTCACTTCCACAAAAACCAGCGTTCTTTCACGTACATCGCGACAGACCAGATCAATTTCACCACCTCGCTTGGCCCGGAAATTTCTATAGAGCACGCGAAACCCATTTCTGCGCAGGTAATGAGCGGCCAGGCTTTCTCCTCGTCGCCCGAGCGCCAGATGAGGGGCCCCGGGCTGTCGGCTCAGCGATCTTGGCCAGAATCTAATGGAAAGGAAAATACGTCTGAGCAACCGGCTCGAAAGATCTCCGATGGATCGAGCATGGCCCATGGATCTGTAAGCTTTCGAGGTGCGCCGGCGTTCCATAGCCTTTGTTATGGTAAAAATCGTATCGCGGAAACTCGGTATGCCAATCCCTCATGATACGATCCCGGGTCACCTTGGCAATGATGCTGGCAACGGCAATGCTTAATGACTTTCCGTCACCATCAACGACTGCAGTTTGTGGTCGAAGGAAAACAGGAACCGGAAGACCGTCGATTAGCAGATGCTCCGGTTGCACCGGTAGTGCCGCGACGGCCCTTCGCATCGCCAGATAGGTGGCCTGGAGAATATTGAGCCGATCGATCTCTGCCGGCTCGGCCATGCCGACGCTGTAACAGAGGAGAGTTCCGGGGGCGATCAATGAGTCGAAGAGTTGTTCACGAACAGTCTCGGTCAGTTGCTTGGAGTCGTTTACGCCAGCCAGTGAGAATTTGGCCGGCAGGATTGCTGCCGCTGCTATCACCGGTCCGGCGAGCGGCCCTCGCCCTGCCTCGTCGATGCCGGCAACGAGCGAGACCCCGTTCCTCCAAAGATGCCGCTCGAATCTGAGGCTGCAGGCCATACACGAGGTCTGGTCAGTAAGGCGCCTCCTTACGAAATCTTTGGTGCAAAATTTTTAGCTCTGAGACTTTTCTTTCACCGCCATAGCTTGCTTACCTTTGCGGTCCCGAAGGTAATTGAGCTTGGCGCGACGAACATTCCCGGCTCGTTCCACTTCGATTTTTGCGATGCGCGGGGAGTGCAACGGGAAAACCCGTTCTACGCCTTCACCGTAGGAGATCCGGCGAACCGTAAACGTCGAATTAAGTCCGGTACCGCGACGCCCGATCACAATGCCTGTGAAGAGCTGGATTCGCTCCTTGTCGCCTTCCACCACGCGGGTGTGAACCCTGACTGTATCACCAACCTTAAATGGCGCGATGTCCGGTTTCAGCTGCTCTTTCTCAATCTTCTGAATGATGTTCATACAGTGCCTGGGGCTGGTTAAAAGATCCAACAAGTAACCCGGGAAAGTGAAAATTCAATCTTATTGTATTCTAACAAGCGTTCCGATCGGGCAACACTCAAAGATCTTTTGCGCTTTTGCTTCAGAACCGACGCGAATACAGCCGTGGCTGGCTGGGTGGCCCGGGTTGACTCCGTAATGGATTCCCACCTCTGAGAAGGACAAACGCAGGAAATAGGGCATAGGAACTTTGTAGAGGGTGGAACGTTCGAGCTTGATTTTGTCGGTCACGAGATAATCTCCGGGCGGGGTCGGCTTGTCGCCCCGACCGGTTGAGATTCCCGCGCTCAGGAACCGTACTCCATCGCGGTAGACTGTCAGTTTCTGATAGGGAAGAGAAATTTCGATTCTGTAGCGGTCGTCTTTCGGATCGATGCCCAACAGGGTTCTCGCAAGGTCGGGGTGCCCTACCCTTGCAGCAAACTGGGCTGCTACCCAGTCGTATCCTTTGCTCGTGGCGAACTGCTTCGCGCCCCGGGCCACCAGCAACTGGCAGATGTCTCCTTCGCCGAGCCCGGCGGCCAGGTGGAGGGGCCGAAAGTCCGCGCCATTACTGTAGTAGTGATACATCCGAGGGCTCAGTGACTTAAGCAACGCGCTTTCAGATGGAAAGAGAATGATGGTCGCGTTTGGGTCGGCTTTCTCGTCGAGGGCGGTCTTTGCCAAAGCGTAGTTGTTTGAGAGAACCGCGTTGACAAGATCGTTGCGGGCTTGCTGTTGCGCTCGCAGAATCGCGAGGCTAAACCTTGGATCCGGGTCAAACTGCGCAAGGAGCAACAGGAGAAAAACGATGCTCATTTTGCCTCCTGGCGCTCCGGAGGGTGGTTAACTCTTTCTCGACGTCTTCGCAAAAAAGGACTGAACTTGTTGCTCAACATTGGTGGCATTGCAGCGTGGGCATTGGACGCGCTTCTTATCGTGATCGCTTATGGTCATTGTGAGCGTGAAATTCTCGCCACATTTCTTACAAAGATATTCGTAAAGAGGCATAGGGGATCCGCCTTGTGGAGTTTCTTTGACGTCGCAAAACCATTATAGTTCGACCAATAGCCGTTTTCAACCTGCAGGCTAGCCGGTTGAAGTATCCCCGGCATCATAACGTTTGTCAGAATGTCGAGTATTGGTTCGCCGGACCGTTGCGGTTGTCGTAAAAATGACGGAAAAAAGCGCTATGCTTACTTTGATTTTCGATGAAGCCGCAACCACCTTTGGCCAGGACTATCATCCAGAGTGCCCGACCCGACTGATCAACACCGAGGCTTACCTCCTGGACAAGCGCCCCACCTGGTGCTGGGTGCAACCGCGGCTGGCCACCGAGCAGGAAATTTTGCGAGTCCATCGCCCCAATCATCTGGAGCGGCTCCGGCAACCCATGGATTTTGATGCCGATACTCCTTACTATCCCGGGATTGAGGATCACGCTCGGCGTTCTGCCGGAGCGGCGCTCGATGCAGTAGACCAGGCGCTTCGCGGTAAGAAGGCTTTCTCTTTGATGCGCCCGCCTGGCCATCACGCGACTTCGACCCGGGCGATGGGTTTTTGCTACTTGAACTCGATCGCGATTGCCGCTCATTACGCGCTGGCAATCGGTTGCGAACGGGTTGGAATCTGGGACTTCGATGCGCACCATGGGAACGGCACTGAAGAAATCGTTTTTGGGAACAACCGAATACGTTTTGCGTCGATTCACCAGTATCCGGGCTATCCGGGCAGCGGCACTGCGTCGCGCGGCAACGTCTGCAACTGGCCAATCCCGCCGCAAAGCGAAGCGAGAGAGCACGCGTCGGCGGTGCTACGGGCGCTTGACTGGCTGGTCGAATTCAGCCCGGACCTGTTGCTAGTCTCGGCCGGCTTTGATGCGTTCGTCGGCGACCCGCTTACGGAGATGACTTTGGAACCGGAACATTTTGAGAGCTTTGGACGGCAGCTCAAAGAAACCGGGTTGCCTGCGGCTCCCATTTTAGAGGGCGGATACAGTGACTACCTGCCGGTTTTGGTGGAGGCGTTCCTGGCCGGTTGGAGCGATTGAGGCGAACAGAAATTCTCTGGACACGAGCGGAGCAAATGGCGGATCGTTGGCGGCTCATATGACTTCTGGGAAACGCGTCGGTCTAGCAGTTGCGCTGTGGTTAGTCTTGATTTCGTTCCTGCATGCAACCTTGAATCTTGGGGTTTTTGCCCCCCATAAGCCGGCCGCGTCAGCGCCTTTTCGCGTGGGGTTCATCCCGGTGACCTGTCATCTCACGTGTCCGGTCACGGATTTCATCAACCGGCACTTGTCGGGCGAATCCGGATTTGAGCCGATCCGGTTCCAGGCCTGGCCGGAGCTCAAAGAGGCGTTTATCTCCGGCTATCTACCGGCCACCTTCATTCTTGCTCCGCTCGCAATGCGGATGCGGGAAGATGGCGTCCCCATCAAGATCGTTTATCTTGGCCACCGGGATGGAACCGCTATGGTGGTACACAAGGATTCGCAGATCTATCGGATTGAAGACCTTCGAGGCAAAACGATTGCTGTACCCAATCGTTTTTCGAACCAGAAGCTGCTCGTGGTCAAGGCACTGAAAGACCATGGTGTGCCGTTGGATGAGGTCAGAATCGTGGAAATGGCACCGCCGGATATGCCAGCCGCCATCTTCAGCAAAGCTGTAGATGCGGTCACCTCAGGCGAGCCGTATATGGGACAAGCGGAGCTGGATGGTTACGGCCGCGTTCTGTACCAGACCAAAGATGTATGGCCTGACTTCATATCCTGTGTGCTAGCCGTGCGGGAGGACGCGATCCGTGAGCACCGCGAGACTGTTCAGAAACTCGTGGACGGAATTGCCAGGAGCGGCAAGTGGCTCGACCAGACCATGGATCATCGTATGGAGGCGGCCGATTTTGTAGGCCAATATTACTACAACCAGAACCCGCGCTTACTCAGGTTTGTCCTGAGCAAACCACCGGATCGAGTGAAATACACGAACCTTGCGCTTCGGAAGAATGATTTTCTCGAGATTGAGGCGCTCGCTAAAGCTACCGGAGTGCTGAAAGGGAAAGTGACGTTTGAGGACTACGCGGATACCAGTTTCGTACCAGCCGAAAATTCCATGGAGCCATATGCGTGGGATTACCAGAAATGAATAAGAGCGTTCTGCTCCCGGCCGCCGTTCTGCTCGCAGTCTATGGCCTTTGGGATGGCGCTGTATTGCTCTCTCATTCGGATATCTTTCCGAGGCCCTATCAGGTTTTCTTGGGCATCGCAGAGTTGATGCAGCGAGGCCTGCTTTTGAAATATGTGGTGGCCTCTCTTTTTCGTGTCAGTATCGGCTTTACTCTGGCTGTGCTGATCGGTGTACCGGTCGGCCTCTTGCTGGGGTGGTTTCGGCCAGCCTTTTTGGCATTTAATCCACTCATTCAAATCCTTCGGCCGATTTCTCCCATCGCCTGGATTCCGATCGCGATCCTGTGGTTTCATGTGGATGATCGCGCGCCCATTTTTCTCATTTTTCTATCCAGCGTGTTCCCGATAACCGTCACCTCGATTGCGGCGGTCCAAAATATCCAACCTGTGTACGTGCGCGCTGCCGAGAACTTTGGCCTTACCCGGCTCGAGCTATTTCGCAGGGTCATTTTTCCCGCATGCCTGCCCCAGATAATCACCAGCTTGCGCATCTCGCTGGGCATCGCCTGGCTCGTAGTGGTAGCTGCCGAGATGATCGCGGTTAACTCCGGCTTGGGTTACCTCATCATCGACGCGCGAAATGCCGGCAAACGATACGATCTGGTAGTCGCCGGAATGTTGATGATTGGGTTGATCGGCTTGATCCTGGACCTGCTGATTCGGCGCCTGGAACGATTTGAAGAGGTCAAATGGGGTTACTCTGACCGGAATTAGCCAGAATTGTGAACGAATCAGCCATCAGCGCCCGAGATCTCGAAATAAGTTTCCCTGGGAAACGGCGTGCCGGACCGATCCATGTCCTTCGGTCAATTAATCTGGAGGTCAGACGAGGAGAATTTGTTTGTATCGTCGGTCCTTCCGGGTGTGGGAAAACGACTCTTCTTAATGTCATTACCGGGTTCATCAGACAGTCCAGTGGCGAGGTTCTTGTTCAGGGATCTCCTGTGACTGGCCCGGATCCGAAACGGATCTTCGTGTTTCAGGACAACGGGGTTTTTCCATGGCTGACCGTCGAACAGAATATCGGGTTCGGGCTTGCCCGGCGTTCTCGCGACGAACAACGAGAAATTGTGCACCGCTACGTGCAAATGGTTGGATTGACCGGGTTCGAAAAGGCTTATCCTCGGGAGTTGTCCGGTGGGATGCGTCAGCGGGTTGAGATTGCCCGGGCCTTGGCCGCCAACCCTCAGATCATTTACATGGATGAACCGTTTGGGGCGCTCGATTTTATCACCCGTTTGAAGATGCGGGCTGATCTGACCCGGATCTGGCAAGAAGAGAAAAAAACGATACTGTTCGTAACCCATGATATCGAGGAATCCGTGCAACTGGCGGATCGGGTAGTGGTCATGAGCCAGCGGCCTGGAACGATTCGCAAACAGATCGAAATTGACCTACCCCGTCCGCGAGACCTGGATTCGCCAGAGTATCTTGAAGTGCGGGACGAGATCTTTCACACGATGGGCATGAGTCTCAAGGTCGGGGCAGCGTAGGAGCCACTTCCCTTGAAAGAACTTATTGAGCAATTGCGGTCTCGGATCGATCTCCAGCTTGATCAGGCGCGCGAAGCCTCGCGAAAGCTTGCTGATCCTGGCGTTGCGGAAGAACAAAAGGCTGACTTCCTAGTGGCGTTAAAACGAAAGGGCGAATCCGGAGAAGAACTCGGGTACTTTGCTCGCTCGTTCTTGGAGATGGCTGTCCGCCCTGCGCTGCAGCTAAAGGGCAAGCCTTCCATCGATGTCGTAGGCACTGGCGGCGATCGGCTCGAACTCATTAACGTTTCGACTACGTGCATGTTCCTGCTCGCGGCTGCAGATGTCGTTGTGCTGAAGCATGGGAATAGAGCGATCACTTCAAAGTCCGGGTCCGCTGATGTGCTCGAAACACTTGGAATTCCGGTGACTTGTTCCGCAGAGCAAATGGTCGATTGCGTTCATCAAACCGGAATCGGATTTTTCTTCGCGCCATTGTATCATCCCGCGTTTCGATTGGTTGCGCCGATTCGCAAAAAGCTTGCAGAGCAGGGGACCGCCACAGTGTTTAACTTGCTGGGCCCGCTGTTGAATCCGGCAGGACCGACCGCCCAGCTCACCGGGGTTTTTTCCCCGACAATTTTAGAAAAATATGCCGTTGCACTCCGCGAGGTCGGCCGAAGCCGCGCCTGGGTGGTTCATGGTCAGGTCTTGTCCGGCTCCGGTATGGACGAGATTTCGTTGCTGGGCGAAACCGAGGTGCACGAGGTGAAAGGAAATGCTCTAGATAAATTTCATTTGTTTCCGGACCAACTCGGATTCCGCAGGCCATTACTTCACGAACTGCGGGGAGGGAACGCGGCGCAGAACGCGAGCGTCCTGGTAGATATACTGGCAAATCGCGACCGGACGGCCAGGCGAGATCTGATCACCATCAATGCGGCAGCCGCGCTGGTGATTACGGGAGCGGTGCCTCGAATGGAATCTGGAATCCGACTGGCGAATGAGATTTTGGACTCGGGCCGGGCCCTCGATAAACTCAGACAGTTCCAGAGTTTTTTCTCGGGTTGAATTTCCTCTTGACTAGCGTGCCTCTATCGAATTCTGCGAGGTCATTTTGGAAGGTGATCGAGGCAATACTCTTCGCCGTTCCGAGAGACACGAAATTCAAGCTCGGGGCTATCCTTTTCAGTCCGCCTGCAGACAGTGCAGCGATGGAGGGTTTCTTCGCCAGGTACAGCCTTCCTTTCGAACTTCCGCCGGCGGGTTCCGGTTTCCGTTTCAGCCCGCAGCTTCGAATAAGCCGACGGTCCGAAGAAAACGAAATAGTTAAGAAATGAAACCAAAATCGCCGCCTTAGTACTCAGGGAACCCCAGAGCAACTCAAGAATAAGCGGCGCCAGGCTCACCAGCGCAAGCCATTTGACTTTTAGCGGGAGGAGAAAAAGGACGTAGATCTGAACGTCCGGGTAGAGCGTAGCGAAGGCAAAAAAGAGTGAAAGATTCAACAGGAAGGCGAAGAGTCCTCCGCCTCCGAAAAAAAAGGAGGCAATAGTTACACCGACCATGCCCAGGAAATAGTACAGGGTGACCCGGAAGGCACCCCAGGCATGTTCGAGGGCGTCTCCCATCCAGACCAGAAACCAGAGATAGATGAACAGAAAGAGGGCTTGGAGCGCCGGGTTGCCGCCTCGCAGGAGGATTTCGGGCACGAATATGTAAGAAACCAGACGCCAAACTTCGCCGTGGAGGATTCTTTCTGGGATCAAGAGTAGTGCCAGGACATAGCTCGGTCGAAAGAGGTGCAAGAGATAGACAAGCCCATTTAAAACAGCGATCATCTGCATCAGGCGCGGGACGCCCAAAAATCCAACGCGCGTTTCGAGCCAGCTAATCCAAGACATAAGACACTTACTCCGTCGGTGCGGGCGCGCCGTCAACTCGGGCGGCTTGCGTTGCGTCGACGCGCGCCTGCGCACGTAGGGCGCGAGGCTCCGCGGTAGAGCGAGGCTCCGCCCGAGCCGCGGCGCGTGACGGCGGCAAGGGGCGCGCTCCCGCGCGACCGGGGGTCCGCGTCTAAGGAAGATGACCAGCACTCCCCGGTTAGCGCCGAAGTCGGATTGCAGAACTCGAAAAGACGCTTTGAAACGTGCATGCCCGGTCGCGCGGGAGCGCGCCCGTTGCTACCGGCCTTGCACGTTGCTCAGGCTCCAATCTGGCTCCGATACTCGGCGGGGGTCTTCAATGAGGCGATTTCGTCAGGCTTGGAAAGCTTGATTTTAAACAGCCACCCCGCAGCGTACGGTTCAGTATTCACAAGCCCGGGATTGCTCTCCAGTTCCGGATTCACCTCGACCACTTCACCGCTTACCGGCGAATAAATGTCGCTGGCCGCTTTTACCGATTCTACGACAGCTGCGGCCTGTTTAGGTTCTAACGCAGCTCCAATTTGAGGCAACTCCACGTACACGATGTCGGTCAATTCCGCTTGAGCATGATCGGTAATCCCAACGGTGGCAATCTCGCCCTGTGGCCGAATCCATTCGTGGGTTTCGGCGTATCTGAGATCATCGGGAACTAGCATCGCTTTTTGTATAGCGGTTTTTTCGCGACAGTCGCGGCAAATCTTCGTCCACGAATATCGATCTCGACTCTTTGGTCGGGATACGCATATGCGACATCAAGATAGCCCAGGCCGATTCCCACTCCGAGGCTGGGAGATTGGGTACCGCTGGTCAGTTCACCGACCCGTTTATCGGCGACGAAAACTCCGTAATGAGCACGCGGCGGGGGAGATTTTCCGTCGGCTTTGAGCGCAACGAGCCGTTGTCTTATTCCGGATACCTTTTGTGCCAGCAAAGCGTCCCGACCGACAAACTCAGGCTTTTCCAGATCGATAAAATGACCTAGCCCGGCTTCGAGCGGTGTCCGGTCCGGTGCCAGATCCGCACCATTCAATGGATAGCAGACCTCCATGCGCAGAGTGTCTCGGGCACCTAACCCACAAGGCTTCACCCCGAGCGGCTTACCCAGTTGCAGGAGACCATTCCAGATCAGTGCACCCGCGGCTGCCGGATAGAAGAGCTCGAACCCATCTTCGCCTGTATACCCTGTGCGGGCCACCAACGCAGGTATGCCCTGGATTCGAAGTTCTTGTATTCGATTTCGGGCCGGCAGTTCCCCGAACTGCCGGAGTAAATCGGGTGACCTTGGACCCTGTACCGCGAGAGCGACAAAAAACGCGCTCCGATCAGACAGGGAAACCTCCGCGCTTAACCGGGAGCGCATCCAGGCAAAATCTTCTTCGATCTTCGCGGCATTCACCACCAGGAAATAGTCAAAATCAGTGCGGCAATAAATAATCAGATCGTCAATTACACCGCCCCGTTCGTTGAGCAGTAAAGTGTACTGCCCCTCGGCGATGCGGAGCCGCTCCACGTTGTTGGTTAATAAAACGTTCAACCAGCGTTTGGCGGCCGGCCCCGAGACCGCGATCTGGCCCATATGCGAAATGTCAAAGATCCCCACACGCTCGCGAACAGCCTGGTGTTCATCCAGTATACTCGAATAGAAGACCGGCATATCCCAACCGCCGAAACCGATCATTTTTGCACCGAGGTTTCTATGCTCTTCGAAAAGGGGAGTTCGTCTAAGGGCCGGATTGCTTGAGTTGCTCACAGTTTCGCCACGATATGTAGTAACCCCGCAGAGGCAAGAACTGTGACATGGCGGGACGCCCGTGACTGGAGTTTGGCGATTTTGCCTTCGTCCTTTGGGATTCAGCGCCGAAGGCGCGATACCAAAGAAGCCTTACCAACTTGTATTTTCGACCCCTCTACTCCATCTTTCGCGATGCCGAACGGTAAGGTTTTTGGGAAGGTGGTGAATATTGAGTTTCCCTCTTTCGTGGAGCGGCACGTGGGACCGGACGCCAAGGAGTTGCGCGCGATGCTGCAGCATATCGGGTACGACTCGCTGGAGTCTCTGATCGATGCGGCAGTTCCGGAAGAAATTCGCTTCCGGGAAAAGCTGGATCTGCCCGAGCCTGCAACCGAGTTCGAAGTTCTCCGACAGTTACGAGAAATCTCTTTAAAAAATCGAGTTGCCAGGTCCTACATAGGTCTTGGTTATCACCCTTGTGTCACACCGCCTGTTATCCGCCGGAACATTCTGGAGAATCCGGGTTGGTACACGCCATACACGCCATATCAGGCAGAGATTTCCCAGGGTCGCCTCGAGGCCTTGCTGAACTTCCAGACAATGGTGACGGATTTGACTGGATTGGAGATCGCAAATGCCTCCTTGCTGGATGAAGCGACGGCTGCGGCTGAGGGCATGGCGATGTGTTTTGCTCTGCGCAAGCAGCAGTCAGTCCGAGCGTTTTTTGTTTCCCGGGCATGTCACCCGCAGACGATTGCAGTCGTCGAGACGCGGGCCAAGCCGCTTGGGATTGATCTGATCATTGCCGACGACCAAGCTTGGAACTTTTCGACCCCGGTTTTTGGCGCGCTGGTCCAGTACCCTGCTACAGACGGAACAATTCATAATTATACCAAGTTTATTAACGAGCTGCATGAGAATCACGCCCTGGCTGTCGTGGCTGCCGATCTTCTGAGTCTGACGTTGCTCGTTCCACCGGGCGAGTTCGGAGCTGATGTCTGTGTCGGATCAACCCAGCGGTTCGGTGTTCCTCCTGGATTCGGTGGCCCGCATGCTGCATTCTTTTCGACTCGAGACCAATTCAAGCGCCATATGCCGGGACGGCTGGTCGGTGTTTCGAAGGACTCTTCCGGCCGCACCGGTTACCGTTTGTCTTTGCAAACCAGGGAACAGCACATCAGGCGTGACAAGGCTACGAGTAACATTTGCACCGCTCAGGTGTTGTTGGCGGTGATGGCCGCGACCTACGCGGTGTACCATGGACCAGCCCGGCTACGGCAGATCGCCGAGCGTATCCGGTTACAAACCGAGTCGTTGGCCCTTGCATTGGAAAAACTCGGTTACCAAATAGGCAACGGCCCGCGTTTCGATACCCTAGTGGTGAAGCTTGGCAACCGCAGGGATGCCGTCCTGGCAAAGGCGGAGAAGAGCTTGATCAATTTCAGGCTTTTCCACGACAAGACGATTGGCATCACGCTGGATGAAACAGTTTCTGAGGACGATCTCCAGAAGCTCCTGGATATTTTCGTCGATGATGAGCCGCTTTCCATCCGGGAGTTTTCCGAGAGCTTGACGGTCCCAATCCCCGAAGAGTTCGTCCGCCGGTCTTCTTACCTGGCACACCCGGTTTTCAATACTCATCACACAGAGACCGCGCTAATGCGTTATTTGCACCGGCTCGAATCAAAAGATTTGTCGCTGACGACTTCCATGATTCCGCTCGGCTCCTGCACGATGAAATTGAATGGAGCGGCGGAGATGCTTCCGGTGACCTGGCCGGAGCTCAGCCAGATCCATCCGTTCGCACCCGAAACGCAAACGATCGGGTATCGTCAAATGATCCGCGAGCTGGAGAGTTGGCTGGCGGTGATCACCGGGTTCGACACCGTGACCGTCCAGCCGAATGCAGGTTCACAGGGGGAATACGCCGGTTTGTTGGCGATTCGTGAATTTTATCGTGAACGGGGCCAAAATCAGCGCAACGCTTGCCTGATCCCCACGTCCGCGCATGGAACCAATCCGGCCTCGGCGGCGATGGCTGGTTTCCAAGTTGTTCCGGTTCAGTGCGATGCCCAGGGCAACATCGAGGTCGCGGATCTCAAAGAGAAGGCGAAGCGGTATGCCGAAAGACTCGGCGCTTTGATGGTAACGTATCCATCCACACACGGTGTGTTCGAAGAAGGTATCAAAGACATTTGTGACATCATTCACCAATCCGGGGGCCAGGTTTATATGGATGGCGCGAACATGAACGCCCTCGTCGGGCTCTGCCGCCCGGCCGAATTTGGTGCAGATGTTTGCCACCTGAATCTGCATAAGACTTTTTGTATCCCGCACGGCGGGGGCGGTCCCGGAGTTGGCCCGATCGGGGTGAAGGCTCACCTTGCCGGGTATTTACCGAGACATCCCCTCGTGGATGTCGGCCTGAAATCGGGAATCGGCCCGATCTCCGCAGCCCCGTACGGAAGCGCAAGTATTCTGAGTATCTCCTGGATTTACCTCCGGCTCATGGGTGCGGAGGGACTGAGTCATGCGACTAAGCTCGCAATTGTGAACGCCAACTATGTTGCCAGCCGGCTTGCGCCGTTTTATCCGGTCCTCTACAAAGGAAAAAACGAGTTGGTTGCGCACGAGTGCATTATCGATCTGCGGCATTTCAGGAAGTCTGCGGGAATTGAAGTCGAAGATGTCGCCAAGCGCCTTATGGATTATGGATTCCATGCGCCGACTATGTCTTGGCCCGTTCCCGGGACTATGATGGTTGAGCCGACCGAGAGCGAAACCAAGGCTGAATTGGATCGCTTCTGCGATGCCATGATATCAATCTACGGTGAAATTCGTGCCATCGAAACCGGGGAGGCCGACCGGGAAGAAAACGTTCTGAAATGTTCGCCGCATACGGCCCAAGATCTTCTTGCCGACCACTGGGATCGAACTTAT
The DNA here is from genome assembly GCA_019233825.1 of Verrucomicrobiota bacterium. Taxonomy (GTDB): domain Bacteria; phylum Verrucomicrobiota; class Verrucomicrobiia; order Chthoniobacterales; family JAFAMB01; genus JAFAMB01. The sequence goes on along the minus strand of JAFAMB010000038.1, from coordinate 3,279 downwards.
TCGCGCGAGTCGGCTGCCTACCCGGCACCCTGGACAAAAGAACACAAGTTCTGGCCTGTAGTCGGCCGGATCGATAATGTTTATGGCGACCGCAACGTCTTCTGCAGTTGTGTGCCGGTCGACGAACAGGAGTCGTCTGAGGGATGAAAAACGGTCACCACAAAAACCCGGGTCATTCGATCCAGATTGCGCCGGGCCTGCCGGATGAAAATCCTCGATAGATATCTGAGCGGACAGATCTTGAGCACCGTGATTTGGGCGGTAAGCCTACTCACGATGATTCTCGTGCTTGGGAATGTCCTGCGCGATCTGCTCGGCCTTTTGCTCAGCCATCAGGTCCCGGTTACATACATTCTAAGCTTTATCGGTTATCTACTTCCATTTTCTTTGATCTATTCAATCCCGTGGGGCGTGCTCGTCGCCGTGCTGCTCGTATTCGGAAAACTGTCTTCGGATAATGAACTAGTTGCTCTTCGCGCGAACGGCATCGGGATGTCCCGAATCTGTCTCTCGGTATTTGTCATTGCGATTCTGTTTCTGGGTCTTTGTCTGTGGATTAACCTCTATGTTGCGCCGATCGCTCAAGTGAAGCTTCGCTCCGCGGCATTCGACCTCGCATCCAGTGATCCGCTCGCATTGTTTGGCAGCGATGAAGTCATCGACCAGTTCCCCAATCGGAAGATTTATGTCGGTAAGAAGGAGGGGGCGACTCTGCATGACCTGCACATCTTTGAGATGAACTCTCAGAATTTACCCATGCGAGTCATCTACGCGCGGAGGGGCACACTCGAGGTCGACAAAACGAACGAACAGATTTTACTGAATGTCTATGATGCCCGTTACGAAGAACGGGACCCGGCCACTCCGGATGATTTAAAGAAAATGCGGCACGGCATCACGATGCGCGAAGGCGTGTTACCGATTTCTTTGGAAGAACTGCTTCGCAAGGCCCGGAGTAATCAGCGTCCCAACGAACTCACTCTTGACCAGTTGCGGGATGCGCTGGAGCAAAGCAAGAGCGAGTCGGACGACGCGGCTCTCAAGACCGAAGCGAGCAAGCGATTTTCCAACGCGATGGCTGTTTTCACGTTTGTGCTTATCGGAATCCCCCTCGCGGTCACCGCTCAGCGACGGGAGACATCGGTTGGTATCGCCCTCAGCCTGGTCGTCGCGTTCTCATATTTCATCATAATCGTGATAACGGACAACGTGAGGCACCAGCCTAGTCTGCATCCCGAATACCTGATCTGGCTGCCGAATCTCATCTATCTGACGCTCGGCGGGACGCTGTTTGTTCGGCTCGCAAGAAGGTAGGTGATACCGGAAATGGACAGCCGCAGAATTCGGCCTCGACTGGACGTGAGGGGCTTGGGGGCTTATTATCAGGGAGCGCTGGATGAGTTTCGAACGCACTGAGTGCATTCTTCACAAAATTTCGCCCCGGAGCTTTCCGATGCGGAAACAGCCAAACCGTGGCCTTGTGCAGTCAAGAGAACGGCCCAAAAAGCAGCCTGACGCTCTATTTCAGGAGGCCTTGAATTACCTGAAAGAAGGCGGATTTCGCTTGACCAAGCCGCGCGAAGTGATCGTGCGCGCTGCGGTCTCATTTGCGGAACCATTTCATGCTGAGGATCTCTTAGCCAAGGCGCGCGAATTGGATCGGCTCATTTCTTTAGCCACGATTTATCGAACTCTGCCAATGATGCTCGACAGTCACTTGATCCGTGAGGTTGAGCTGAATCGGGAACATCGATACTACGAAGTAAATCGGGAACAGTCACCGGCCGCTTTCCATATCATCTGCGTCGACTGCCATCAGGTGCTCCAGGTCCAGGATGAATGTATCACCTTGCGCGAGCGATTCCTGGCTAACAGCATGGGATTCAAGCCCCTCAAGCTAAGTGTTCGAATCGAAGCCACCTGTCTCGATCTCCACGAAAAAGGAACCTGCGAACGTAGAGTGAAAGCGGATATCGCCGAGGCTCCGCGGTAGGGCGAGGCTCCGTCCGAGCCGACGGTCGGGGCGTGCTCCCGCGCGACCGCGTTACACGACCAAGAAAGATGACCAGCACCGCCCGGCACCGAAGTCGGATTGCAGAACTCGAAAAGACGCTTTGAAACGCGCGCGCCCGGTCCGCAGGAGCGCGCCCCTACCGCCGGCTTTATCGCCATTCTTGGGAGCTAACTTCGCCGCGTTTTGGCCAGCAATCGAAGAATCTCGATGTAGAGCCAGACCAGCGTCACCGTTAGCCCAAAAGCCGCGTACCATTCCATCCACTTCGGTGCCCCGTAGGTGATCCCGTGTTCGATGAAATCGAAATCGAGAACCAGGTTCAGTGCAGCGATCCCGACCACAACAAGGCTGAAAGTGATGCCGACCGGGCCGGTGTCAAAGATGAGTGGTATGGCCGTGTGGAAAAACAGCTGGACCCCCATGCTGACCAGATAGACCACCAGAATCCCAAAGGTCGCGCCGACAATGACAGACTTGAAAGTCTCTGAAGGTCGAATGATACGGGATTGATAGGCGGCCAAAAGCGCGAACATAACGCCGAACGTAAGCAATACCGCCTGCAGAACGAGGCCCGGAAACCGCTGCTCCATTACCATGGAGATGCCGCCGATGAACAAGCCTTCCAGCACCGCGTAGATCGGAGCGGTTACTGGCGCCCAGCTCCGCTTAAACGAAGTTGCCATGGCCACCAGAAATCCTCCGAGTGCCCCGGTCATGACGGCCGGATACATAACAGCCGGATGAGAGCCGGAATACGACCACACGCCGGCTGCAGTCGCCGCCACCAGCAGAAGCATCAATACTGACCGGTTCACCACTCCGGTCAATGTCATCGGCTGAACGTAGCCGCGTTGTGATATGTCGGTGAATGTTGAGTCCTGAAGAACTGGATTGCCTGATCTCATGGTCGTAATTGTCGCCCTGAGCATCGTCCGACGCTCTTGTTGTTGCAAATTACAAATGAGTAAGGCAGAGGCAGGAGTGGGTAGGGCGAGGCTCCCGACTCCGCCCCTGTTTTCCCCTTGCTACGTCGGGCCAGCAGGGGCGCCATAGTTCCGCGTTTGCGGAACGACGGCGGCCGCCCGAGCCGCTGGCGCGTGACGACCGAAAGGCACGGCGCTGTGTTCCTCCCGCGGCTCGGACGTAGCTGTAAAGTCGCAGATTATTTGCGAATAAGGGCTGCTCTGCGCAAATTGAGTGCGAACGGTAGCACATTATTTGCGAATGGAGACAGCCGGTCGGTCATGCCCGTTTTAAACACCAGG
>JAFAMB010000029.1 GCA_019233825.1 Verrucomicrobiota bacterium | reverse complement strand
TAAAAAATATGGCCTTGAGCTCATAGAAGGCTTTCGATGCGTTATTCGTGATCCTTTCGGCAACCGGATCGATGTGGTTGACCTACACGACGAGTCTTTAGTTTGGTTGCTGCCTTACCAGGAAGTGCAGAAAGCCGGGATCCGCTTCGTATAAGCCGGTAGGGTCGCGCTCCCGCGCGACCGGCGTAGCCCGCGTAACATCTCCGATCGTCTCGACGCCGGTCGCGCGGGAGCGCGACCCTCCCACGCCCGGAGCGTCCTCTACCACGCCGCTTGCAAAACTTCTGTTAATTCTTCGTTCGTCAGCACGATCGGATTTGCCTTCATGCTACTGGCTTGAGCGGCCTTTTTGACGAGAAGTGCCAAATCGTTTTCGGTCACGCCGTACGTACGCAACCGAGGAACCTGAAGCCTATCACAAAGCTCAGTCACCCAGTTGATCCCGTCGCGTGCGCCCGCTTCTCTTTTCCCGGTTAGCAGGGCGGCGACTCTGTCGTATCGGAGCAAAGCGTCGCCGGCCGTCACACGTTCCCGGAGCGCGCGGACGTTGATCTCCATCACGTGAGGAAGCAGCGCAGCGCAGATGGCGCCGTGCGGCGCAGCAAACATCCCACCGATCGGCGCGGCGAAACCGTGCACCGCGCCAAGCCCGGAATTGGCAAGTGCAAGTCCGCCTAGAAGACTCGCCAGCGCCATGCCTTCCCGGGCAGCGCGATCCTCTCCATGGTCGAAGGCGCGTTGCAGCGACCTCGCCGCCCGGCTTATACCTTCGATACAAAATGCGTCAGCGATTGGATTAGCCCGAATTGAAACATAAGGTTCTATCAGCTGAGTCAGCGCGTCCAGACCGGTGAAAGCGGTCCATGCCGGTGGTAACTGATAGGTCAGCTCGGGGTCAACGATCGCAACGCGAGGTAGAAGGAATGGACTCCGTAAGCTGACTTTTTCGCGGCGGTCCGGCGACGCCAGGACAGCGTTGCGGGTGACCTCAGCTCCGGTGCCGGCGGTTGTCGGAATAGCAATGCAGGTCAGCCCAGGAAGGGTGAGCGGCTTTCCCTTTCCAATGACCTCTAGATAGTTGAATATGTCGCCCGCATTTGTTGCCAGGCCGGCGATTGCTTTCGCCGAATCGATCACGCTGCCGCCGCCAAAGCCGATGACAATGTCACAGCCGAATTCTCGCGCCTGATTTACTCCGTTCGTAATGTGCCCGATCGTTGGCTCGCCGGGCGTCTCGAAGACGCAGCATTTGAGGCCGGCGGCCTCCACCCTGGACAAGAGCGGTCGAGCTCGGCTTGAATTGCTGCCGCAGACGATCAATGCGCACCGCCCCAGTCCGCTCGCCATCGCGCCCGCGTCTCCTAGAGTTCCAGGACCAAAGAAAATGCGTCCAGCAGTCGCAAACTCGAATCGCATCGCTACCAATCCTTGCTGTCGGGAAACAAATTCGTGAATCTGACGCTCGTGCGCGTTTCGGCCATCATCGGCGCAACCGCGTCTCGCCACTTTGCGTAATGCGAGGTTTCCTTGTGCGCTTTGGTTGCGGCCTCGTCGTAGTAGGCCTCAACGAGGACGAACCGGGTTGGATCATCGGTCCGTTGAACCACATCAAACCTGGCAATGCCCGGTTCCTGAATGCTATGCCGCGCATTTTCGATCGTCGCTTCCCGAAATTCCTGCACGCACTCGGACCTGACATGAACGTGAACGTGGACGATGAGCATAGGAGAAGTTTTGATGTGGATCGGTTTTGAAGCAAGCGGAAGGATCCGTCAATGTAGTAGAAGTATGGCGACACTCGTTTACATCTTAAACGGACCAAATCTGAATCTTCTCGGAACAAGGGAGCCAGAAGTGTACGGACGAACTACCCTCGGTGAAATCGAGAGTGCTTGTCACTCAGTCGCCGCTGATTTTGGCTCCCACGGCTACCTGCTTGGGCTGCAGGCCCTTGCCCGGCTGCTGCAAGCCGCAGGAGGAGGAGCGGATGCTTGAATCGGTAGGAACGGCGAACGGTGAACGGCGCTACGGTGGCGGCGTGGAAGGCTCTCCGATTTCCGGAAATTCCCTGAGCTTCTCGGTCGGATAAGGTTCTTCGGTGAGCAGGCGAGCGATGCTCAGCACCAGGAGCTCTGCTCGCATATCGGTATAATTGTTCAGCACGACCTTGAGGTAGTTTAATACACGTTTTCTCAGCAGCGGGTCGGTCTCCAGACTGGGTCGGAGTTCTGCCAGCAGGTCCAGATGCATCTGGATCACTTCCTGCACCACAGCTCCTTTCCCCTCTGCTTTGATCGTATTGGCGCCATGGACCCGGTAATCCAACAACTCCTGTTGAATCAGACCGAGTGAGCCTCGCAATGCCACAATTAACGCAGCGAAATAATCATGCACAAATCGGTACGGGCGAAATGCCGCAATCGCGCCCCTGCGAAAAAAAAAGTTGCTCGTAGTTTTCGTGAAGTTGCTGTAGCCCAAAGAAGAGACTGGATCACCTATCTTGCTGAGGTTCGACCAGATACGATTCATGCGCCGCTGTCTGCCGTCCAGTCGACCGACGGGAACACCGGATTCGTTAATCAGCCGGATCCGGCTGCAAACCAACTCGGCACCGGGATATCCTTCCAGATAGGCGGCACATCGGGCAAAGCGTTCGGGATGATAACGATCGTCAGAATTCAGGACGCTGATGAAGTCGCAATCTTTGGACAGCTCAATGCCCCGGGTCAGGGCGACGTGCGCTCCTTGGTTCTTCTGTTCCACCAGATGGATTCGCGGATCGTTGAAAGTGCGAACGACATCGACAGAATTGTCCTGGGATCCGTCGTCGATGATCACCAATCGGTGCGGCGGAAACGTCTGTCGCAGGACCGAGCGGATTGCTTCCGGGATATATTTCGCATGGTTATACGAAGGGATGATGCAACAGATTCTCTTGCTCATTCACCTATGGCTATCCTGGCCTGCAAAAACCACGCAGTATCAAACTCCAGGGTCTGGTTTCAGACAATGGTCTTTTTTATTAAGTTTCCCAATTCCCGAAGGCTCGTGGGAAAGAATGGCTGGCCAAACTCGCAACTCTCGTCCAAAGCTTCTTTTGCAGCCTGATATGGTAACTCCCGATTTAGACACAGAAGTTCGCGTCATGTTTTTCGATACCGCTGCTGACGGTCTTGTGCATAACATCGCTTATCTGAGATTCATCGAGACGAATCGGACGCTGCTGGCCGAGAGGCTGGGATACCCAGTTGGTGAAATGCTCAATCACGGTGATTGTGCTGTAGTAGTGCGGACCGAGATCGACTATCGTCGCCCGGCCAAGTTGTGGGATATCTTGGTGGTACACGGCGAGCTCGAGAAATTCGAACGAAGCCGGTTTTGGTGTGCATTCACGATTAAGCGGCCGAGTGACGGCCAACTTCTGGTGACCTGCAGACAAATGCTGGTGGTTGTACGTCTCCCAGAGTTGAAGGTACTGCGTTTGCCCAGTAACTGGTACACCGACTTTGGGCATCTCAAAGGATCGTGAGCTGGTAGCCTAGCTTACCATCCCTTGAGATGGGCCAACCGGAGGAGCTGGTCGGAGAACTCCATCGCGCCTTCGAGCAGTTCTCTTCCGAAAGAGAAAAATGTAACGTCACGGCCGGCAACGATGAGCATCAGGCTCAGCACCAAAAAATTAATGAGATAAATGACCATCATCGAAAAGAAAGTTCCATGCTCGATCAGATCGGTCTGCCCCTTCCACAACATCCAGATCGCAAAAGTGATATGGAAAGCCCAGGTGAACCCGACCACCGCAAACAACCAGCACCGGTAAGGTTCCACATCCACGAAGGTACCAATGCCGCCGTAAAGCAACAGGGCGACAATGCTGTAAATCGGGAAAAAGTAAGGCGCCAAAGCGATCCAGAAATTGGTCTTGTCGGTGACGATGTATCCTCCGGTTCGACTGACGCGAAACCGGCTAACCCTTCCTCCCATCAGCCAGACCCAGAGCACGTGCGTGAGCTCATGTCCGAAAACATACAATAGCATAGGTCTGGGCAGGCCGAAGAACGTGACGGCCCATAGAAGTACGCCCAACGAAAAGAACCAGAATTCCTCGGAAGCCCAGAAACGGTGGTGCACGGCGGCCGTTGAGAGACAGCTGAAGAATGCCCGAGTTAATATCCAGGCCGGTGGAACCAGGAAAACCGCGATAATCTGCTTTAGCGAGCGAACCGGTACAACCCACTCGGTCTCGACGCGTTTCGCCGACGTGCCAGCTCGAGTCTTAATTTTTCGGTCTTGCCGTTTCCGAGTCGCCACCTTCTAATTGGGCTCAGTGCCGCGGCCGTTTCATCAGGCACGACCCATGTATGCGCCCGTGCGCGTGTCTACTCGGATTATCTCGCCCTCTCTGATGAACAAAGGGACCTGGATGGTTTTTCCAGTCTCGAGCTTTGCCGGTTTCTGCACGTTGTTAGCGCTATCGCCACGGATTCCCTCGGCCGACTCAATGACCTTTAGAACCACTGATGAGGGGAATTCGACCTCGACCGCTTTTCCATCCGCATACAATACGTCGACCGCCAAATTCTCGGTCAGATAATCTGCGGACTCGTTGATAAGCTCTGGTGGAAGCGTCTCGGTTTCGTAGCTCCCGGGATCCATGAATACATATCCATCCTGGTCTTTGTAACTGTACTCCAGTTTTCGCCGATTCACGTCGACCAACTCGACGGTTTCGGTCGAACTGAAACGTACGTTACTGGATTTCCCCGTTCGAATACTTCTGAGGGTAGTCTGAACGAAAGCTCGAAGGTTACCTGGAGTGCGATGTTGAACATCTAATACGAGGGCGACATCCCCATGATAACGGATGGCCATCCCTTTCCTAAGATCATTTGCTGCTGCCATAAACGGAAGTGGTTACAGGAGCTTCAGTTTTGTCAAATCCTGCGAATCGACAATCCCTACCGGTTCATTTTGCTCATTCACCACGATTAAGTCATCGATTCGATGCTGGTCCAGGATGTTCAATACTTCAACTGCAAGCTTCTGAGCCTGGATAGTAACTGGATGCCGGACCATGTACCGTTCTACCGGATCCGAAACCATGCGGGGATTCTTCTCGAAGGCGCGGACAAAATCCCCATGAGTAAAGATACCCGCCAGCTTCCCGGAGGGACCTACGATCACCGCCACGCCGGCCCGGTGTTCATTCATGGAATGGAGCACAGCAAGAACATCCGTTTGCGGTTGCACCGTCGGCATACGCGTTGCGCCGCGCATGATATCGCAAACACGTCGCAGAAGCACCCGTCCGAGCCGGCCGCCTGGGTGGAACTTGAGAAAGTCTTCTTCACCAAAGCCGCGGACCTCCAGAAGCACCATAGCCAGGGCGTCTCCTAAAGCCAGCATAACGGTCGTGCTGGATGTTGGCGCCAGGTTGAGGGGGCACGCTTCCTTTTCGACCGAACAATTGAGGATAACCTCGCTCTGCTTGGCCAGGGTCGACCCGAGGTCGCCGGTCATACAAATCATTCGAACATCGAATCGTTTCAACGCCGGCAGTATGTTCAACAGCTCCACGGTCTCACCGCTGTAGCTGACGGCGATGACCGCATCACCGTCAGCCACCATCCCGAGATCTCCATGCAAAGCGTTGACCGGATTCAGTACAAATGCCGGTGACCCAGTGCTGGTGAGCGTGGCCGCGATTTTTTCGCCTATCTGGCCCGATTTGCCCACGCCGATAACAATGATTTTTCGACCGGATTCAACGACCTCCAACATAAGTCGAACGGCCCGCTCAAACTCTCCGTCTAGCCGCTCTGCCAGCCGCTCCAGTTCAGCGATCTCAATCTGCAATACCCGGCGTGCTTTCTGAATGTAATCCATCTTAGAATCAAAGCGGAAGTATTCCGCACTATTTGCAGTCGATTCAAGCCGCGGATGCAGTTTTCCTGGCCGCCTCGTGAACTCCTGACTTCTTCTTCCCCTGCAGTCGATTCAAGCCGCGCATACTTTTTCTGGCGGCCGCAGGCTCCTACCTCCTGACCTCCTGAACTCCTGCCTTCTTGGTTTCCTGCCTTCGTTCAAGCAACCCCCGCAAGACCCTCAAGTTCTCCACATCTTCCTTTAGATCGTCGCTTTTCGGGGTCTCGAGAACCTTCGGAATCGCAGCAAACTCTTCCGACCGCATGATCTCCGAAAACGGCACCAGCCCGATTTTTCCTTTGCCAATATGTTCATGACGGTCCACGTGGGATCCGAGTGCCGTCTTGGAATCATTCAGGTGCCAGGCGGCGAGGCGGTCGCGTCCGATGATCCGGTCGAAGTTCCGCATTGTTTCCCAGAAACCCTTTGGGGTAGAAATATCGAATCCGGCTGCGAACAGATGCGCTGTATCCAGGCACGTGGTCAGGCGTTCTGGAAACTTCGAGCGCTCGATAATCTTCGCAAGATGCTCGAAAGTATGACCAAGACAACTCCCTTGGCCGGCAGTGATTTCGAGGGCAATCCTACATCTACCGTCCGCGAGCGAAGCAAAGCTCGAATCCAGCGAGGAGACAATCCTCATCAATCCGGCCTCTTCACCATCGCCCATGTGTGCTCCGGGGTGCAACACAAGAAACGGCAATCCGAGCTGATCTGCCCGAGTCAGCTCATCGCCTAGTGCGCGAATTGATTTTTCCAAAAATTCCGGGTTCCTTGCCCCTGGATTGATCAGGTAACTCGTGTGTCCAAAGACCATCCTGGGTCTGTCCGGATACCCATGGTAAGCGATCAAATCGGCGTCCGAAAAAGGTTTGGCAAACCACTGCATGTTATTCTTTACGAAGATCTGAATGGCAGCGCATCCGATCGATCGACCGCGCTCGAGCGCTTTAAAAGGGCCGCCGGAGATCGACATGTGTGCTCCGAGCAAAGGAGAAGATGGTTTGTCCGCTACAGGTCTGCGGCGTCGTCCAGTTCCGGTCTTCAGAGGCATATCGATCTATAAGCATCTATCGCCGCGACGCTGAAATCAATTGCCAGATCGGATCTCGAATCGTGCCAAGTCCGCGCACCAGGGTGTTGCCACCGTCTACATTTCCGGAAAAGTCGACAGTTCCGCCGGACAAACGAAGAGAGCCGCTGAGTCGTGCGGCGTGGGAACCGGAAACAAGTTCCAAGTAGATTAATCGCAGCAAATCCGAATCCGACCGAAACCTCAAGTTTAGGTCTACAGGTTCACGAAACCCGAGAGGCTTGAGGCGGTTTAGTAAGAGTGCAAAAAGCTTCGACCCGCCTACTTTTGCTTCGAACACGCTGATCGTTCCGCTGACGGTGAGATTGGTCCGGTTATCCTTGAGCACAAAGAAATCGGCGGACCCGTGACCAAAAGGAATTTCGCATCCTTCAAAATGATACGTAAAACGATTTGAGGTATCGATTCGGAAGTGCAGATCATTTGTAGACCCGGTCTTAACGTGGATCGTTCCGCCGGCATGAACGGTTGGAGGATCAGTGAAATGAAAGGGTTGCAGGATTCTTCCGATCGAGGGATCGAGCCAATCGGCAACCACGCCAGGGTATAGATTCGCCGAGAGGTCCTCGATGGTCACTTGATCATGACCTAAATCGTAGGCGAACCTACCTGTTCCACTGCCCTCATCCCTGATGACCTGGACTTGATCGCACCGAATGATATTATCCTGCAGATGGAAACTCGCTGAGGCAGAGTTCAGGTGAGCGCCACGGAACTCGGTTTTCCCCAACCAGACTTCCCCAGTCCCGGATATTTTAGCCAATTCAGGTGCTGCGCCCGAAAAAGTGCCCTGAATCACTGGTGACGTCTGAAATTCCCAATCAGCCAGTGCCCGTTCGATTCTCGCCGTGCAGAGCGGCATCAGCTCCGTCGGATTCAACGCAGAGTTAACCCGCACGCGGAAATTTCCGGGCAGATTCAGCACATCCGCGGATAGTGTCCCCGACCGGTGCGTCAGCTGCGCGTTGGAGATCATCCAGCGATCCCCAGCTTTAGAGAACTCGGCTTTCATACTCTGGAACTTCACGCTCTTAACCGAGAACTGTTCGAAATTCAGCTTGCCCAGAAAACGCAAATGACCGTCTGGTTGCGCCACACCGCTCAATTCGATCTCCGGCGGAGCATCGAATTTGAGATCTTTCGCCCACGCGAATCGGGGATCATCGGCGAGCAGCTCGCCCAGGTTCAATCCACTGCGAATCTGAAAGTTTTTTTCGCCAGTGCCAAGGTTCCAATTCCCGGTGGCAAATAATTCCCCATGCGCGTCGCGCACGAAGAGTTTCTGGAGGTCGAATCTCTGGTTTTCAAGCGCGAACTGACAATCCAGATCTCGCAGCTGATAGTGCATTCGCGTGAGAGTCTGGGCGAACAAACGCCCTCCCTGCACCCGAAGCGAAGAAGGGTTTGCGAGATCAACTTGGAATGTAAAGCCGAGTTGCGGTGGTTCTCCCAAAAAATGAAGCGTTTCAATCTCCTTGATCAACCCTCGAACAAATGTTTCTTGAGGTTTCTCCTCCGGATGAGCAGGTTCGGAACCTTTAGCGAGCATGAAATCTGCCGGATTGACCAGTGTGCCCGACGCCTGTAGTTGAATTCCGAAGATCACACCCGAGGCTTGGCGCACTTCGATGCGCCCCGGAAAAAAGTAGATTCGAGATTGAATTCCAGTGACCCGTATTCGTCCGGCCTTCGGATACGCTGGATCGATCGGAATCGATATTTTTGCATCGCGCAAGTCGACGGCATTAAGTGCCGGTTCTTGCTGGAACAAATTAGCGTAATTGATGTCCAGGGAGAGATCACTGATTTGGGCGAGGACAGTCTGCCGGCGATCGCTCCCATAGATCTCGAGGTTCTTCGCCACCAGGCCGCGGAACGGATCCAGGGTGAGTCGGCTGACCCGGATTTCCAGGCCGAATCTATAAAATTCCTTGGCCAGCAAAGCACGCCAATGTTGACCAAATCCCTGATGGTAGAAGTAGTAGGCTGCCCAGCAGAGTACTAGAGTGATCAAAACCAGGTTCAGCCACTTGAAGACTTGGATTGGGCGAATAGGCATCAGATTCGACGGTGGCGTCCGGGAAACCTGTAAAGCAGAAATCGCCGATCAGCAATCGCCCGGCTGAAATATTCACAATTTTCCTTCCCAAGCGGCATGAGTCATGCTGTGTATAGAGCTCCGATGATTCAACCGAACTGTCGGGCAAGATTTACCGCGGAAGACTTCAATTTTGTTGTTCGGACACTTGCAAAAAGCCCAGGCAACGAAGTCAGCTTGGTCCAGCTACTAACCGATATCGAGACCAGGGACCAGATTTTAGACCATGATGACCTGGTTAGAGCGGTACTCGAAAGACCGGGCAACCTGACCATCTCGCCGCAGTTTTACTTTTACATTTTGGCTCGATTGGTCTTGAAGCGCTCGGGGATAGACGACCGCACGTTGACAGACTATGTCGCCGCCTTGCTGGAGAAATTCTCCCAGATTCGGCAACTGCATGCGCCTATCGAAAATGTGGAAACGCGGTATCTGTCTGACCTTTTGCTCGCGCTCAAGACAGCTTCTCCATACCAGACATTTCTGATCAGGGCCCATGTGGGCAACTACGCCCTGTTCATCAGCGGTATTTTCTATGAAAACATCGAGAGCCGCAGCCAGCGGGGTGCCCCGAATTGCTCGTTCTATGAAGACATGGGCCGGGCGAACTTTCATGCTGTGGCAACCCATGATGTCGCTCGCAGATATGAGTTGAGCGACCTTTTCAAGAAACTGGCGAATCACTTTCGTGAGTGCCGCCTCGCGTTGAATCGCTTGGCGGACGAGCTTGTTGATCTGGGAGATAACAGTTTCATTCCAACTTTCATATGAACAAGACGCTCTTCAGCGAAGTTCAGCGGTTGTTTGAACGAACCTATGCGTCGGTGGGGATTAATCTCGAGGAATGCCTGATCGATCGGTCCCGTTGCTCGCAATTAACGAGTTTAGCCGGAGCATCTGCTCGAGAGTTGAGCGATCTTGCCCGGACATTTTTGCGAACGGCAGACGATCGCCTGTATGTGGGAATCTATTATTCCAACTGGCTGATCGAACAGCTCGAAAGCCATGACCCGCGGAGCGGATTATCGAACAGTAACATTCGGTCGTTGATCATGTTTGTGGAAGAGATCAACCACGCACTCCACGCTGCGCTGCAATTCAAGGCGGGCCTGCGCCGGATCGATAGCGAAGAATTTGCGCGAAACCTCGAATTGCAAGGTATGGTCGATACCTATCTGGTGCTCTTGCTTTTCGTGGCGTTTTTTCGAAAGGCGCAACGGGTCTCACGAACGGACCGACGGTGGCTCCGACTCCATTTGTTTGAATCTCGTGCCCCGGACGCGTTCCGAGACGAGAATCTGCGGGCGCGTTATCTGGAAACGGCAGAACTGGCTTCGTGCTACACGCACTACCTGGATACGTTGAACGGCGCCCGTCGGCTCGAAGAGATTCGAAATTTCCACTCGCTGACCTACGACGCTAAGAAACGACACATCTTGGCTCTGATGAATCCGCCACGTCGGTAGGGGCGCGCTCCCGCGCGATCCGGGCGTGCACGTTTCAAACCGTTTTTTTCGCGTTCTGCCATCCGACTTCGGCGCTTCGGGGAAGCCTGCGTTCAAGTTTTTAGACGTGAGGCGCGATCGCGCGGGAGCGCGCCCCTGCCTACTGCACGCCCTGGAGCGCGCCCATACCGGTCGCAATACCACATTGCATTTTTCCCAATGCGGTTTGACGTGCGCCCCTTCTTTTAACTACAACGCGAAACGTAAATGAAGATCTGGATCAATCGCGCAGGTCAAAATCTTGGCACATTCACTTTAGAAGAAGTTCAGCAAGGCTTGGATCAGGGCCGGTTTGTCCCAACCGATCTTGGCTGGCAGGAGGGGATGGAAACCTGGAAGCCGCTTGCTGAATTTCCAGGGTTGCGGATGCCGCAACCGCAGGTTGAAACATCCTCTCTCGCACCGGTCGCTCCAGCCGCGCCGAGTACACCCCCGCCATTGGATGAACAAACCTCGGCGACAGTCGAGGGTGAAGAGAATGGCCCGGCATGGGAACAACGACAGGAACTGGGGTTGTTCAAAGCGCTGACGCAGACTTGGAAGGAGATACTATTTAACCCGACCGTCAGCTTCGCGCATATGAAGTCCAGTGGCGGGTTCACAGCACCATTTCTATTCAACCTCACGATGGTGCTGATCTCGGCGTTTTTCAGTTTGATCTACCAGTTGCTTTTGGCAGGGATGTTCGCGGCCGCCGCGGGATCCATGCGCAACGAATCAAACTACATGGCGGGTCTTAGTGCGGGAACCGCGGTGCTCTGGGTCCTCGTGTATTCAGTAATTATTCTTGCCTCTACCTTCCTCAACGCCGGCATTACCCATCTTTGCCTTGCCCTGTTTAAAGGAACGTCCAAAAATTACGAAGCGACTTATCGGGTGATGTGCTATTCCTACAGCGCATGGGTTTTCAGCCTTGTGCCGTGCGGCGGCGGACTTGTAGCGGTTATCTGGGCGCTGGTTTCTTCCATTATCGGTTTATCGAAGGTGCACAAGACTGAAAGTTGGCGGGCCGCTGTCGGCGTCCTGCTCCCGTACTTCGTGTGTTTTGCGTTGGTCGCGGTATGCATCGCCATTTTCGCCGCTATCTTTTCGTCGATGCGCAATGCAAACACTTAGGCGAAAGCTAGGAGTCTGCCTGCGACCGTTGGCTCCCGCAGAGACCGACTTTGAGTTCCTTTTTCTAGTTGTATCGTCCGTAGCAGCGGCGAGTTGCTTTGCCTGGCTAACTTTTGGATTACCCTGGCCTGGATGCCCATTTCGCCAGTTGACCGGACTGCCCTGCCCGACCTGTGGAGCGACGCGGTCGGCGTTATCATTGGCCCACGGAGATCTGGCGGCGGCGTGGCAGCGCAACCCGCTGATTTTTGTTTGCTATGCCGGAGCTTTCATCCTGAACCTCTATTGCTCTGGCGTTTTGCTTTTCCGTTTTCCGAGAGTCCGCGTTACCGGTATGCCGTCAAAGGTCAAACGTTGCTTGTGTCTGCTCATATTTGTCGCTGTTGCCGCGAACTGGATTTACCTGATCGCCAACCGCTGAGCGCCATACGCGAGTTACGGAAAACGAGGGACTGACATCGTTTTGCTCGGCACAAAATAAATCGATGCCCTCGATCCCGTAGCGCCGCATGGTTTCCAGCGCTATATCCGGACGATTGCAATCGCGACTCAGGTGGCCGAGTACGACGCGCCGGAGTTGATGTCCCGCGATAGCTGCCACCACTTTCGCTGCGGACTCATTTGAGAGATGGCCGTGCCTGGACAATATCCGTTGTTTCACGGACCAGGGGCGTTTGGGGTCCTCCTGTAGCATTCGCTCATCATGATTCGTTTCGATGACCAGTGTGTGCACGTGTCGGATCCGCTCCAGCGCAAGCTTCGGGGCATAACCGAGGTCCGTCAGAAGTCCGATGGAGCCCTCATGGCCGGTAAACACGAACGCTGCCGGATCAACCGCGTCGTGGGGGACATAGAAACTCTGTATCTCAATGTCCTTCACCGAAAAAACGCCACCGGTCTTGAACAGGTTCCATCCTGAAGAATCGGCGAGGGATCCCCGACGCAATATTTCCGCAGTTAGCGGATTCGCGTAGACCGGGGTTCCGAACCGGCGACAGAAAATTTCCAGGCCGGCCACATGATCGCTGTGTTCGTGGGTAATTAGAATGGCGTCCAGAGTCTCCGGACGAACTCCTATCGCCTCAAGGCGCTGAGCGATCTGGCGCGCGCTGAATCCGGCGTCGACCAGAACCCGGCACTGGCTGGTGGCGATTAAAGAACAGTTACCTGCGCTGCCACTGCCAAGGACCGTCAAACTGAGCACGCGGCTATTAAAGCGCACTATAGTTCGGATGCCAACCAGATTGGGCTCTCCCCCTGAAAAAAAACTCTTGCCTTCCTCGCTATTCCTCTGAAATTCGGGAACTCACAAGGATACCGGTGGACTCAGCGATAGGGAATGATTTTTGCCGTAGGTTCAGGGCCCAGAGTTATGAACCTATACTTCTGAGGCCGGACGTATCTTCTTGCTGACACCCCCCGTATGAACCGCTATATAACCTATCTGTTAATGGGCGCACCAGGCAGTGGCAAAGGGACTCAAGGTAAAGTGCTCGGAGCCGTCCCTCGTTTCTTCCATTGTGCTTGCGGTGACGTGTTCCGCTCCCTCGAACTGCGAACCCCTTTGGGACAGAAATTTGTAGAGTATTCCAGCAAGGGGACGCTTGTTCCGGACGACCTGACGGTAGAGCTTTGGCGGACAAAGATCGAAGCACAGGTCCTGGAGGCCGAATTTAAGCCGGATATCGATGCGCTTGTGCTCGATGGCATTCCGAGAAACGTCAATCAGGCGAAACTCATGGAGAACCTGATTGATGTAAGACGGGTCTTTCACCTCTCCTGCCCAAATCGGGAAGAGCTTATCCGTCGCTTGCAAAAACGCGCCATCAAAGATAATCGGCTCGATGATGCCAACGAAGAGGTGATACGGAAACGTCTCGCCACTTATGAAGCTGAGACCAAGCCGGTTCTGAATTTTTACTCTGGCCTGGTCACCGTGGTCGACGCGTTGCAACCGCCAGTGAAGGTGCTCCAGGATATCGTGGAAGTGATTTGGAGTACACGTGATGGAGTGATAGCTTTCAACGCTTGACCGGTTCCAACAAACGGGGATTCCCGGCGCTCAGGTTCAGGCTTACAGTTGGGCGAGGCGAACTCGCCGGCGAGGCGGCTTCATTCAATGAGCAATAAGCCTCGGGTTCTATTCATGGGAAGCGGCGAGGTCGGACTCCCGACCTTGCAATGGCTCGCGAGTTCGCCCCTGGTGCACCTCGCAGGCGTCGTGACGCAACCAGACAAACCGGTGGGACGCTCGCAGGTCGTGACGCCGCCACCGCCAAAAAGAATGGCCAGTGGGCTCAATTTGCCTGTGCTGCAACCACTCAAAATACGCCGGGCCGAAGAACTGGATCGGATAAAGGAACTTTCGCCGGACCTTATTATCGTCATGGCGTACGGTCAGATTTTACCAAAAGCACTTCTGGAAATGCCGAGCATCGCGTGTCTGAATTTGCATGCATCTATTTTGCCCAGGCACCGAGGCGCCGCACCCATCCAGGCCGCGATCCTCGCGGGCGATCAGGTCACTGGGCTAACCGTCATGTACATGTCGGAAGGCCTGGACACCGGTGATATATTGCTTACAAGATCGCTCCGTATCCGCCGACGGGAAACTGCCGGTTCGTTGCACGATCGACTTGCAAACCTCGCAGTTGAGGCGCTCCCGCTCGCTTTGGATCTCATTCTAGCCCAGAAAGCGCCTAGGATTGCGCAGGAAGAGTCGCAGGCGAGCTATGCGCCTAAACTCGACAGTGAGTCAGGCAGAATAGATTGGTCCGAAGATTGTTGGCGCCTGGATCGGCTCGTCCGAGCAATGAATCCCTGGCCCAGCGCCTTTACGCTCGTGCGGACCGCCGCCGGCACAACCAGGAGACTCAAGGTTCACCGGGCTTTGCCGTTCCATCGTTTCGCCGGTGACCCAGGCGCAGTAGGTCGGATAGGAAGTCGCGGCATCATGGTCGCCTGTGGAAATGGGGCACTCATGTTGCTGGAGGTTCAGCTGGAAGGGAGGCGCAGGATGGCGGCGACTGAATTTGTGCGTGGGTTTGCACTTCCGGCCGGGACTGTGTTGGGAGGGTGACTTTCTAGCGAGGCGGCGCCTCAGACCGGCGAGGCGTATCCGGCAGTTTGATCGCGCTGGGTGTAGAACAGCGGGGTTCAGCCGCCTCGCTTATGCCTTTCAAGGATTCTAGTGCACCGTCCGCATATAATGGTGACGTCGTTGCGTTCAAAATGGGCCGTCGGCAAGGCGGTCCGAGCCGCTAAGGATCAGACACGATCCCGCGCCCGGATTTCGCGATAGAGCGTTGAGCGTCCAGGCCCGGTTTGGCGGGCGGCTTTGGTGCGTCCACAAAACAGGAGCCGTCCACAAAATCTGTGTACCATTGCGGGACGGATTCGGAGCGGG
>JAFAMB010000022.1 GCA_019233825.1 Verrucomicrobiota bacterium | reverse complement strand
GGGTTTTGGGTCTCGAAGCAATTGGGACCTCAAATAGGGCCGGTTTCAATACAAAATCCACGGTTTAGTTTACGATCCTGCATAGAATGTTGATGTTGTCGGGCGGGCCGCGCTCCTCGCGGGTCCGGCCCGCGGGTCCGCCTCACGGGCTACGCGCGTCCCGAGGCGCCAGGAACGTGGCTGCCCGAGCAAAGTTGACTGACCGGTAAAATCTTTAAATTATTTATTTGAATTCGGGGCCAGCTTAGGGAATGGTTATCCACGTTAATTTTTACGGATTGTTCTGGGGGGAACAGCAGCCCTTCGTATCCAGCGGATGCGGGGGGCTGTACTTTTTATCGAGGAAATGGATCATAAGAGGCAGCTATTTCCTTTAGTTCTTCTTCTGGTCGCTCTGCTCCTGGTTTTCACAGCTAAGGTGCTGTTCGATCAGGTGACCTCCTGGCCGGCGCGAATATTCGATTCCGCTTCCGATCAGGCTTACACAGAAGTCCGCAAGATCCGGGACGCCTTCGTTGACCTCTTCGCAGTGCAACCCAAAATCTCGATCAATGAGAAGGTCGTGGACGATCAGGCCAAAACGGCCCTCCAACTGGCGGTCCTCAGCCGGGACATTGCCGTCACCCGTGATGCCGCGCAGACGTGGCTGGGCAGTACTAAAACAATTCGCCTCCACGCCACTTATCGCGTGAAGGCGGGGTTCGACCTGGCTCAAAAGCTCGAAGTCGATGTCGTGGACCACGAGGCCAACATCAAAGTTCCCAAGGCCAAAATCCTTAGCGTCGAACCTCTTTCGATTGCGGTCGAAGAGCTCAGAGACGGCCTCTGGAACAAGATCCAGCCCCAAGACGTTGACCGCGAATTAACGAGGATGCAGGAACTGGCGCGAGCAAAAGCAAGCTCTCTACCGGATGATGCCGAGCAATCGTTCCAACGCCTCTTATCGCAAAAACTGGGCGATCTAAATGTACATATACAGATTCGCCCGGATGTCGGTGTCCCGACAGCGAAATAAGATCCCTTCTGCTGGTTGGCACGCGGCCTTGGATACCAAATTGAATTTTGGCAGTTCGGCGCGAATGCTAGTGCAGAGATGTGAGCCGCTCAAGGGAAGGCCTCGGCTGTCCGTCTGCATGACATTGGCAAATAAGATCACGATCGCCCGCCTCTGCCTCGTCCCGCTATTTGGGTTTTACGCGTGGCAGTACGGAGCGAGTGTTGTGAACGGTCGCCCAGACGAGTGGATGCGCTTGATCGCCATATTACTCTTCATTTTGGCCGCTGCCATGGATGGATTGGATGGATTTATCGCGCGACGCTTCGACCAGCGCAGCCGGCTTGGAGCGATTTTAGATCCTGTAGCCGACAAAGGCCTGGTGTTCACCGCGATTCTCGTACTTGCCCTGACCAACTGGGCCGACAGCTTTCCTATCTGGTTCCCGATCGCCGTCATTGGTCGCGACGTCATCCTGGCAATTGGATTTCTGTTTCTGTCGAAGTCAATTGGACGAGTCGTCATCCGTCCCAGCAAAATCGGCAAGGCCGCAACCTTGCTGCAGATCACTTCGATTCTTTGGCTACTGTTAGGTATCGCGCGGGTCGGCCAAATTTATCTGATCGCACTCGCGACTCTATTTACGGTCGCTTCCGGACTGGGGTACGTCGCCGACGGGCTTCGGCAGGCTCGCGAGGCTTCTCATGCCAACAGATAAATTCCGAAAATGATTTAAAACGCTCACCCGCGCGGGATTGTTATGGTAGTGCCCATTGTAATTTAATCATGCGTAAATTGCCGACGGTAGCAATAGTAGGACGTCCGAACGTTGGGAAATCCGCGCTCTTTAACCGCCTGATCCAGAGGCGTGTCGCTATCGTTCACGATCAACCGGGGGTAACCCGCGACCGGCTCGTAGCCGATTGTCACCTCGGTTCCCGCCCATTCACAGTTGTAGATACCGGGGGAATCGAAAGCTCCATTGACGATAATTTCGACGAACGGGTTCGATTGGAAGCGAATCTGGCAATGGATATGGCCGACGTGATTATTTTCGTCGTCGATTCCAAAGATGGCGTCACCCCCGTCGACCAGTCGCTGGCCAAGCAGCTTCGGGCAACCCGCAAACCGGTCATTCTCGCCGTTAATAAGATAGACCATCCGAAGCAAGAGTTGGCCGAAGCTGAGTTTGCCTCACTGGGTTTCGCGGAGATCGCCCCGATCAGCGCAGCTCACGGCCGCGGAATCAGCGAACTGTTGGCACAAATCGATAGACATTTGCCGCGAATTGCGCCCGATGAACGACAACCCGCTACGCCTCACTCTCTCAAAGTTGCTATCGTCGGACGTCCCAATGTGGGTAAATCGTCGCTCATTAACGCGATATTGCAGAACCAGCGTATCATCGTCAGCGACGTTGCCGGCACAACTCGCGATGCCGTCGACGTACCATACGAACGCGGTGGAAAGGCTTACCTCCTGATCGATACCGCTGGAATCCGGCCCCGTGGCAAACAAAACACCCCTGTCGAAATCTTCAGTGTGATGCGTTCGGAGAAAAGCATCGCACGCGCTGACATTTGCGTCCTGGTGGTGGACGCGCTGGATGGTGTGACTTCGCAGGACAAAAAGATTGCCGGTCTGATTCAGGCGAATGACAAAGCATGCATTGTTGTCGTCAACAAACTCGATCTGGTCAAGCCGCCGGTGCGCCCACGCGCTTTCTTCGACGCTGTCCTGGGGCAAACACGTGCCAACCTTTTTTTTCTAGGTTACGCCCCGATTGATATCCTCTCAGCGCATACCGGTGAAAATCTCGATCGCCTGTTCGCAAGCATCGAGAAGATTCAAAAGCACGCGGCGCGGTCAATTGGAACCGGGCCGTTAAATCGACTGCTGCAGGATGCCATGGCAGCACATCCCCCTCCGGTCCGAGGAAATAAGCATTTCAAGCTGCTTTACGCCACCCAGATCGACAAAAAGCCGGACCACACCGTTGCTCCTCCAGCTTTCATGCTCTTCGTCAATTATCCGGAGCTGCTGACAGACGATTATCGACGCTACCTCGAATCGCGAATCCGCGAGCAAAATGCTTACGACGGCTTACCGATTATATTTCGGGTCAGGTCTCGGCATTGATGTGGGCCGTCGGCCGGGTAGCATAAGTATCCTGCTTGTACGGGCCGGCTGCGTGCCGACATGAATACAGGCTGGAAGCCTATGCTACTTTTGCCGTCAGCAGCCTCAAGTGCATAAGCATCCCGCTTATATGGGCCGGCTATGTGCCGGCGTCAATACAGGCTGGAAGCCTATGCTACTACTGATTTAACGGTGGAATCGGCGGCTTGATTGCGCCCGCCTGAGTCAACTTCAAATCTACACCAGAAGCCAGCAGACCGACCAATGTCTCATTGCCTTGATCCGGGATAAGCGTAATGTCGACGTTCGCCTTGACCAGCCGTTCTACCTC
The DNA here is from genome assembly GCA_019233825.1 of Verrucomicrobiota bacterium. Classification (GTDB taxonomy): domain Bacteria; phylum Verrucomicrobiota; class Verrucomicrobiia; order Chthoniobacterales; family JAFAMB01; genus JAFAMB01. Next base: position 6,019 of record JAFAMB010000022.1, on the reverse strand, counting down.
CAAAGTCTCAAAAACTGCATTCAAGACATCCGGGTCCTGTCCAATTTCTCGGAGCGCCTGGCCGATCATCTGGGGACGAACCGAGCGAGCCTTCGCAAACTCTGTCGCGGCCTGTCGCTCCGCAGAGCTGGTGATAATATCTACCTGGTTTGTTCCGGCCTGGCGGATGGCCGAAGTAACTTGCCGCAACCGGTTCACCACTTTCTGTTCAATCTGGCGTATCATCAGACTATCCCTGAAATTGACCTTGCGAATGTAGATCGAGCCCAACTGGTATCCCCATTCCTCTGCTTTTGGTGAAACCTCGCTTCGTACCATACGACTCATCGAATGACGGCTTTCGAGCATGTCGTTCAACGGCAAGTTGCTGAGACACCGAACGGTTGCGTTGGCCACGTTGGCACGCAAAGACCCACGCGGATCAACATTCTTGAAGAGAAAATCGACAGGATGCTTTACGCGCATTTCATACCAGACACCGACTGCCATCGGCGTGCCCTCTTCGGTATTCACTGGATTGCTCCGGAGGTATTCCTGATCCAGACGCGTGTCGATCTCGTGTACTCGCCCGAAGAACCGCACCAGGGCAGCCTGCGGACCAAGCCGGAGCCACAGAAGATGGAGACCGGGCTCGGTAATCACGCCGATGACCCGCCCGAATAATATGTACACCTTGCACCGGCCTTCCATCACGGTGGTGTAGAAATTGATTAGTCCCAGAAGCACCAGCAGCGCCGGAATCGTGATCCAGCAGAGAACGAATGTGCAGATAAATGCGGTCACGAAATTCATTGAATTAACCTTTGTCCCGAAGAATGATCCGTTTGGCCTTCGAAAACAGGTCCAGTCGAATGTTGCGAATGTAAGCCGGCAATGCCTGTTCCCCGCTTTGCTTCAGATCAGCAATCTGCTGTGCCATCCAGCGAAGCGGTTGGACGTCTGCCTGAGCGCGATTGGTCTCAATTTCGACGGCTCTTCGGGACTGCTCGATACGCTGATCCGCGTTCGCCTGTGCCAGGCTGATGTTAGATGAAACCTCGTTATGCGCGGTATTAATCGCCGCTAACGCCGATTCAATGTCCGCCGGCGGATCGATGCCGGTGATCAGCGAGGCGTCAAGTACCACTCCATACCGCGCCGCGGAAGAGACACATTCCAGGTCCATTTGCTTATTCAGGTCGTTGAGATTCTTTCGAAGATCGTTGATCGACACGCCTGCTTTTGCCAGGCTTTCGTTAGCCTTTTCTAGCACTGGCTGATCCGCTTCCGCCGGCGTCGGGGCCTCGTAATTGGCAATCCGCTCCCTCAGAATGGAGATGAAGTAACCCAAGACGTGTGAAATGGGTCTGTTCACCCCAAACAAATAGGCATACAGATTCTGTTCACTTACTCGATAGCGCATTTGGCCCGTCAAACCGATGTTCAGTTGGTCTTTGGTGACCGCATCAAGAATCGTTCCCTTTTGATTTGCTTCGGGCGTATCCGGATCAAAAGCCACATTCATGGTCTGAGTCGCCACCGACACCTTAAATACACGCTGCCACGGCAACCGAAGATATGGACCGCCCGGCCCGATCACACGAACCTGTGGATAAACATAGCGTTCCTTTTCCTCCGGACGAAAGTGCTGAGCTATCGGGAGATCCAGACTGGTTTTATTTCCGATTCGTTCCGCTTTCCCAAAATTCGTAACGACCGCCCGTTCGTTCTGATTGATCGTGTAAATCCCGCCAAGCAAACAATAAATAAAAACAAAAGCGATTACGCCGACGACCAACCCGAAGAGGATCTCCATGGATGGCCGGTTATAAAGGAGTTGCCGCGACGCAGCAAGCCGGAATAGGGTCGGTCCTATGACTTGTCCGGGCTACCAGAAACTTTGTAAGCGCTCCCGAGAAGTGTATCTGCTGCGTTCCATCGCCGGAGTACTCTCCTGGGATTTGGAAACCTATCTTCCTTCTAAAGCGGTGCCTTACCGAGCTGACCAACTCGGCTACCTCGAGGCGAAAGCCCACGCGCTTTTCACCGAGCCTTGGGTTGGCGACTGGCTCGAGGAATCCGAACAATTCAATTTTGGTCAGGATTCGGAACAAGCGGCTAATGTCCGCGAATGGCGGCGCTCTTACAATCGCGCGACTAAAATCCCGGTTTCGCTGGTTGAGGAGTTTGAGAAGACCCGAACCGTCGCGCGAGAAGCGTGGGTTGGCGCTCGAGCCGAGTCCAGGTTTTCCCAATTTGAACCATATCTCGAAAAGATCGTCGAGCTCACCAGAAGGAAGGCGGATTTCTGGGGATTTGTAGAATCTCCTTATGATGCGCTCATTGAAGAGTACGAACCAGGCATTACCGCACGCGAGGTGAAACAGATCCTGGAAGAGCTGCGGGGCGCGCTCGTTGATCTTTTGCGTGAGATCCCGGCCGAGTCTGTTCCAGAAAACTTTCTGGACGGCCACTATCCCATCCCAGGGCAGCAGGCACTTTCCCGCGAGGTAGCTGCCGCGTTTGGCTATGATTTGGCAGCGGGCCGCATCGACACGACAGTTCACCCGTTTGCGACGAACCTTGGCCCTTTTGACCAGCGAATCACGACCCGCTACGATGAGCAGCGTTTCGAGGTTTGTTTATATGGGATCATGCATGAGACAGGTCATGCGCTTTACGAGCAGGGCCTGTCCACCAGTCGAGTCGGCCTGCCTTCCGGAGAGGCCGTTTCCTTGGGCATTCATGAGTCCCAGTCACGGCTCTGGGAGAACCATGTTGGGCGAACCGCGAAGTTCTGGCATCTTTGGTACCCGAAAGCGTGCCCCCATTTGCCGGACCTCGGACGCTATTCCGTAACCGAACTCGTGAAGGGAGTGCAGCGTGTTGGGCCCTCATTTATACGCGTCGAAGCGGACGAAGTGACCTATGACTTGCACGTTCTGCTTCGGTTCGACTTGGAACTCGCGTTGATCGAAGGCCGGCTCAAGGTTAAGGACTTGCCCGAAGCATGGAATTCTCGCTTTCAGGAGTTGTTTGGGTTGGTTGTACCCGACGACCGGCGTGGAGTGCTTCAGGACAGCCACTGGAGTCTGGGTGCGATAGGTTACTTTCCTACCTACACGTTAGGCAATCTGAACGCCGCCCAGCTGATGTTTGCCGCAGAAAAACAGGTTCCGGGATTGTCAGACCAGCTTGCTCAAGGACATTATCAACCTTTACTGGACTGGCTGCGCGACAATATTCATCAGCACGGTCGCAGATATCTTCCGGCTGAACTGATGCGCCGCGCCACTGGCCAGACGACCCAAACCAGATATCGTATCGCCTACCTGCGCGATAAGTATCTCGGTTGAAACGGTAAGGCCAGGCTCCGGCCGGGCGAGGCTCCCGACTTCGCCCCTGTTTCCCCTTTGCTACGTCGGGCCAGCCCGACTCCGCCCCTGTTCCCCCCTCCCTTGTTATGTCGGGCGAGCAGGGGCGCCATAGTTCCGCGTCCGCGGAACGACGGCGGCCGTCCGAGCCGGGTATACCGAGACTCCACCGGGTTTGGCAGGGGCGCAAACGTTCAGCCGGCGCCGATGCCTCTGCGCGTGCGACAAAAACCGCTAACCCGCATAGAAAGCGGGTTGTTGCCCGCTGAGAACTAACGTATCCTCCCCCCGCTGTGTATTGCCGTGTAGGAGTTGCGACGACGTTTTCCCCACGTTTCATGGCGGTGCTTGCGGAAGCAGGCCTCGTGTGCCGCTCGCTTTCGGCACCGCTTTGCCTGATTCATGCAGATGCATTTGCGCAGGAAAAGGAAGAGCGATTCCGCGCGGCATTGCGCGAGCTGCGTCTCGATGAACAGGCCGAGATTCGTTTCGAGCCCGGACAACCCGCCGAGGCGATCCTGAAGGTGCAGGACGAAGCGCGTATTGATCTGCTAGTGGCCGGAGCCCTCGAGACGGAGAGTGTTCATCGGAATTTTACCGGAGACGTCGCGCGAGAACTTCTCCGGCGGGCGCATTGCGATCTTTTGTTGTACACCGAGCCGAGAGAAGATCCGAAACCCCCGGAGGGTATCCTGGTTGCCGTTCCGGACTTTTCAGAGTTAAGCCGGCAGGTCTTTCGCAGCGCACTTATTCTCGCTGAGCGGAGTCGCGCCCGACGCGTGACTATCCTCCACGTCCAGACCACTTTCGCCGAGGCCAAAGAGAAGGCACTTGGAGTGAGCAATGGCACCTTGCCGGCGGAAGAGACGCTCGAGTCCTGGTTGCGAGAAGAAGAAAGGCCTGCCTTGGAACTGGATTACCATCTTCTGCGCGGCAACACCGGGTTCACCGCATGCGAGTTCATCCAGTCGAGCGGCGCAGATCTCGTGGTTATGCCGTCGCAGATGCCATCTTCGAGCCAACCTGTATTCGCTCCCGCCCTCGACTGGATTATTCAAGTCATTCCCGCCAACCTTTGGGTCATCCGGCGCTAGGCGAAGCGTCCCGCTTTGCCTCGATCCCATGAAGAAGCAAAGCGGGACGTTTCGCCTACATCTCGGTGTTCGCCGATACGCCGATACGCCGACCCGCCGATACCTCATCCCTACTGCAGGATCTCCCGTAACACAAAAGGCAGAATGCCGCCGTGACGATAGTAGTCCACTTCGATCGGAGTATCGATCCGCAGTATCAACGGTACCGTCTCCTTGCCTCTGTCTTTCCGCTCGATCTCCAACAGTACCTCTTCCCGCGGCCTTATATCGTTGCTCAGGCCGCGGATGCTATAGATCTCAGAGCCATCGAGCTGCAAACTCTGTGCATTCACCCCTTCGCTGAACTGCAGCGGCAAAACACCCATGCCCACCAGATTGCTGCGGTGTATCCTCTCGAAGCTGGCCGCAATGACCGCTTTTACTCCCAGTAAACGCGTACCCTTTGCCGCCCAGTCCCGGCTCGAACCGGTACCATACTCGTGCCCGGCCATGACAACTAGCGGCACCTGTTCTTTCTGGTACCGAACCGCCGCGTCAAAAATCGACATCTGTTCGCCGCTCGGTTGATGGATGGTCACCCCTCCTTCAATCCCAGGAACCATCAGGTTCTTTATGCGTACATTTGCGAACGTGCCTCGCGTCATCACACGGTCGTTCCCCCTCCGGCTGCCATAACTGTTGAAATCAATTGGTTGAACTCCGCGATCGATCAGATATCGCCCGGCCGGCGACGTGGGCTTGATCGCCCCTGCAGGCGAAATATGATCGGTCGTGACCGATTCCCCAAATATGCCCAGAGCACGCGCCCCGCGGATTTCCTCGACCCCGCCGATCTCCATCGAGAAATTTTCGAAGAAGGGAGGTTCCTGAATGTAATCACTCTGTTCATCCCAGGCGTAAACATCGCCCGGCGACGAGCTGATCTCATTCCAATTCGGGTTTTGACTGTCAAAATCCGCGTAGAGCTGGCGAAAGACCTCGGGTTTGAGCGCGGACGACATCGCGTGATGGATTTCCTCAAGTGACGGCCAGAGATCCTTTAGATAGACCTCTTTACCCTCCTTATCGGTGCCGATTGCGTCGTGCGCCATGTCGATGTCCACTCGTCCGGCCAACGCAAACGCCACGACCAGCGGAGGAGACATAAGAAAGTTCGCTTTGATACTCTGGTGAATTCGCGCCTCGAAATTTCGATTACCGGATAGGACCGCCGCAGCGACAAAATCGTTATCCGTGATCGCTTGTTCGATGTTGGGATGAAGTGGACCGGAATTCCCGATGCAGGTTGTGCACCCGTATCCGACGGTATTGAACCCGAGCTGATCGAGATAACGCTGCAGGCCGGTCTTAGTGAGATAGTCAGTCACGACTCGGGAACCCGGTGCCATCGATGTCTTTACGGTCGGTTTTATCTTCAGCCCGCGCTCCACGGCTTTCTTTGCGAGTAGCCCGGCACCGAGCATCACACTCGGGTTGCTGGTGTTGGTACAACTCGTGATCGCGGCGATCAGCACACTGCCGTGCCCAACCACGCCTGAGTTCGCGTCACTCGCAGTCGCGGCCGCGGGTTCC
>JAFAMB010000107.1 GCA_019233825.1 Verrucomicrobiota bacterium | reverse complement strand
TCCGCATAGTGAAAGATTAGAACCTGAGGATCCGATAGCAGAAGAGGCTAGACGATGTTTTTGGTCCATCTGCTATCGAAACGCGTTTAACAGAGGTGTCTTCAACCGCCCCGCGGGCGCCGTTTCCAAGGCTAAACGTGCTTTATTTTCCGATATTCCGAGTTCCGGAATTTTCCGAGTTGCCGACTTGCGGCGGTGTTCGGAGCCGATGAAATCACGGTTCGCAGTAGATCAACTCGGAATATTACTGTCCTCCAAATTGGCAGCTGCGGTAGAAGTGATGTGCCGTTCGGTTAGAATCAAGAGCCGTCGCGACGACGTTCCTCCACAGCGCGGCAGGTCTTGTAATCAGGAACGGGCACTAAAACGAAACGGGACCAGTGTGTTCCCAGATGCGCTGGGTTAAATGCCGGCGATAGGTTAGCGGCCATTCCCGCCGGTGCCTTAATATTCCGATGCCCACTCCAACAGATGCAGGCACAGAGCCACTTTGCCACAGATACTCGGAAAATTCCGGAACTCGGAATATAGGAAAATAAAGCATGTTTAGCCTTGGAAACGGTGTTCGCGTGGCCATTGAATGACCCTCAGGTTGAGGCAGTCCGATACAATCACCAAAAAGATCGTTGAGCCTCTATTGTTATCCAAGCGCCCGGGTTCAAATCTGTCACACCGCGGGGATCAGGATGCTATTTGTTGCTCGGGGTAGTCGTCGGGGATGGTTTCGCCTGTGCTGGGGTTATGTTATTGATCAGCATCCGTTTCTTCCAAACACCGTCTTCGCGGGTTTTTGAACTTGTGGCATCTACGGCGTCCCTTCAGGACGCGTTCAATTTGGGACCATCCCAGGGTTCCGTCCCGCCGACGCGGGACTCCACCCGGGCCAAGGTCTGTCGTCACTTCGTGGCAAGGATCCGTCCAAGATGTTTTGGCCCCAGGCTGACGCAGGCCGGGACCGGGATCTTGTTCTCGTCCATTTTCCCGTGCGTTTGCAAGCAACGCCCCTGCAGGCGGCGCGGGCCTTATAAACCGCGCTCCCCCACGGGGCGTGTGCGCCCCTGGACGATCAGCATTGCGGTGCGGCCGATGGCTCCGTGGTGCTGCGACAGTGCCCTGGAAGCGCGAGCGACCAGGCAGGAAGCCGCCGACGGATTTCGCAGGAGACCTGCGATCGCCGGAGCGAGCGCGTCCGCGGAGTGCAGCTGGATTATCCCGCCAGCTCTGCGGAGTTCATCCACCAGGTACTGAAAGTTTTCCATATGCGGACCTACCACCACCGGCTTTCTGGCCATGATGGGTTCAACCGGGTTCTGGCCACCGACTCCACAGAAGCTTTTGCCGACTACCACGACGCTGGCCGTAGAGTACCATTCCCGTAGTTCTCCGGTCGAATTCACGACCAGAACGCTCGGGTCGTGCTGGAAGTTCGGCTCGGAGCGAAGGGTGAAGCTGAGGTTCTCCTTTTGCAGCAGCTGAACAATTTCCCGGGCTCGCTCAGCATGGCGCGGAACAAGAATCAGAAAGAGCCGGGGAAACTCGGCACGGAGAAAATGGAAACAGGTCAAGAGAAGCTCTTCTTCACCCGGGTGCAGGCTGCCACCCAGCAGAATGGGCCGGCCCACATCAATGCCATGTTTAGCCAGCCAGGCAGGAAAACGCCCATTGATTCCGCAAACCACATCTGCGGTGTCATACTTCATGCTACCGGTTACCGTGATTTGTTTAGCCGGGACGCCCACCCGGCTCCAGCGTTCGGCGTCGAGCTGGTCTTGTGCGAAAAGGGCGCTGACATTTCGCCAGAAAAGCGTCCGGGTCACGCTTCGCAGTATCAGATACCGCTTTTCCGACCTCGGCGAAAGTCGAGCGTTTGCCAGATAGACCGGTGCCTGATGGGTCCTCGCCACGGCCAGGAACGACGGCCACAAATCGGAGTCAATCAGGATCACTTCGCGCGGACGGATCCGGCCCCAGCAAGCGCTCACGATAGGGTAAAAGTCAATTGGGCTATAGATGATTTCGATCCAAGGCCGGTTTTCTCGTCGTTGTTGTCCTAACGCGTATCCCGTTGATGTTGTAGTCGAAATTAAGCCCTTCAGGTCAGGAGATTGGCGCTTCAGCTCTTCCAGCAGACGCATGGCCATCGCGATCTCTCCGACGCTGACGGCGCGAATCCAGGTCCAACCTCCCTGAGCGAACCGTTCCGTTAGTTGTTTTGAATAAAAGCCGAAACGCTGAATAAAATTGTGAGCGTAACCGCCCCGTTTGAGCATCCGGCGCAGATAAAACGGAAAAGTGACCACCAGGACAATCGGTAACAGCAGATTGTAGAGAAAGAGCAGCATCAAGGATAGGGACCAGGTCTCAACAATCGGGTGAGGACTTCGGCGAGCTCACTCGAGCCGCTCCATCCGAGGCGCGGAGCTTCTTATGGACGCAGAATAACACCTCCGTGGCCCCATATTTTTTTTGGCGCGTGACCTCCCAGAACCCGGAAACTGTTTCTCCCTTCACCGGCGAACGCTCAAGCACGAGGACTCCGCCAGGCTGAACGGCTGCGACGACAGCTGCACTGTCCAATAGTTCGTCGGCAAAATTTCGATCTTCGACGCGTTTCGCATACGGGGGATCGGCAAACACAAGGCGAAACGGCGCATCACACCTCTGTAGAAACCGGAACACGTCTTCCCGGATCACCTTGCCGTTGAGCTTCGCTCTGGCGAGGTTGAGCCGGATCGCCTCAATCGATTTCCGGTGATTATCCACAAATACAGCTTCAGCAGCGCCGCGGCTCAGCGCTTCGATTCCATACGCGCCGCTCCCGGCGAACAGATCGAGCACGCGGGCGCCGATAACGAGATCGCCCAGTGCCGAAAAAATCGCGCCCCGGACCAGGTCCATCGTTGGACGCAACTCGGTAGATGAAAATCTTAACGGTATGCCGCCGGCGGACCCTGCAATGACTCTCATATTAGTGTCCTTATCCCCGAAATAATATGTATTTCATTGCGATCAAAATGGTAGGCGAAGCGTCCCGCTTTGCCCTCTTCAAAACTGAGCAAACCGAGACGGTTCGCCTAGGTCGTAGCGCGTCCCTAGCCGTTTGTAGATTTTGCGTTCGGGTCGGAATCCGCCGGGGATCCTTCGTTGCGTTTCTCTTTCCGGTCAATTCCCAGGATCTTTTTGATGAGCTTGCCTTTATCACCGATGATCCGCTCGAAAAGATCAGTTTGAGGCCGCAAGACGGACCCTGTGATCTGGAAATCCAGGTAGCGACTCCGGCCATCCTTCGATGTTGCAAAGTTTTCTTCAATTTCATTCGGAATTTTTCGGCTGAGGAACTGGTTGAGGGTAAGCCGTCCGCTGAGATCAAGCTTTTGCGCTGACTCGACGGTTCCCCAAAGGTTCACCTGGCAATTTTTCGAAACCAGCTCCAGCGAGTCCACTTTGATGTCCTGACCGACAACGCTGAACTTGGAGAGAGCTTCCTCAAGATCGAGCCGTTTCAACTCGTCGATTTGGGTCCAACGCCCAAGCTCCTTCAAGATCGGATATTGATCGAGATAGCCTGTCTTGATCTCAAGGCTGCCGCCACCCGAAGCCAGTGACGGATCTTTCATATAGCCGGCGAGCTGAAGACTCCCCTCGAGGGTTCCGTGCGCGCGTTCCAGGATGCCGCCGCTGCGGCTGATAATCTCGTTAATATTGACTCCGGAGACCTGAAAATGCACCCGGTAAGGCAGTTCTGAATCGGTCAGATCGGCATGGAAACTCCCGCGAATTTCACCTCCGGAGATCTTTGCCGAGATGTCTTCGAGATCGAGCGAGCCATGCGAACACTTTACCGGCGAAGAGATATCATCGACATTGTTGATCGAATCGGACACCGTGGCGCTCGAGATGCGGACTTGCCCCACGTACTCACCCCTGCGAAAGTGCACCGCGCCTTCGACGTCGCGGAGAGTTGCGAGCGGTAGCCCCTTAGAACCCATAAAATACACTGATCCGTGGCGGAGTTTGAACTTGCGGATCTCGACCCAAAAGTTCCCGGGCACGGCATTTTCGACCGACCGGCTTTTTTCACGTGGAGACTCACTTGGCGTGGATGCATCGCTATGACCAGGCGATTGGCCTATTTCGGAATTGGGGGTAAAAACAGGTTCTACGGAGGCGGTGTCGCCGGCCGCCCCCGCCGCCGGCTCTGTACGCTCGACGGTCGGGATGCGGAGTTCCGTTCCGCTGAGAACGATCTGGCGCACGATCAGTTTCCGCCGCAAAAGTGGCAGGAACTGGCACTGGACCCAAAGGTCCCGAGCTTTCAAAATCGGGAAATTGACCGACGGATCCTGGATGCTCACATCCTGAAAGTGGAAGCCATTCCAGGGTGTGAAGGTGATTCGAAAAACTGAAACAGGATAACCAAAGTTTTCGCTGACTATTTCCCGCAACCGCAATTGGGTGCCTGGCGATTGAACGTAAAGATTGATGGCCAGCAATCCTAGCCCAACGAGGCCAGCCACTGCGACCAGCACGACGAGCGTTGGCTGAACAAAACGTTTCACAAGGCTTTCGAAAAACGCCAACAGTACAGTCAGTACAGTTAGAGACTATTCGTGGCATGGACAAGAACAAGCTCTGGATAATTTTCAACGCCGTAGCCTGTATCGCTCAAAAGTCCTTGGAGATTTTTGAGCGATGCAGGCTAGGTTCGTTGACTTCGTTGACGTTCGTTGAAATTGTCTTCGATGGCCGTGCACGAACCCGCGGAATTACTGGAAAGTCTTTGGGATCCAGCCGCGGGGCGAAAAGTGTGGGATAGACTTGCTTCCGTGAATGATCCGGTTGCTCTGCAAGCGCTGGCTTCGTCGGACCGTGGACGGGCCGTCCTGAATTTTCTAACTTTTTCGCCAATCTCCCTGGAGAAAGTTTGCCGGCGACCCGAGCTTCTAGAATGGTTGAATCACGCGGATGTTCTGAACCCGAAGGCGGTTTCTCAACCGAGTTGGCGTAGTGACCGATCAGATCTGTCATTTCGCGATTTGCGGCTTTGGAAATCGCAAGAGATGTTGCGCATCGCGTTTCGGGAAATCACCGGGCTTGCCGGCTTCGCGGAAACGACGCGTGATATAACCGCGGTTGCTGAACGCTGCATTTCGGAAGTCTACGCCACCTGTCTCGAACACCTGGCGGGGAGAACGGGCGGTCCAAAGACCGGATTCGGCGTTTTGGCGATGGGCAAATTTGGAGCAACGGAGCTGAATTACAGTTCCGACATCGACGTAGTTTTCTTCTACGGGGAAGACGGCTATCTCAATCCCCGAGTTACCTATCGCGAGTTCTTCAGGCGCCTGGCGGAAAAAATCATTCAGATCTTCTCAGCGACAGCCGAGCCGCTTTTCCGGATCGATGTCCGGCTGCGGCCTGAGGGTAGCCATGGTCCTTTAGTGCGGTCGCTTGTCAGCATGGAGAATTATTATGCGGGATACGGCGAGACCTGGGAACGAATGGCCTTGATCAAAGCAAGGGGGGTGGCCGGGGATCGGGAACTGCTCTACGAGTTTAATCAGCGATTGCAGCCCTTCATTTTTCCGCGGACGGTTTCAGTTGATCTCCTGGATGAGATCGCGGCGTTGAAAGCCCGGATCGAACGAGAGATCGTCGGACTCGAGGACCTGCATCGCAATGTGAAGCTTGGATATGGAGGCATCAGGGAAATAGAGTTCATCGTACAGACGCTGCAACTGTTGCATGGAGCTAGAAATGCGTTCTTGCAGGAGCGGAACAATCTCAAGACCTTGGCTGCGCTCGAGCAATTGCAGATCCTTCCGCCTGATGAAGTCCGCTTGCTCACCGATGCCTATATTTTCCTGCGCGCGGTCGAGCATCGGTTACAAATCCAGAACGAACAGCAAACGCACACCCTTCCGCCACGGCGGGAGGCGTGGATAGGGATTGCCCGCACACTTGGCTACGATCAGGTTGATGCTTTCGCCCAAGCCTTGCTTGCACACACCTCGGCTGTGCGTTCAGTTTTTGATCGGCTTTTGAGGAGTAGCGAGGAGGGACGCAAAGAAGCGAAACGCGACCTTTCTGCCTTTGCCGATCCGGAGAACGCCGCACGAGCTCTGATCGCGCTACAGGAGGGTCCGTCCCAGGTCCATGTCTCGCCCCGGACGCGCCGGTTGTATGCAAAGCTTGAGCCGGAATTACTGAGCTGGTGTACTCGTATGGCCGACCCCGATGCCGCGCTAAACCGCTTCGTACGGTTCGTCGACGGCTATGGAATTCGCGGCTTGCTTTTTGAGACCCTGCTGGCGAACCCGAAATTGCTGGAGCTTTTGATTCGTCTGTTCGATGCCAGCGCAATATTCAGCGATATCGTAATCCGGCGTCCGCAACTCATTGAAGAAGTCGCGCGTGGTACGACTCTCCGATTGACTCTTTCAAAGCAACGCTTCCTGGAGGGCCTTAAAAGGAATGATGAAAATTTGTCGTCGCTGGATTGGGTCAGAGTGTATCGAAGAAGCGAGGTGGTCCGTATCCTTTTGCGCGATATTCTGGGAATCGCTTCTCAGCGGGAATTGGAGCTCGAAATGACCCAGCTCGCGGAGGCTGCGCTGGAGTACTGCGCTTGGCAACTGGAAAAACCGAATCAGGTCACGGTACTCGCGCTGGGGAAGTTTGGTGGTCGGGAACTACTCTATGGCGCCGATCTCGATGTGGTATTCATCGGCAATGATTTCAGTGCGGGCGAGCAGTTGATCCATGCGATGGGGGCCAAAACCGCGGAAGGGCGCGTGTTTCCGCTGGATGCTCGTTTGAGGCCGGACGGCGAGAAAGGCGTTCTGGTAAGTTCACTTGCAGCATACCGCGATTACTTTGATCACCGGGCTCAATTTTGGGAGGCGCAAGCGCTAAGCAAAGCCCGCGCCCTGTGCGGTCCTGAGACCCAGGCCCTGAACGCCGCCGTGGCCGAAATCTGGAGCCGCTGGAGTGCCCAGCGTGATGCTAAAGAACAAATCTACAAGATGTACCTGCGGATAGTCAAAGAGCGAGCGAAAGGGGATGAGTTTCCGCATTTTAAGACGGGAAGGGGAGGCCTGATCGGAATTGAGTTCCTCGTGCAATATCTGCAGATGAAACACCAAGTGGCAGAAACCAACACGCTCAACGCTCTCGAGAGATTGGCGGATTTTCTGGGTTCCGGTGAGATCGAGATCTTGCGAACTACCTATAGTTTCCTCCGCCGCATTGAGTCGGTTCTGCGTCGTGTCTCGAACAGCGCTGTTTCGCAACTCCCGTCCCATGAGGACGAACTTCGCCACCTGGCGGTTCGCTTGGGTTTTTCTGATAAAAAGGATTTCTTGCACGAATACGCCTCGCATCGGAGCCAAGCCGAGGCCATTATCGAGGAGCATCTAAGGTAGGGTCGCGGGACCGGGGCAGATAGGACAAGAGTCACACGAAGGTCACAGGGGTCAGAGGAGGTCACCAAGGTTTTTGGATATTAGAAGAATAAAAAGAGTTGCATCGGGTATGAGTCGGTGCCGAAGACCCTTTCAAGACCCTTTCTGACCTTCTCTGACCTTCGTGACCTTTGTGTGACTCATGCCTACCGTCCATGACCCGAATCCACCTGTTCAATCACGTCGAAGACGCTTGGGAAGCAAATCTGGCGGACTGGCTCGAACGACGTTCCCGGGAGACCTTTGCGGGTGATGAGACCTGGCTCATCACGAATACATTTGTTCAGGCCAATTGGATCAGACGAATGGCGCTCTCACACGGCAAACCGCTATTCGGCATTCAGTTCTATGATCGCCGAACCTTGCGGCAACATCTTTGTGGTCTTTTCGGCCTTCCGACCCCTTCGTTTGGT
>JAFAMB010000073.1 GCA_019233825.1 Verrucomicrobiota bacterium | reverse complement strand
GCCTGGCACGAAGTGCCTGGAAACCCTCTTTCCTGGAGAGAGCCTTCAGCGCTCCAAATCGCAACCCAGGACCAGACACGGCTGACGCCACGCCGGTCTACACGGGACCGTGACCCTCTCGAAATGTCCAAACTCCAGACACGCGCTGAAAGCGCGTGACAAAAGCGATGTATAAGTGCACGGTTCGTGCGGCCGTGATTTTTTGCCCTGGGGCTGCGTTCAGGTTCAATTGGTACGTGCTTTCACCCTGGCGTTTGCCAACGCCGAGACGACGAGCGCCGGAGATCAATGCGAGTGACGCGGAATTTTCGCTCCGCTTTTGCCAACGAGAAAGTCGAAATCGACTCCTTGATCCGCTTGCAGAACGTGATCGAAAAATAACCTGTACCAGCCGCGCGGAGGCGCTTGGGGCGGGATCCACGCCGCCTTGCGCCGCGCAAGTTCTTCGTCTGACACTTCCAGGTGAAGTCTTCGTTCAGGGACATTCAGTTCGATCATGTCTCCTGTCCTGACCAGCGCCAGCGGACCGCCCGCAGCGGCTTCGGGGGCCACATGCAAGACAACCGTTCCAAACGCGGTACCGCTCATCCGGCCGTCCGAGATCCGTACCATGTCGGTGATCCCCTTGCGCAGTAACTTAGGCGGCAAAGGCATATTGCCGACCTCAGCGAATCCAGGATAGCCTTTCGGTCCCGCACCTTTGAGCACCATCACGCAGGTTTCGTCGATCTCGAGATTTTCGTCGTCGATGGTTTCATGCAGTTGCTCGATATTCTCGAAAACGACCGCGCGTCCGCGGTGCGTCAGCAACGCAGGAGTCGCAGCGGAAGGTTTGATCACCGCCCCTTGCGGCGCGAGGTTGCCCCTCAAAACGACGATCCCGGAGATCGGTTTGAACGGGCTGGAAAACGAATAGATCACCTGGGAATTGTAACACTCCGCCTGCTCCACATTTTCCCAGATGGTTTTCCCGTTCACGGTCAGCACGTCCTTGTGCAGAACCCCTGCTTCGCCGAGTTGGCGGAGGATCACCGGCAGTCCGCCCGCATAGTAAAAATCCTCCATCAGAAATTCTCCCGACGGCTGGAGATTCAACAAGCAGGGTAAATCCGCGCCGAGCTCCATGTCGTCAAGTTTCAAATTCACTCCGACCCGTCCCGCCAGAGCGATCAGGTGGATCACGGCGTTGGTGGATCCGCCGATCGCGGCATTGGCTCGGATGGCGTTTTCGAATGCAGGCCGGGTCAGGATCTTGTCCATCGTCAGGTCTTCGTTCACCATCTCGACGATCCGCCGCCCCGCCATATGCGCCAGGACCTGGCGGCGCGCATCCACTGCTGGAATGGCGGCGTTTTGAGGAAGTCCCATCCCAAGAGCTTCGACCATTGAGGCCATCGTGGAAGCGGTGCCCATTGTCATGCAATGCCCGCGCGACCGGTTCATACAGGACTCCGCCTCAAGGAAATCCTTGATGTCCATCTTTCCGGCGCGGACCGCTTCGGACATCTGCCAGACGCCGGTCCCCGACCCGATTCTCTGCCCTTTGAAACAGCCATTGAGCATGGGCCCGCCGGAAACGACCAGGGTCGGTAAGTTGCAACTGGCTGCGCCCATCATCAATGAAGGAGTCGTTTTGTCGCAGCCGCAGAGGAGCACTACCCCGTCGATCGGGTTACCGCGAATCGATTCCTCCACATCCATGGAAGCAAGATTGCGGTACAGCATTGCCGTGGGACGGAGGTTCGATTCTCCCAGCGACATGACCGGAAACTCAACCGGGAACCCGCCTCTTTCGTAGACGCCCCTTTTCACGTATTGGGCAAGTTCCCGGAAATGCGCGTTGCAGGGTGTCAGCTCGGACCAGGTGTTGCAGATACCAATCACCGGACGCCCGTCCAGCAAATGATTAGGGAGACCCTGGTTCTTCATCCAGGACCGATGAATGAAAGTGCTCCGATCGGTCGTTCCGAACCAGGCGTGGCTTCTCAAGGGGGTGGTCGTTTTCTTATCCATGGGGGATTGGGTTGATTCCCCTCATCGTACTCGTACTCGTCCTCGTCGTCGTCCTCGATTTTTGAGCGTCAGGCCCAAAAAAAGAAAACTGAGAACGACGAAAAAGTGCCGGAGTCCCCCTCTCTTACCACAACTCAGGTATCGACGCCGAAGGCTTCGGTAGCGATGAGTTGGTAAAAGTCTTCGTAATCGGTCCCGGAGAGCTCATAACCGAGGTCTTGATCCGCAAACCAGACTTCTCGGGAACAGACACTGCTTTCCACCACAAAGCCGTAAAAGTTGCTCTTGCCGTCATCGACCACGGCCACCCAGTTCACCTTTTCAAAGGGTTCCTGGCCCTTCCAGAGCGAGAAATCACTCTCCGGATCCGGGGAGAGCACGGTAATGGTACCGATATCGCCGGCTCCGAACCGCTTCAGAAAATTGCGATATTCCTCCGGCAAGGTGAATCCGGACTTCTGCTCGAGCTTGGCCAGTTTGTCCTCTTTCATCGGCTTATCTCGAATAAAAAACTCCGAATCCAGCTGCTCAGGATCTTCTTCACGAATCTCCTGAATCAAATCATCAAATTCGTCCTGAGTCATACAGAGTAGTTGCCTTTCGAATCGGACACTGCCCTGAGTTCAGAATCGCGCAAGTCGAATAGCAATTAAAAATGCGATACCTGACTTTCGGACGCGGAACTCAGATTTGCGACTTCCGAATTTGAGCTTAATACTTTTGGACCAAGCTCAAGAAATACCCCATGACGCGCGAAGAACTCACCTTAGCGATTCGAGCTGCAAAGGCCGAAAAGAAAGTCACCTGGCACGAAATCGCCGGCGCCGTCGGGAGATCACCGGTTTGGACTACTTCCGCGTGCCTGGGCCAGAGCAGTATGCCGGCCGAAGAAGCTGGCAAGTTGGTCTCATTTCTTGGGCTGCCAAAAGAGGCATCAGCCGTCCTCCAGGAATGCCCCACGAAAGGAAATTCGTTAGCCATCCCGCAAGATCCGCTCATCTACCGCTTCCATGAAATCACCTTGGTCTACGGTCAGACGATCAAGGAACTGATCCACGAGCAGTTCGGTGACGGCATCATGAGCGCAATCGATTTCACCATGGAAGTTGAAAAAGTGGAGGACCCCAAAGGCGACCGGGTAAAAGTCACTATGTGCGGAAAATTTCTACCGTACAGGCGTTGGTAAAGGTGGCGATCTAGGATCGAGGTCCAGCGCCGCCATCAACGCTCGATCCTGATCGACCCCAGGATTTTTCGCAGTCAGCAGTTTATCACCATAAAAAATAGAGTTGGCGCCCGCGAATAGACATAGAGCCTGGGCTTCCCGGGTAAGCCGCGTACGGCCGGCTGATAAGCGCACCTTTGCCTTGGGTAGGGCTATCCGGGTCGTGGCAACCAGGCGAACCAACTCGAAGATGTCTACCGGCGGCTGATTTTCGAGAGGCGTGCCGGGCATTGGGATCAGGCAGTTGATCGGCACACTCTCCGGTGGCGGATCAAAACTGGTCAGCACCTGGAGCATCTTCAACCGGTCAAGCTCGGTCTCTCCCATCCCGATAATCCCACCACAGCAAACCGCGATCTGGGCCTCTTGGACGGCCTGGATCGTGTTGAGCCGATCCGCAAAGCTGTGAGTCGATACGATTTCGGGATAAAAATCCTCCGACGTATCGATATTGTGATTGTAAGCGGTGACACCCGCCTCTCTGAGCTTCTTCGCTTCAGGCAAAGTCAGGTGCCCCAGTGTGACACAAACTTCCATCCCAAGTTGGCTCACCGCGCGCACAATCTCGAGCACTTGTTCAAACTTGCCATCACCGTTACGGACGCCTTTCCAGGCCGCCCCCATACAGAACCGGGTCGAGCCAATTGCTCGCGCACCTCGAGCCACTTCGACTACCTGCTGCACGCTCATCAGCCGCTCAGATTGTACACCGGTGCGATAGCGCGCGCTTTGCGCACAGTAGGCGCAGTCCTCACTGCACCCACCCGTTTTGATGCTCAGCAACGTGCAAAGCTGAATTTCACGCTTGTTCCAATGGGACGAAAACGTCGCCCGGGCGCGCTCCATCAAGTCGAACAAGGGAGCCGTGTAGATACGTTGTAATTCGGATAGCGTCATCGCAGCGAAAGGTTGGTAGCGACGCGCTCCCGCGCGTCGGTGGTAGCCTGTCCACACGACTCGAACGCGCACGCCCGGGCGCGCAGGAGCGCATCCCTACCGAGCCGAGGGCCCATTTCGAGCACAATGACGTCATCATTATATGCGAGACGGTACACTAGAATCCCGTGCTCCATCGTCCCGTCGCCGAGACGAGTACGGGTAACTCGTTGGTCATGTACTGGGTCTTGCCCACCGCTCCGATCATCTTCGCACCAGTAGCCCGGTACCACATCTTTGACATGCTTTCTGCCGTGTAGCATCCCCAGCTCTGTACATGCGCGTCCCTGGCAAAAATTCCACGATGTAATTTGTCTTTCAGCTCGTTTTCGTGAAGCCAGGCCTTCGAGCCACTCCCGATCTCGTTGCTGTAGTCCAACATGAAACAGGCCCGGTTTGAATGGCCGAAATAATCGAACGACGCGATCTTGTTGTGCGCGCGATCCGCTCCGTAATTCAGGTAGTAGCAGAGCTGATCCGCGGTATTGAAGTAAATCAGATTCAGTGCGTATTTGTCTCGGACCGACTGGATGATGCTAAAAAGATTCTCATGTTCCTGCGATTGGCGGCGCTCATAGCCGCGCCGGTACACCAACCAGGTGATGTGTGCCGATGGTCCAAATTGCTGCCGGAGCTGCTCGATCCGCAACCGGCTGGCCCGCACAAAATTCATCCACCAGTTATCGTGCGGCTGAGATTTGAATTTTTCCCACTCCATCAGCGACGGACCTCCAGTGACCACGATGTGCTCACCCTGATCCTGAGCGACCGCAGCAGAACCCAAAATGAGGCTGGCGAACAACACTGAGCGCAATCGAGACATGGCGTGGTATTAGCGCGGCTTTCGAAATCTTTCCAGTCTTTCGATATGAACACCAAGCGCCGGCGACTTGGCAGGCTGCAATGAGCTCATCGCGACTCCCAGCGCACGATTTTTGCGGGCTAGTGGCTGGCGGCTCGAAGTGCTGGTGCAGCCTCGACACTGGCACTGGCACTGACACTCTCCCTTTAGCGTCGCAGAAAGTCTTCAACGGCCTGGTAGAAAGCGTCCGGCGCTTCCAAATGCGGAATGTGCCCGACGTTCGGCAACTCGACCAGGCGCGCGCCGGGAATCGCCTCAGTGGCCTTTTTTGCCAGCTCCGGAATGTTTCCAAGATCCCGGCGCAGGTCTATTGGCGCACGGTCTTTGCCGACCGCAGTGTGATCTTCCTGTCCAATGATGAGGAGCGTGGGAACCTTAATCTCAGAGAGTTCGTAGCAAACGGGCTGCTGGTAAATCATCAAGGTCGTTAACGCCGCACATAAAGCCCAGCGCGGAAAATCGCCGCTCAGACTCACGCGCATGCGCGGGCTCACAAACATTTCTGCCTTTTCTTTTGGATAGGTCACGAAGTAGCTCTGCACATACTTCCGGTAGTCGTCGAGGCTCAGGTTAAGCTCCTGTTGGTACAGTTGTTCGAGCGGGGCTGGTGGCACGCTCAATTTGTAATCCTCAAGTCCGATCGGGTCCTCAAGAACCACCGCTTCGGTGCGGCCCGGATATAGCCTGGCAAACCTGATCGCCAGCATACCGCCCATCGAATGTCCGATAATCGTCGCTTTCTGGACGTGCAGCAGATCGAGCAAGCCGGCCGTATTTTCCGCCAGGAAATCAAAACTGTAATGAACATTCGGCTTGGAGGACTTTCCAAAACCGATCTGGTCCGGGACAATCACCCGAAACCCGCGGTCCGTCAGAAACTTGATCGTGTCCCCCCAGTAGGCACCCCAAAAGTTCTTTCCGTGCAACAGGACAACTGCGCGGCCGTTGGGGTTTTTGGGCGGCTGGACATCCATGAAGCACATCCGGAGGTCCTGGCCTTCTACAAACAGATTGAGGTAAGCTGTCGGATAGGGATATTTCAATTCCTCGTAACAGGTTCCCAGAGGGTCTTCATATTTGTCCGGAAGCGGCTTATCCTGGGCCCAGACATTTGCGAACATCAGTCCGGCAGCGGCAAAGGTAGCTAATGTACGGTTCATTCTGTATCTCCTGGGGGCACTAGTACGCGTCATGCCGGTGTCAAGGTCAAGCCTGCGTGGTGGGTCGGAGTTCGGAGTTCGGGGTTCGGAGTTTGGGGTTCGGGATTTGGCAATTCCTCAGTGAAATCGAATTTCCATCCCCTTGAGGAATCTGTGCCCTGCGGATCGCCCAATTCCGAACTCCGAACTCCAAACTCCGAACCCTACCCCCTAGTCCCCTCGGAAGGACTGAACAACTTCGGTGCTGTTAGCAGCCGTTTTTCGCAATCTTCTTGGCCTCAAGCTCCTCGATCGTCTTCCGAGCCAGATCCCGAGCGTCGTTCAATAACTTCAGTTGTTCGGCAAACTTTCTCGCTTGCAGGCGCTTCGCCTCAACAGTGGCAGCGCTGTCGCTCCGTTCTGGAATGCGTTCTTCGATCCCTCGATTCCGAAAAGATGCTTTTCGGCCATGACAGCGCGGATCGCGAGCTTCTCCAGTTCTTCCCGAGAGAACTGTTCGGTGATTGTTCCACCACGCTCCGGCAGTCCGCCGACGTTGAGCCTGCTCACATCAATCGATACCGCAAATCGCCTTTTTCCGGCGATCCGGGGATTGCAGGCCCATCCCGCGTAGAGCATCGGTTGATGAATATGGCCAAGCGCGAGGTAACAGACTTTCTCGCGTAAGGCCTCGATATCGGAAGAAGAGAATCCGCCACTTTCTCCAACGAAATAATCCGGCCCGGCATGCAGCAGCAGAACGTGGGTCCTGTCAGGTTCCAGCCTCGACACAAGCAGGCAAGGAGATCCTGATACGATTTGATGTTCATATCTTCAATTATTTATGTTGCTATCTCAGGATCCAACCAAAATCTGAAGGCTTGAATATCGGATCACTGGCACTGACACTGACACATGGAAGGCGCAATGAATCCTCAGATCTTGCTCACAGCACTCAAAAATGCTCCGGTAGTTGCGATTTTGCGTCGCCCAAAAATCGACCTTCAGCGTTGTGTGAATGTCTTGATCGAAAACGGTATCCGGTTCATCGAGATCACGATGGAATCAGACCAAGCCGAACCTTTTCTCCGTTCCACGAAGCAGCAGGAAAAGGATCGGGTTATCTTCGGGGCAGGCACTGTAACGACGCTTGCACTGGCAAAAAAGGCCAAGTTTGCCGGGGCAAAGTTTCTTGTCACTCCCAATTTCAATCCGGAAGTCATCCGCTTCGCCCTAGATCATGAACTTCCAATCTTTTGCGGTGCGATGACACCGACCGAGATCTTTCAAGCGCACGAGGCAGGCGCTGACGCGGTAAAGGTGTTTCCGGCCGCAACGCTAGGGCCACAATATTTTAAGGAGCTCCGCGGCCCGTTCCCGGACATCACGCTCGTAGCCACGGGCGGCGTCGGAATTTCGAATGCCGCGCTTTTCTTTGAAGCTGGAGCGAACGCGATTGGCGTCGCCAGCGCTCTCATTCCGAAGGACAGCCAGGAGGAGTCAATGCAGGCATGCGCCGAAGCAGCCAGAAGGCTGCTGGCTGCGGCGGGAAAGGCAGGGAACGCCGGAAACGCCGAGAAGGAATGAGCGGTGAACGAGAAGCGCCTCACGGCGTACCCGTTCGGCCTTTGGTGTTCGCGCTTCATTTTCGGCGCTCTCGGCGTTCTCGGCGTTTTCCTCCCGTGCGGACTTCTATTTCTCAACGGCCTCGTACACGCCCGACCAATCGTTGCGACGGGGATTCGCCGCAAGACTTAGGCTCCGGAATCGCAGCACCTCACCGGCCTTAACCGTGGGTCTGAGCTTTAGTGCCGCTTCGAAAAGCGGTATCGCCCCTTCAAAATCCTGGGCAAAGTATTTCTCTAACGCGATCTCATATTGATCGCGCGCCTCCAGCATAATTGGATCGACTGCCCCCTTCGTTCCGAGTAGTTCGTAAATCTCCGTACTTCGCCTACGACCCGGTCGATTTGTCTCCATTCAAAATCTGTACATCGGGCGTCTTTCGTTTCCGCGCTCGCTAGAATGCGAGTCCCATAGATCTTATTCAAACCCTCTATCCGGCTCGTCAAGTTCGCGGCGTCACCTATGACCGAATATGCGAACCGTTTCGGAGTCCCGATATTGCCCACCAACACCTCGCCGGTGTGCAGGCCGATCCGGGTTCTGAAAAACCGGCTGCCGATTAAGCGCTTCTCGGGCCCCAGACTGAAAAGTTTTTCCTGAATTTTCAGCGCGGCTCGGCACGCCATCTCAGCGTGATTGGGCATTTCTTTAGGGGCGCCAAAAAACGCCACTACACCATCGCCGACGAACTTGTCAAGGGTGCCTCCGAATTCGTGCTCAATAATGTCGGCGATCACCTCGAAGTAGTCCCCCAGCTCCCCCACGACCTCCGTCGGACTAAGGTTTTCGCTGATCTTAGTGAAATTTGCGATATCAGAGAAAAATAAAGTGAGCTCGCGGAGCTTTCCACCGCGAATCGCATCCTGCTTTTGAGCCAGGAGTTCCCGGACCAGCTCGATCGGCACATACTTGCCAAAAGAGCGTAACGCCGCTTTCATCCGCTCCGACGAGTCGATCATAACAGCTATTTCGCGGAATGCGGAGCCTGGGTTTGGCACGTCAGAAAGCTCGAACTTACTTACCAATTCCAAGTCTCGACTTAAGGTCTTGAGCGGCTTCGCCAATCGCCCGGATCACGCACATCGTCCAAAGTGCGAGCTGAATTAATGTAACCAACAACGCCGATTAAGGTGACAGTCAGAAGGAGTGCGCCCAGCACAAGCTGAAGAATCGCCGTGCGAAAACCAATCTTTCGCATCGCTCTTGATCGGATCCGTGGAAAAAAGAGGGTGCCGGCCATGAGTCTCGATTCCGCAGGTTAAAGCGGGACAACCGCGACGTGACCTCCCTCGCGCATAAACCGCAGCGTGTTGCGCAGTGGTCGGCCAAACGCCGGTATGTGGATTTCGAATTCGTCACCTTCCTGTGTTTTCACGCCGTCTGCAAAGCTCAGCGTGGCCGTGCCAAAAAAATGGACGTGCAGATCGCCTGGACAACGGAACTGCGGGTACTTGAAATGGTGATGTTCGAGGTTTGCGATGGTGTGACACATATTGTCCTCGCCAGTCAGGAAGGCCTTCTCCCAGATCGGCTTGCCTTCCCGGAGCACTCGGCTGACCCCTTGAACCGCTCGAGGAGCTGGACCGATAAGTAACTCAGGACCAAAGCTGCAATAACGTAGTTTCGAATGGGCTAGCCACAAATAATTTTGCCTTTCAGTCACATGATCGGAAAACTCGTTACCGACGGCGAAACCGAGCCGATACGGCTTCCGGTCGGCACCGATCAAATAGAGTCCAACCATCTCCGGCTCTTCGCCCGCATCGAGCGCAAAGGCGGGGACCGGAATCGGCGCGTATGGCGCGGCAATCGAGGTGCCATCCCCTTTGTAGAACCATTCGGGCTGGACGCCGATTTTCCCAGACTCAGGCTTCCCGCCTTCCAGGCCGAGTTTGAACATCCTCATGGAATCGGTCAGCGTTTGGCCTGGATCGTTTAGCTTTACATGCATCCCATCACGAGTGCCGGCGCTCCCCAGATGTGTAAGCCCGGTGCCGGAAACCAAACAATGCCCAGGATCCGGATGTGTGACCGGCGGCAGTAAAGCCCCCTCATCAATCATTCTTTGGTAAGAAACCTCGTCGGTCGCATCCATTGAATCGATTACGTTGCTTAACGACCGTTTTTCCTGAAGCGCGCGCTGTGCCAAAGCGTAACTACCACCTCGGATCGCGAGAATTTGAAGCGTATCCGCGTCTTTGACCCGAGCAACGCACGGCTGACCGTTTTGTTGAAGTTGAACGATCCGAATCTCCGCACCCTGAGTTGATGCATGATTGTCCATAGACGATCGACTCTAGCCCACAAAAATTGGCCATGGAAGAAGCTAAAACAGAGCGGTCGAAACTTGTCTCCAATCCTGTTAAACTGGTCCATGGTTTCGCCTGCAATCTTCAAGGGCGACGACGGGCATGAGGACGAACCAGGATCTTCCCGAATGAAAGATCTCGAAGGGCTTACTACAGCGCCAAATTGAACTTTCAGATGAACTGGCAAAACAAAATAGACCAAAGCGATGTCCTCCCCACGGATTGGCCTGACGGCTGTCTCGTCGGGCGGGTCTGGCGACCTGACATTCGGGGCCCGTCCGTTGTCACCGTTCGCGAAGCGGCCGTGCTCGACATTAGCCAGACCTTCCCGACCATTCGCGATTTATGCGAAGCGCAAAAACCGGCGGCGAGCGTTGCTGCCATCTGCGGAGAGCCGGTCGGTTCGCTGGACGAGCTTCTCGAGAATTCGCCACCTGACCAGCGCAATCCGCGAAAGGCATGGTTACTCGCGCCGATCGACCTGCAGGCGATTAAAGCCGCTGGAGTCACCTTTGCCGTCAGCCTGCTGGAACGTGTCATCGAAGAACAGGCTCGCGGCAATCCCCAGGAATCCTCGTCAATTCGCAATGAGATCGTGTCCTCGATTGGCGAGACCCTTGAGCGACTCAAGCCCGGAAGCCAGCAAGCTTTCGCGCTCAAGGAGCTCTTGATAAGAAAAGGACTCTGGTCGCAGTACCTGGAGGTTGGGATTGGACCGGACGCAGAGCTGTTTACCAAGGCCCAGCCGATGTCGGCCGTCGGTCATGGTCATGATGCTGGATTTCATCCGATGTCGTCGTGGAACAATCCTGAGCCGGAGGTCGTTCTGGTCGTTTCAAGCACAGGAGAAACAAAGGGCGCGTCGCTTGGAAATGACGTCAACCTCCGCGATATCGAAGGACGATCCGCTCTCCTGTTAGGCAAAGCAAAAGACAACAATGCAAGCTGCGCCATAGGCCCATTCATCCGGCTCTTCGACGCGAGTTTTTCTATGGATGACGTCAGGCAGATGGAAGTTCATCTGACCATCGAAGGCGAAGATGACTTTCAACTTCACGCCGTCTCTTCCCTCGGCCAGATCAGCCGCGACCCATCCGATCTAGTCGCACAGATGATCGGCCCGCATCACCAATATCCGGACGGCGCCGTTCTGTTTCTGGGCACCATGTTTGCACCGGTGAAAGACCGTGATGTTCCCGGCATGGGATTCAGCCACAAGATTGGCGACCTTGTGAAAATTAAGTCTGATAAGCTCGGTACTCTCTGCAACCGTATGCGTCATGCGCAGGACTGCGAGCCCTGGACCTTTGGAGTAGCTCAGCTCATGCGCAATCTTTCAAAACGCCGATTGATCTAGCCTGACCTAACCTATGCCAAAACAACTTCAAAAGATCCTTGAAACCGCGGCAGCCTATCGTACCCCGGAA
The DNA here is from genome assembly GCA_019233825.1 of Verrucomicrobiota bacterium. Lineage (GTDB taxonomy): Bacteria > Verrucomicrobiota > Verrucomicrobiia > Chthoniobacterales > JAFAMB01 > JAFAMB01. The sequence goes on along the minus strand of JAFAMB010000073.1, from coordinate 149 downwards.
CCCGCGCTGCTCGCCACATTCCTGGAACGAATCGGTGACCGGATCACGGCCGTCGGCGACCTTTTGATTTCAACGTGCGTCGAGGAAACCTCGCTTTCGGCGGATCGCCTGGTCGGGGAAAGAGCTCGCACGGTGAACCAGCTTCGGAT
>JAFAMB010000019.1 GCA_019233825.1 Verrucomicrobiota bacterium | reverse complement strand
GAGCCCCTGCAACATCTTTTGGGTCACTGGGATTTTTTTGGTCGCACCTTCAAAACGGATCGCCGAGCTTTAATCCCGCGCTCAGATACCGAGCTCCTGGTTGAGGTGGTGCTAAAGAAGCTCGCGACTCGGGAGTCCAAGGCAACTCGCCTGGTGGATGTCGGTACGGGTAGCGGTATTCTGGCGATCACCTTTGCGTTGGAACAGCCGGAACTTGAGGTGGTTGCTGGTGATATCTCGAATGATGCGCTCGCGTTGGCTCAGGAAAACGCTGAGAGACTTGGAGCGTCGCACCGAATTGTGTTCCGCCGTTCGGATCTGCTCGAGCAGATCGATGGATCGTTTGACTGGATCGTGGCAAACCTTCCTTACATCCCCACAGCGGATATTCCAGGGTTGCAACGCGAGGTGCGATTCGATCCCGCCTTGGCCCTTGACGGGGGCGAAGATGGATTGGCGATTGTCAAAAGATTGATTGAATCGATCCCTGGTAAAATAGCGTCAAACGGTGTCGTTGCTCTTGAGCTTGGGCAAGGTCAGGCGAAGGGGGTATCTGATTTTTTGGCTCGCCAAAACTGTCGGGACCTCTCAATTATGAAAGACTACCAAGGAGTCGAACGGGTTCTTATCGCCAAGTATGGATAAAATCATCATTCATGGTGGGCACCCTTTGACGGGAACGGTTAAAATTAGCGGGTCGAAGAACTCGGCTTTGCCGATTCTGGCCGCTACGCTTCTGACTAAGGATCCCTGCGTGATCCAGCGTGTGCCGGATCTAAGCGACGTGCACTATATGCTCCAGATCCTCGCACACCTGGGAGCGGAGGTGGAGCGTGCCAGCGGTGTCGTGACTGTGAAAGCCGAAGAGGTCAAAAGCGTTGCTCCTTACGAAATTGTTCGTAAAATGCGCGCTTCGATTTGCGTATTGGGACCGCTCCTGGGCCGGGAAAAGGAAGCGACGGTTTCATTGCCGGGTGGCTGCGTGATTGGCGACCGCCCGATTGACCTGCATCTTCGGGGCTTTGAAGCGCTAGGCGCCGCGGTGCGCGTCCATGGAGGTAACGTCAAAGTACTGGCTCCATCGCTTCATGGAGCGACGATTTCGCTGAAAGGGAAATTCGGCACGACGGTCCTGGGCACGGACAACGTCATGATGGCTGCGGTTCTTGCCGACGGCACGACGATCATTGAAGACGCGGCACGCGAGCCGGAGGTTGTCGATCTCGCAAATTTTCTTAACAAAATGGGTGCGCAAATCACCGGAGCGGGTAGTTCGCAAATCGTGATCGAGGGCGTCAAAGAATTACACGGCGCAGAGCACGAGGTGATCCCGGATCGGATCGAAGCGGGAACTTTTCTTATTGCCGGTGCGATTGCAGGTGGCAAAGTCACCATCAATCGGGTCAGATTTGACCACTTGGCTGCGCTAACCGATGCCCTTCTGGCTTGCGGATTTTATGTGGGCGGTGCCAACGGTGTACTGACTATTCATGCGAACGGAAGTCTCAAGTCGCTGCACCTGAAGACTCAACCGTATCCAGGGTTCCCGACGGATATGCAAGCTCAAATGTGTGCCCTCCTGGCGACTGCCCCCGGTGAGAGCTCGGTGACCGAAAGCATCTTCCCCCAGCGTTTCATGCACATTTCTGAGTTAAAACGCATGGGTGCTGCGATCGAACTGGATGGGGCTACGGCGAAAATTCGGGGAGTGGATAGTTTGAGTGGTGCGCCGGTTATGGCCAGCGACCTCCGCGCTTCGGCCGCCTTGGTGCTGGCAGGCTTGCTGGCGGAGGGAAAGACGGAGATCAATCGCGTTTACCACATCGATCGCGGCTACGAGATGCTCGATGATAAACTCGGAGAACTCGGAGCGCACATCGAACGGGTGAAAGTTTAGGTAGGTAGCTAGCTATCCGTTCGGAGGGTTCCCGATCGGCTGCTCATTCCGAGAGGCGATCAGACTTCTGGCGAGAGTGGTGGCCAAAACGATCGACCCGCCTACAATCGACCAGAATGCTGGACGTTCGTTCGTGACGAGCATCACCCAGATCGGATTTAGGATCGGTTCAATGATGCCGATAATGGACGCATCAAGGGCACGGACGTGGCGAATCGCTGCAGAATAAATCAGATATGGAATCGTCAATTGTACAATGCCCAGCACAAGCAGCCAGGGCCCGTTCTGCTCGATTTTCGTGACGGGAAACATCCAAGGCAACGCAAACAGGAAGGTAATCACGTTGCCCAGAAGTACGACTGCCTCAGGCGAGGCCGCTCGCTGATGACGCATAAGGATTGTTAGCCAGGCGAAGGAAAAACCGCTGCCGAGCGCAGCAACTATTCCCGAAAGACCTTGTAGACTGAGTTGATCGAGAAAGAAAAGAGCGACCCCGGCAAGGGCGAGCAGGATCAGCAACCAATCCTGCCAACTCGTGCTTTCGCGCAAAAACCAGGGACCGATCATCGCGATATAGATTGGCGCCGTGTACTGAAGGAAAATCGCATTAGCCGCCGTCGTCAGCTTCGTGGCAACAACAAAAAGAATAACCGTTGCGGCATAGGCGAATGCCCCCGGGACAGACTGCCGCGAGATCTTTTGAAGGACGCCAGGCATCACGAGGCTAATGACCAGCGCAGCGATCAAGCTCCGGCTACCGGCTATCGCGACAGGCGTCCAGTCGATGGATTTGATGAGCACGCCGCCCAATGACCAGAGGATCGCCGTCGCGATTAGCAGAAGAACGTATTTGTTCAAGCTGAAAAGCACGGTAGGGTCGCGCTCCCGCGCGATTGGCGTTGAGGCAGAATCACGGGTATTTACGCGGGTAGCCCGGTGGCGCGGGAGCGCGACCCTACCGGCTAACGCAACGCGCGGAACGCCAGCGTTGCATTATGTCCGCCAAATCCAAAGGAGTTATTCAGCGCCAGGCCAACGCCTTTTTCTCGCGCCACTTTTGGAACATAGTCGAGATCGCATTCCGGATCCGGATTGTCCAAATTGATCGTTGGCGGAACGACTCCGTGTTTGATTGTGAGGACGCAGACGGCACTTTCCACGCCTCCGGCACCCCCGAGCAAATGCCCGGTCATAGACTTCGTGGAACTCACCAGAAGGCCGTTCTTTGCATAGTCGCCCGCCAGCAGCTTGACCGCGTTGCTCTCGCAAATATCTCCGACACCCGTAGAAGTTGCGTGCGCGTTGATGTAGTCCACCTCAGTCACGTTCGCGCCGGCGTATTCCAAGGCTAACCGCATTGCGCGAGCCACGGTTTTGCCGTCCGGTCGCGGGGCGGTCATATGATAAGCGTCTGCGGTAAGACCATATCCGGCCAGTTCGCAATAGATTTGCGCACCGCGCGCCTTCGCTATTTCGTATTCCTCAAGAACAAGAATTCCAGCGCCCTCGCCCATCACGAATCCATCCCGATCGCGATCGAAGGGGCGCGATGCTTTCTCGGGTTCGTCATTCCGGGTGCTCATCGCCCGCATCGAGCAAAAGCCGGCTATCCCCAGCCGGGAAATGACGGCTTCCGATCCACCCGCCAGAAAGATGTCCGCGTCCCCGTATCGGATCATCCGCCAGGCTTCTCCAATCGAGTTAGCCGCTGTGGCGCAGGCGGTTACGATTGAGAAATTGGGTCCCTCGAGGCCGTACTCCATAGAGATCAGGCCGCTCGCCATGTTTACGATCATCATCGGAACCATGAATGGAGAGACTCGGGAAGCACCCTTGTTCATGAGAACTGTGTGTTGATCTTCGAGAGTCTTAAGACCCCCGATGCCGCTTCCCACGAGCACACCGAATCGGCTGCGATCGACTTTCTCCAGGTCCAGCCCGCTGTCTTCGAGCGCTAGTTTAGCTGATGCCATTGCGAATTGTGAGAATCGATCAGCGCGCCGGACGTCCTTAGGATTCTTGAAATACAACGACGGATTGAAATCCATGACCTCACCCGCAATTTGGCAGTCAAAGGTAGAAGCATCGAACTGGGTAATCCGGCGAACGCCGCTCTTGCCGTTCACCAAATTTTCCCAAAACGATTTCAGATCGCTTCCGAGGGGGGATACCACTCCAATACCGGTTATAACGACTCGTCGGTTGCTCATGAGCACTGTGATACGGCGTTAGACTGCAATCTTCGGTTAAGCAACAGAAATCTAATCATCAAATCGGGAGTCAAGAGTTCCTGGAGCCCATCCCTACCATTTGTACTTGCTGGAAGAGTTTTCCTTCGGTTCGAATCGAGGGTGCGATAATGATTTCCGTTTCCTGGAACTCACGAAGATTAGCAGCACCGACGTTGCCCATGCAGGTCGTAATCGCTCCCACGAGATTCTGACTTCCATCATCAACATCTGCCGGGCCGAAAAGGATCTGCCGCAGCGGGCCAGTCGTTCCGACCCGGATACGTGTACCCCGTGGCAGATTGGCGTGGGGTGTTGCCATCCCCCAGTGGTATCCCCTCCCGGGCGCTTCGATGGCTTTCGCGAACGCGCTGCCGATCATGACCGCATCCGCGCCGCAAGCGAAGGCCTTGCAAACGTCGCCTCCGTTGCTCATTCCGCCGTCCGTGATAATCGGTACATAGCAACCCGTCTTCTTGTAGTGGTGATCGCGTGCGGCCGCACAGTCGATCGTGGCGGTTACTTGCGGTACACCCAGACCCAGGACACCGCGGGAGGTACAGGCAGCGCCAGGTCCCACACCGATGAGCGCCCCCGCCACACCGCATTCGATGATTTCCAGGGTCACATCATAGCCGACGGTGTTACCGACAATCACCGGGCACTTCATCTCTTGGCAAAAGTCCTTGAGGTCGAGTGATTTGTATTCGGTCGAAATATGCCGGACAGTAGAGACGGTGCTCTGGACGACAAACACATCAACGCCTGCCTCCTGAGCGATACGTCCATAGCGCTCCGCCTTTTGCGGGATCGAACTGACCGCGGCGATGACACCGGCGTCCTTGATCTCCCTAATGCGTGCGGCAATCAAATCTTCCCGGACCGGTTCCTGGTAGATTTTTTGCAGGAGACCCGTCACCCGTTCCTTGTCTGCTTCCAAGACGGTCAAAAGGACCTCCGCCGGGTTTTTGTATCGGGTTTGGACCCCCTCGAGGTTCAATACCGCTAGTCCGCCCAGTCTACCCATCTCAATCGCGAAAGGCACGTCAACGACTCCGTCCATCGCGCTGGCCAGAATCGGAATCGCGAGTCTGAGTGGCTCCGCATCTTTGCGCGGCAAGCTGAATGCGATATCAACTTCGTTCGGATTGATGGTCACCGTGCCGGGAACCAGAGCGATTTCGTCGAAACCGTAGGTTGTCCGGGCCTTTCGATTTCGCCCGATGAACATGGCCATAAGGTTAGAGTCCTCCAATTCTAAATCTCTCGTTCAAACTGCCGCAGCGAGGGCATCGCGGCAGCAGAGTGTTGGTTTTATCTTCGAAAATAGAGGCACAAATGGTGCATTGAACCCGGTAACGCAAGGTCTCTTTCTCGCGGCGTACACGGAGCCACTCGTACGCAATCCAAAGCGAAAAGACCGCGGCAAGGAAAACGAAGAGATAGATGAAAACCAGCACCGGCAGCTCAACGCGAATCACGGCCGGTCCCTCCCCAGTGCAACGTAATCACTCCCCAATCTCTGCGCGGTTCCGGCTTGAATTTTACCGTTCGAATGAATTCCTCTGCTTTCTGATCAAGTTGACCAATTCCGCTCGATTGGCGTAGAAAAACAAAATCGACTTCTCCGTCAGGATCAACGCCAATAAAAAGTGAGGTGGGCTCCGAAAGCGTGACAGCCGCCGGTAACGCCGGCAGGGAAACCGGCGCGCGCGCTTGTAGAGTTGAAGCGATCTCCAGTCGGCTGGAGAACATTTTCGTGGGAGCCGCTTGCGCCGGTCGCGACCGCATTGGCAGAAGCGCCTCGGGGGAGAAAATCGATGGGATGGCCTGCTCTCGCGTCCCGGAAGAATCTGAGGTTTTCAACTCAACCGAGAGGCTGGAAAAAATGGGCTTGTACCGCGGCGTCAATTGCGCAACCAGACGCGGATTGAACCTGGGTGCGCTGACGTTTGCCGGATTGTTCATTTCGACCCAATCCAGCAAGTTTCTATCCTGCGGATTGTTCGGATCCAGCACCGTCACTTGTGCTGAGGGTGGAAGGAGCGTTGTGGTCGTCGGATAGACCACGTGGAAAATATAAAAACAGAAGACGTGCCCGAAGAGTGAGAGTGCGATCAGCAGAGGCAGTCTATAATCCCATCGGCTTCTTCGCCAATCGAAGATAAAGCACGCTTCCTGCTGACTCATTTTTGTGGCGACGTTGCAAGTACGACCGAATAACCCTTTTCGAGGCAAAGATTCATCACTTCGATGACAGATCCTTGGGGAGTTAGACGATCAGCCTGGATTATAATCGATCGATCCGCGGCATGATCCTCTGCCAACCGACGTGCGAGCTCCTCCGGACTTATCTGTTGATCTCGATAGTAGATCAGCGGAAAAGGGCCGGCTGTAATGCTAACAATCACCGGATTGTTTTGCGGTCCGAGCGTGAACTTGGAGAAGGGGAGATTCACGCTGATTCCGGGATGGAGCAGAAAGGTGGAGCTGACGAGAAAAAGCAGCAGCAGCAGGAAAAAAAGATCCACCAACGGAATGATGAAGATCAGGAAAGGATTAAGGTGGATAGATCTGGTCAGTTTCATCGATGCTCTCTGGCCGCCGGTGACTCCGAAGCGAATTCAATAATGGATGAATCGATTTCGCTCTCGGAAAGCAGATTAACTACTTCGATGCCGGCTCGTTCCATGTCGTGAATCAAAGCGTTCAGGCGCGCGGAGAGGTGGCTATAAGCGAGGATGGTTGGAATCGCCACGACCAGGCCGGCGGCAGTGGTCAACAAACTCTGGTAGACACCTCCCGAAACGTCCGCCAGAGTCGCGTAACCGTTATTTGCAGACAATTGTACGAATGTCTGAATCAGCCCAGTGACTGTGCCAAGTAACCCGATGAGCGGGCAGATGTAGCTGATGGCAACGAGAACGCCGAGATTGTGCTCTAGCCGAGGAACCTCCAACTGCCCGGCCTCCTTAACAATCTCCCGGAGTTCCGTTCGCGGCAGACGGTGTCGGATGAGCGCCGCGTGGATAACTCTAGTAACGGGCACGGACGTTGCCTGGCATTCAACGCGCGCTTCCGCCAGGTTTCGCCTCCTGATTAAATTGGATAGACCCTGCAGAAATTCGCCCAGGTTAATGGTTGCACGATGAAAGTAAAGCAGCCGCTCGGCAAAGACCGCGATGGAAACAACGCTACAAACCAGGATGAGCCACATCAGTGGCCCCCCTTTTTGCATGTAGTCGATCATCGGGAACTAATAGATGAGCATCGAGCGGCCTGCAAGAGAGTGTCAGTGAGCGTTCCCGGCGTTTTCCTATCAGCGGTCTCTAACCGCACCCCCACCTCCAGGTCCCGCGAGGAGCTTCCCTCGTTCCCGGTTAAACTTGTGTAACAGCAGCTGGGTGACCGCGTCCAACGTAGAAAAGACATTTACACCGATGCTGGCTATCGATTCGAAACTTTGCACCCGCCTTTTCCGGTTGTTTAGCAGGTACTGGAGGTAGTTTGTCGGAGCCACATCTTGAAGGTCTCGCTTGTTTAACTGCAGGACGTACGGAACCACATCAAGCGAAAGGCTTTGCTTCTGGAGGTTTTGCTCAAGATTGCGAAAGCTCTCAACGTTTTCTTCCATCTTATCCCACTGAGAGTCCGCCACGAACACAACCCCGTCGACGTTCCGCAACACGAGTTGCCGGGTGGCGTTGTAGATGACCTGTCCAGGGACGGTATACAGCTGGAATTTGGTTTTGAACCCTTGGAGTACGACAGCGCTCAAAGGCAGAAAATCAAAAAACAATGTGCGATCCGCCGCCGTTGCGAGCGACACCAGATCGCCTCTGTATGCGGGCGCGATTCGGGAATGGATGTACACCAGGTTGGTGGTCTTTCCACAGAGCGCGGCGCCGTAGTACACGATCTTGAATTGGATCTCCTTGCTGGCGTAGTTGATGGTCGGCATTGGGTCGTCCTATAGCTCCTTTTCGGATCCGCTGAGAGGCACAAGCTCGTTGATCACTGCTTGCACCTTTTCCCGTACGCCCGGCTTGAATGGGCGGTTGTCGTGGAGAACGGTCAAACAAAGGTTTCCCTGCAGAAATGTACTCAATTGATCCCTGCCGCAATATAAGGTGATCGTCTCCAAAGCCCCAAGATGCATGTCTGCCAACTTCGCTCGCGCCTGCTCGAACAATTCGGGCACCAGAACTGAGACCGCTTGTTCCTGGCCTGGAACATCGAGGCTTCCCGCGAGTTTAAGCCCGTCCGTGGTGTTCAGGAGGCACGATCGAAGACCGGGCAATTCACCCACCTTTCTGATGGTTTTGGGTAAATCCAAGGTCTCGTCTGTCAAGAATATCGCCTGCAGCCTTTCCGAGTCGACTTTGACCTGAGCTTCCGGCGTAACAGGTGAGGGCGGAGATGAAACCTCCTGCTCACCGGCGTCCGCATGCAATCCGCCGGCCGAAACCGTTTTGGAAACCTCGGCCGGCGCGGGCTTCTCTTCCTGATCTGGTACCGGTGCGGTTGCCGCTGGTGTGTGCAGACCAAAACGCTTGGCATCTTCTTCGGCCTGTGCGCTGAACGGGGTCTGAATTGTCTCCTGAGGATGATCGATCTCTTGATCTTCTCTCAGCTTGATTGCCTCTTGCGGAAGACCCAAAAAGATCTCGCGCAACGGGATCGGAATCTCTGCGCCAGGTTCAATGGTTTCAAAATACGGTTTCAAATCGTTTGGCAACGCCTTGCAGAACGTCGCCGCGGGAACAACAACCCGGCCTTGAGCCAGTTGCGATTGAATCAGGTCCAGAGGCAAAACAATTTCAGTCTGTGTGCCGCTCAGCGCCTGGATCGAAGGTCGTTCGAGACCAGGTGGAAAATTGGAGAGAACGGACTGGAGCCGGAGGCTGATTCCCTTTTCCGCGCTGGCGGCACGGCCGCTGAATTCCGTTTCGCCAATCACGGAAGCCGAGGGTTTGGCACCTGCTTCGGACTCTCGGAGCCGAATGAGCTCATCTGTAGGTACGGTTACATCGCGAAGCTTAATTTTGCCGCTGGCAGTTGTCGCTCTGACTGTTGGCGCCCAGTGCCGTTCGCCGCTCTCTATTTGACCTGAGCCGGTCTCGGGTGCGCTCTTGGTGAGCTGCTCTTTGATCAGGAGAGACTCGTCCGTTTTTTCTGCATGTTCCGGCTGCGTGTCGGCGGGAACTACCGGGCTTCCAGACTCTGGCGCTTCAGCGGCAGTCCTCAGTGGCTGCGCCTCCGGTGGCGGCGGTGACTCCACGGCTGAAATCGGCACCGAGCCGCTCAAAGAAAAAGTTATTGGGATCTCATCGGACAGAGCAACCGGGCGCACGAAAATATCAGGACAAGACAGGCTCAGAATTGAAAGAGGAACCGTCGCCTCTTGGGCCGTTTGGTCAATGACAAGATCATCTATGGCGATCTCGATTAGTCGCTTTAAGTCCGGTCTTATTGGTGCAAGCAGAGGCGGCGGCAGCTTTTCGTAAAAGGCTCCAAGCGGAACGGAAAGATGCGGAGTCGACGCCGGTTCCGCCGTTGAGCTCGTCTGCAGCTCCGGAGGGGCAGTCGCAGGGACTGGTGTGCCGATCGGTTGCTGCTCGATAGACGGTGTGTCAGGGACACCTGCTTGTTCCGAATTTTCGGACGCCGCTTCTGTGACGGTGGTCACTTCCGGCCTCCATTTCTCAACGCTGGAAGCCTTGGCTTCGGCCTCTGTGCTCCTGGACTTTTTCCTGAACCAATGGAGGAATGGCATATATTCGCTTGGATACTTCTTGCGCTTTTTGGCGCGCCGAAAAGTTGGTCGCGTGAAGGTTTAACGCAAATTCCGAATTAGAAACCACAGGTTTAATCTAGACGGCAATGCTCGTTCTGGCGAAGCAAGAATTTGCGTTTTCAATTTGGAAGTTCAGAATAAGGGCGACAGATAAAGTCGCAGAACGGTGACAAGGCCGCGGCTGTAATACCAGGTCTTATCCAGATAAAAGCTGCGCGCCGATGCGCGATAGGTCAGGTGCACAAGTTTTCCGGGTTGGTTGGCATCGTAAACGTCAAAAACCAGATCACCGTTTGGCTCCGGAGTATAGTGGTAGGGTATAAGGCAGTGGTTGATAGGTTTAAAGCGGGTAATGTGAACGGCTCTGAGGCGACCCGCATCCAGTTCACCTCGCAACCAGTTTGCCACGCGTTCCTGCCCGGATCGCGGGGCCGGAAAAACGATGCGCCAGTTGCCGATTCTCCAAAAGGACGGCCACCAGACACCGAGATTCTTTTCCAGCGTCAGGCTATGCTCTAGGGAAAAGCTGTGCAGATCCTTATAGCCGGGAACAACCACTTTTTCTCGTGGACCAGAACTCCAGGCCGGAAGCTTGCTCACTCTGCGCACCAGTTGCTGATAGTCCGACTCAGTAACCTTCGGAAGATCGGGACGAAATTCCGCGAACTGGTGAAATTGGAGCACCGCCCGGCACAACTGGAAGCAGTGGCGGGAATAGTCAGCCAGGTATCCTTTCCTTCGACTGATTTTTATCTCGGTGTCCGAAACTGGCTTGTAATCAAAGTAGGTCTGGTTCGCGAAGGCGAATGTATCGGTTTGGAAGTTGAACGGCTTGCACCACGCCCCAGGGCTCGAGACAACAAGGGCACCTACAAACAAAAATATGCGGTACACCGAATTTTTAATACTGCTTCCGAAGATTGCTCGGAAGAATGTTCAGCTCTGCTCGATACTTGGCAACCGTCCGTCGAGCAATCGGTATACCGCGATCAGAAAGCACGTCCACAATTTCTTTGTCGCTCAGCGGGTTCCGAGCATCTTCGTTGCGGACCATGTCAGAAATGGCCTCTTTCACGCTCGTGTTGCTAAGAGCGGCCCCGGCTGCCGTCTGATATCCAGGCGTAAAGAAATACTTCATCTCAAACACCCCTTGCGGAGTGGCCATGTATTTTCCCGAGATAGCGCGGCTGACGGTAGTCTCGTGGACACCCACCGCCTCAGCAATTTGCACCATCGTCATCGGCTTGAGATACGCGGTTCCGTTTTCCAGAAATTCACTTTGCCGCTTAACGATTTCGTTCGCGATGTTCAAAATCGTCTGCTGTCGTTGGTGAATGCTCTTGATCAGGAACTTTCCACTCCGGATCTTCTCCCGGATGTAATCCCGTACATCCGTCCCATTAGCTCCCTGCGTCATCAAGTCTTTGTAGGTTTTGCTGATCCGTAAGTGCGGAATTTGATCCGCATTGAGCGAAACCGTGTAATCTTCCCCGACCTTGTCCACGCTGACGTCGGGCAAGACATAGTTATTTGGATCCGGCGTAAAGATCTGGCCAGGTTTTGGATCCAGGGTGGAAATGAAGTTGGCGGCTTTCTGAACTTCCTCAATCGAGACACCCAGCCTCCGCGCTAGTTCCGGTAATCGTTTTCGTCCGAGGTCCTCAAGGTACTCGCCCACGATCCGGTACTCAAGGCTGTGCTCCTTACCCAAACGGCGCAGCTGAATCAGCAGACATTCCCGGAGGTTGCGAGCGCCCACGCCGACCGGATGGAACGTCTGAATAAAGCTGAGCATTTCCTGGAGCTCTCCCAAAGAATGGTTCGTATGCTGGGAGATCTCTTCCAAAGAACCCTGGAGAAAACCAAAATCGTCCATGTTGCCGATGATCAGTTCCGCCGCTTCCCGCTGTGATCCGCTGACGTCAGCCGTGTTCAGCTGCTCCCAGAGGTGATGTTGCAGAGTCTCCTGACTGGCAATCGAGTCGAAGAAAAACTGCCGGCGCTCCTCGTCTTCAGGATTTCTCGACGAGTAGCTGACATTCTGAGACATGTAATCCCGCCATTCCTCGTCCAGTTTTGCGAGCCGCTCGAACTCTTCCTCGAACTCTCTATCGTCCTTGGCCCGCTCCTCCGACTCGAATGTGCCGATTTCCTCTTCCAGCACGGGATTCGTCTGCAGCTCCTGCTGAACAATGTTCCGCAGCTCCAAGGCTGGAGCCTGCAATATGTGAAGGCTTTGTTGCAGCTGCGGTGCGAGCACCTGCTGCATCGTCAGATTTTGGAACTGATGGATCCCCGGACCTGCCATATGAAAAACTGTTATGCCACCAAACCCTCATTTTAGAAGAGCGGCGGGCGAACTGCAAGGCGGCAGAATTGGATCGTTTCTGGTTTCACGTTTCACGAGAAACCAGAAACGTTTATCTGCGGTGATGTTTCAGATCGAGTTTTCTGTACAGCGTTGCGATACTGATCCCCAGCATACTCGCGGTTTTTTCTCGAGAGCCCTGATTGAATTTAAGAGTCATCTCGATGTACTTGCGCTCTTGGTGGCGAACGAAGTGATCCAGCGGCTGGCCGACTCGCCATTCGGAATCACCAGGCGCTTCAGAAATTCCAGTTTTGCTGAGAACATGGGGAGGCAGATCCGACGGACGAATCACTCCCTCCTCGCTGAGGGCGCATGCTCTCTCCACAGCGTTCTCAAGTTCACGCACGTTTCCTGGCCAGTTGTACCGAAGCAAACGGTCCATCGCATTTGCGTCGATTTCTTTCTGTTCCGTACCTGTGCGAACCGCGTACTGCTGCAGAAAGCAATTGACGAGCAGCGGCACGTCCTCCATCCGTTCGCGTAGTGGCGGGATTTCGATCAGGATGACCGCAAGCCGAAAATAGAGATCTTCTCGGAACCCGCCGTTTCTGATCTTGGCTCTCAACGATTCATTCGAAGCGGCTATCAGTCTCACATTGACCGGTATCTGTCTGGTATCGCCCAACCGCCGGATTTGACGCTCCTGCAACACCCGGAGCAGCTTGGCCTGCAAGTGTTGAGACATTGAATTGACTTCGTCCAGGAACAGCGTGCCGTTGTCGGCCTCTTCGAGCAAACCAGTTTTATCGGCAATGGCACCGGGGAAAGCGTCTTTCTTGTGGCCAAATAGTTCAGACTCGAGCAGGCTTTCCGGCAGCGCGCTGCAATTGACCGTGAGAAACGGCTGTTGCTGGCGCGAGCCGTGGCCATGCAACGCGTGCGCTAGCGCTTCTTTTCCGGTCCCGCTCTCACCCTGAATCAGAATTGTGCTTTCGGTGTCGGCGATTTTCACGACGAGTCTGTGAATCGCCTGCATGTTCTTGCTTTCGCCGAAAAGGTATTGATGAAGCAGACCGCGCGTGGGAACAGCAGTCTCCCGCAAAACAGCCTGATACTCCAGGGCCCGCTGAATGGCGAGTTGCAATTCATCCGGCTTAAGTGGTTTTGTCACGTAGTCATAAGCCCCCAATTTCACGGCCTTCCCAACCGTCTTGGTCGATGCAGAATCGGTGAGCATGACTACGACGGTCTGGGGGAGCTGTTCCCGGCAATGGCGCAAAACATCAAATTCAACTCCCTCATCCATTTTCACATCGATGAGAACAAGTTGAGGGGTGAGCTTGGGCAAAGCTTCGCGCGCCGCCGCTGAAGAACTGTAGGGGTAAGGCTGATGGCCCCGGTCGTGGCAGAGGTTCGAGATCAAATCCTGAGCAGCGAGGTCTTCAGTGACAATAAAAACGCGCGCCATATGCGGTTAATACGATTATCTTACAAATTATGATAATTATTGAGAGATAGCGAGAGAATTCGCCATTATTCTCAATTCCTTAAAAGCTTCTCGCGAATGCGAAACGGCCGGGAGGCTCCCGCCGGGGCGCGCTCCCGCGCGACCCGGGGGTGCACGATTCAAAACGTCCATCTGGGTTCTGCAGTCCGGCTTCGACGCTTTCCGGTGAGCCCGGATTCACGTTTCTTAGACGTGCCAACCCGCATTGGTAGATAACGCGCGCGCTCCCGCGCGATCCGCGGGTGCACGATTCAAAACGTCCATTCGGGTTCTGCAGTCCGGCTTCGACGCTTTCCGGTGAGCCCGGGTTTACGTTTCTTGGACGTGCCAACCCGGATCGCGCGGGAGCGCGCCCCTACCGCCCCGGATCGCTTCCCCACCTAGTGGGCCTCGTCTCCTTCGCCCGCAGCATCTTCCTTCTCGGACGCCCTGTCGGAATTGTGAGCAATAGCTACCGGAGGGCATCCGACCTTGATCAGCCCGTAGGTCAAGAGCGCCTTGCTGTCCTCCCAGATGCCCGGTTTATCAGTATGCAAGACCACCGAAATCACTTCGTGACCTTCCTGCAGCGCCGAACTGACCAGGACCTGTTGCGCGGCCCGGGTAAAACCAGTCTTAAGCCCGTTGCATCCAGCGAAATGCCTAAGCAGACGATTATGATTGCGTAGCTGATAGACCCCTTTTGGAGACTTCCAGGAATAGTAAATTGTCGAAACCACCCGGCGAAAGAACGGTTGCTCCATCGCAGCTCGGGCAATGAGCGCTAGATCGTGCGCCGTGGTGTAGTGGTCGGGCTCATGCAGACCATGGGGGTTCGCGAAATGGCTGTTCGTTGCGCCTAGCTCCGCAGCGCGCCGGTTCATCTTTTCAGCGAACGCTTCGACTGAACCGGCGTTATCGCGGGCCAAGGCCATCGCGACATCGTTTGCACTCTTCAACATTAAGCCATAGAGGAGCTGGCGGCGGCTATATTGCTCGCCCGGTTTCAATTCGAGATTGCTTGGCTCTACTTTGGTATCGGATGGGTCAACCGTCACCGGCTTGTCGAGATCCCCGGCTTCAATCACCAACAATGCCGTCAAGATTTTCGTCGAGCTGGCCGGGTATTGAATTGCGTTCTCGTTCTTAACAAAGAGAAACTCACCTGAAAAGGAATCGATCGCGGCCGCACTTTCGGCGACGACGTTTGGTTCTGACTGCACCACCGGCTTTTCAGGGGGCGGTGTTTCCACCTCTTTTGACGCTGTGCGATGGGCAGAAACCGCTACCAGACAAAGGGCAACCAAAGCGCATGTCCAACGGGTCAATTCACGGGTTTTCCATTTATCATCATCCATTTGATCGGGCCTTTTGCTTGAATGATCGCCTCGTACACATCACCAGTTGCGCCTGAGAAGGGAATAGCGATAGCGTCCGCGAGATAGTCCGGCGCGATCCTGCCCAAGCTGCGCTCCAGCTTGAGTGCGCGCGCCGGCCGGATAGTGACCATTTCCAGCAGATCTCGCGCGCTTAGCGCTGGATAAACTTTTCTTGCTGTGCGCATCTCGGAGAAGAGGTCTAGCGAGTCGTTGCTTGCCAAACTGTCCGTACCAAGGCAAATATTCAAGCCTCGTTCCAGCAGGGCTTCAAGCGGGAAGCGTCTGTGCTGGAGAAAACGATGGCTCTTGGGACAATGTACGATCTGCAGATTTCGCCATCTTGTTCCTCCGAGTAGTTCCAGATCCCGATCGTCCAACTCATTCAAATGAGCGACGATGCAATCCTGGTTGATCAATCCATTTTCGATCAAGTGTCGAAGAGGCGAAGTCGATCCACAGTCGGTCATCGGGCGACCCAACTTTCTTACGAAATCGTAAAGCTGACCCCGGGCCTCAGCGAACATGTCGTATTCTTCGCGCGACTCGGCCACGTGCGTTGTAATCGGCAGATTCAACTTCCGTGAACATTCCAGCGCAATCTCATACATTTTTGCGGATGCCGTGTACGGAGCATGGGGGCTCAAGCCGAATCCTCCGAGCGACTCTCTGTGCTCGGAAAAGAACAACCATGACCCGAACGCAATCTCTTCGATCCAGGGCCGCGGTCGCACGTCAATAAGCTCCAGAAAGGACCAGGTCCTGATAGGGGAAGGGGGAAGCAGCGGTAAGCTTTGGGGAGTCGCCACAATGTCCAAGACTGCAGTGACGCCGTTTCTGCGGAGTTCCTGGAATCCCAGCTGTGTTGCACGCAGGTAGTCGTTATCAGTCAGAGATCTTTTCAGCGCATTAATCCGACTGACCCACTGGGAGAAACTGCGCGCCGATAGAATGGCTCCCCGCATCAGAGAGTAATCCAGATGACAATGCGCATTGATCAGTCCTGGCATCACCACGGCTTCACCGAGGTCCACCACCGGGTCGAAGTGGTTTCTCAGGATATCGTGCGCGTCGCCAATCTCTCGAAAGCGTGACCCCTCGACGATAAACGCACCGTTGTCGATCGGTGTTCTATCCATCGTGACGAGCGTGCGACAACGATAGGCGATCATCGAGACGTCTTCTTGACCGTGGTTCTCGCTGCCGCCACCAGCAGGTTGCAGGCCTCAAGGCAGAGAAAGGGGAGCGCGGCGCGCTTTTGGCCAGTCTGGTCGACGGTCGGGTCCGACTTCGAAGCCGGCAGGAAGTCGGGCGGATGGTCCGGCTCTATGCCCCACAGGATGGTCCGCAGACACCGGCTGTCTGAGCGGCAGGCTTCTCTCACCAGGCTTTGCGCCTGGTCGGCGGTGAGTTTTCGGGTAACTCGGTACATTCCGGTTTGCCGGTTGAGAGTTTGCCGAAGGCAGACAGGCTCAGTCTTTCCTTCCCGGAATGCCAGCCAGGTGGCGATAGCTCCGGGGTAAAAGAAATCGAGCGCCCTCTTCAGATCGTTGATGTTTGGCAGTTCCAGGACCCATCCTCTGGGTAAGTTCGGCGCTCCCTTGAGCGGCCGGTAGGCTCCGGAGGAGTCATATTTTGCAATCTCTCGGGCATCTTTCGACGAACGGTAAACGCGGGCCTGACTCAAAGAATTTCTGTCCGCCCAATGGTAGAGGCGGTATCCGCTCAACGATTCCGCGAACCCGAGTTCTCCAAGAGCGTTATAGCCGTCCCTGATGAGACATGCTAATTCATCGCTGATCATGCGGCTAGGTCGTAGAGGTGCTTGCGGTCAAATCTGACCACTGTGTCGAGAATAACGTCCGCCATCAAAGGCTCTGTGCCGATGGCGCTCGCATAATAAAGTTCACGGCCGTCCAGACTATATGGATTCCGGCGAAAAATCTCCTGCTGGCTGGCCGCCGCGGTGCGGGCGGACTCAATTCCAAGCAGAACCGGAATGTCTTGGTAGCTGTGCAATCCGTCCGCGATGAAGAAGGGCACGACCACAACGTGCTTTTGAGACGTGTTTTTCCTCCAATCCGCAATGAAAGGCGGCTCCTCCATGTAGGCCTCCATAACTTCGGCGTACAACCGTTTCTCCCTGATGACCCTCACCTGCTGGTGAGCGGCTTCGGCCGACTTCTGGTTGAGACTTGTGCCGTGACCAACGATCAAAAGACTGGTTTTTTCGGGTGGAACACCTGGAGCCGCGTCCCGTGCGCGCCGAAGCAGCAGATCGATCATTCGCGGGTCATTTCCGACCGGTTCACAGTATTTAATAACTTTCCCCGATCGACGAGTGACCGGCCCGGTAAGTTCGAGTTCTCTGGGGATAATCGTCTCTGTGAAGTAACCTTCGCTGATAAAGTTGGGCACGACGTAGATATCGTCGCTTTCGACCATGCGCAGAACTTCTCGAAGGCTCGGTTCTTGCTTCCAGAACGTACAATAGACCTCGGCGAAAAGCCCACGACGATCAATCTCGTCCGCATGCTGGAACGTTGGTGCGCTCGAATCCGGATTCAGCGTTGAGCCATGGCCCACCAGGACAAGAGCGCTCTTCCGTTTTTCGATCATCTCCTTAAGTTGGATGTCCCGGCGAAATTCCTCAAATGGAATTGTAGCATAGGCTGTATGGTAGCATAGGCTTCCAGCCTGTACGGTAGCATAGGCTTCCGGCCTGTATTCACGGTGCCGCCACGCGCCGTACAAGCAGGATGCTTATGCTACCTTGCTGACGCTCCCTTCGAAGTGGAAGCGCTCCCGGATCCTATTGGGCAGGAACGAGCTCGGGGCCAGGATTCTGACTTCGAACAACCGGCCAGGCATCTTTCACGAACGTGACCTGGCCGGTTTCGATGTTGAGACTGAAAAACAGTTCTCCGGTCTGGTGTTGCGCAAGGTGCTCTGTTTCAGAACCGTTTTGGGATTCCTCAAAAAACTCGACACTGAATTTCCCGGTCCAGACTTTCCCAGTCCGGCTGGTGATTTCCACCATCCAGATGTCGACTGCGCTAGATGCCGAAGGATAGCCGCCGTTAGTGCATAGCGCCTTTAGTGGCAATTCATGTTCGCGTTCGATAAATGCGGCCGTCAGCCAATCCTCCAGATCGGCGTCCTCAATGTATTCCAGGATCTCAGGTATAATCATTTTTGCAGCGATCTTTTTCGGCTACCATCGGCTTGTTTTCCATCCAATTTATTACAAAACAGAGCCGGGCACCATATCCCACCATAGTCCGGCCACGCACAAGACCGGGGTCTGCCGGGAGATGGCACCAAACTAGGCCGAAGTCTAGCTCATCGATATCGAGATTTCCATGGCCTGAACGGGTGATTTTGCTTGACTCGTCGGAATGAATGCCCTGCTTAGTGTCCTAAGCAAAAGCGCTGCTTTCGATTACCCGCCGGCAATAATCAAAACAACCCGGTGACGGCCGGGTCTGGCAGGTCCCAGGCTTTCCAACGATTCAGGTATTCAGCCTTCGGAAGGCAGACATACTCCGGATTCGCATTCGCTCGCAGCCAGCAAATCAAGTCCACAAGTGAGTCTTCGGCCATGGTCGTGCACCCGGCCGACGGTCGAGCTGGTCCTCGCCGAATGTGGAAAAAGATTGCACTGCCAAATCCCGGCACCGGCGGATCTGCATTATGCCGAATTTCAACCAGCCAGCGGTACGCAAAATCGCCATGACGCATCTTTTGTTTTTCGAACCATGAGGGAGGATTTTGCGCGTCTACGGTAACATGCTGGTTGTAATAGCTGTTGTGAAGATCGTCCACCCACGCATCGCCTGGCCCGACGGTGTGGAATGGGTAGTTCGCACCCTGCGGTAGCGATTCGTCATAGGTGTAAATCGTTCCGATCCGAAAGACCCCGGCCGGAGCTCGATGATCGTGTTCTACCTTGATCGGACCCCCGCCTTGGGCATTAATCAGACCTCTGCCCCAGGCCAATCCGAGCTTTCCGAAGAGCACAGGAACCGGTGAACCCGCAGCGTGCCATCCATTGGAAGTTCTATCGAATCGCTGGAGTTGACCCTTCATGTTATTCCAGGTTGGCGCAACACCGACTACGAGCTGGGTGACTGAAGCGCTGATGCGATCCTCCGCACCGGCCAGTAGGGGAGCAAGCAGGATTAGAACGGCTAGTCGATACATGTGGTCGAAAAGATCTACGCGGACTTCCCGCTCAGGCAAGTCGGAGCACAATCCGAAAACACGCTTTGAAACGTGCACGCACCGATCGCGCGGCAGCGCGTCCCCAACCGACCACCAAAGTCACGCCAACGAATGCCGGGCGGATTTTACAACCGCGCTCAAGGCAAAAATCTCCTGTTCTCTTCGACTGTGGGTAGCCGGCACGAGTCGCGCCTGCCCCAGATCTGATACCGCGTAGCGGCAATCAACCGGTAGCAAAAGTTGCGAATAGGCGCCGGACAAAGGTACCCGATCCGGGCCAGCCAACGGAATCTCGGCAGCTGATCGAGAATGTAGAGGACGGCATTGCTCCTCTGGAGCAACTGTCCTCCCTGCGGCGTGGACCGATAAACGAAAATCGAGTCCACATTCATCGTCTCGGGGTGATCTCTCGCTATTCTCTGGAATGTTTCCCCCTGCAACGCTGAGAATAGAAAGTTCCGGTCACGGTCTTCCCTTAGAACAAAATCGACCGTTCGGTTACATAGTCCGCACACGCCGTCGAAGAAGATTATGCTTTGTTCGATCATTGAGTCGGGCAAATAAGGTCCAAATAACGTTCTCCCTCTTTGCTCAGACTATAGTTAGATCCGCTTCCCTGAATATAGCCTCTGGTCTGCAACGCGTAAGGGTAGGGTGAGGGCTTGACCCAGCTAAGCATTGGCTTCTCCACCAAGCTTTCGCCGGCCTTAAACCTAAGCGGAATCCCGGCCTGATTAAACGAAATCTCCCATGACTTCGCCTCCGTCTGATTGTCCGATAACCAGGGGTACCGACGCAGAAGGTCCATGCGCGGCGACGGAGGCACGAGCACGCGGTACCAGGTCGTCTCCTCCTGGAAAAACTCCGGGATTGTCAACCGAGGATTTTTGTTCAACTCCAAATAAAACCGCCCGATATCCAACCCGTCCAGATTCTGGCCATTGTATATGCCGTGCCGATTACCGTCTCTCGGAAAATACTTCGCGGACCATTTGTCGAAATCAGCATTGAGCAGCAGATTCAATTCGAGATGAAGGTGAGCGCGTTCTCGGTCGATGCCTTCACCGGTATACCCCATCACGCCGATGGGATCGCCTTGGGCGACCGGATCACCCATATTAACCCGAACTGCACCTAGGTGAGCGTAGAGGCTATAGTACGGGCACCCATCGAGTTGGTGTTCAATCACAATATATCGGCCATAGTTCGAGTACGACGGAACGATATTTATGTAAACTACTTTTCCTCCCGCGATCGCGTGGATAACGTCCAGTGGCTCGCCGTTCCGATCACGTTGAAGCGGCCGGATGTCGATCCCCTCGTGAAAGCGCGTGTACAGGATGGCCGTCCCGATTCTTTGCGGATTCCGGACAAATCCGTACTGTCCGCCTTCCCATGGAGCAGTGATCTGTCCCTCGAAATCGCGTCGGACGTATTGATAGAAGGCCGCGTTATCGCCGCTGAATAGCGCGTGATTGTCCGTCGGCAAAATGATTTTAGCCGATTGTGCCGGCGCGCAGGCTGCAGGTGGAATCAGGAGCAAGAGGACTGATCTTGCGATCCCTCTGGCCACCCAAAAGATGCTACGACGCATAATCGATTCTGGTGGCATCGGATAGGGTTTGCAACCGACAGCACCATCCGTTAAACGGTCACAATGAATTTTCGTGTTGCGGTCAGCGCCGCTTTGGTAGTCGCACTCGCCGGCTGTTCCTCCTCGAGCGGGGTTTACCGGTGGGTTCCCTTTGTGGGAAAAGGAAAAAAAGATCAGTCCAACACGGCGATAGCAAAGGTCAACAAGACGAATCCGTTCGGTCCGATCACCGGGCCTGTATTCTACGGGCTCGAGATGCGGGTAAAGGTGAGTCCGGATGTCGTCAGGCTCTCCGACGCGCGTTCCTTGGAGGTTCATCTTCAGCTCATCAACCGGTCAAAAAAGCAGGTGAACCTTATATTCAACGATAGCCGCAAATACGATTTTATCCTTCGAGATGTGAGTGGGAAAAAACTCGCCCAATGGTCGGACGATCAACCGGTCAACCAGACCCCGGGTTACGTTATTATCAATCCCGGTGAACGAGCGGAGTTTGTTGGAAACGTTTCGACTCGCGATATGGTTCCCGGATGGACTTACACGCTGGAGGCATTGGTTGTCGGCTATGACAGAATGCGCCAGACCGTTCAACTGACGCCCGCAATGGAACGTTCGGCGACCGCCGCTCCGGGGCCGGCGCCCGCCGCTCAGCGTCCTTCTCCCGCTCAGCGGGCCCCTGCCCCTAAACCGGCGAACCGGTAGGCGAGGACTTCGGCGAGCTCAGTCGAGCCGCTCCGCCCGAGCCGAGGGTCAGGCGTCGCTACGCAAAGTAGGCGAAGCGTCCCGCTTTGCTTCTTCACAGCCCGCAGCGTCCCGCTTTGCACCCTTCAGAGCCCGAAGCGTCCGGCTTTGCACCCTTCAGAGCCGAGCAAACCGAGACGGT
The DNA here is from genome assembly GCA_019233825.1 of Verrucomicrobiota bacterium. Taxonomy (GTDB): domain Bacteria; phylum Verrucomicrobiota; class Verrucomicrobiia; order Chthoniobacterales; family JAFAMB01; genus JAFAMB01. Next base: position 13,402 of record JAFAMB010000019.1, on the reverse strand, counting down.
TCGCCTACTGTCGTTGCCATAGCGACGCTTGTGCGACACTCCACTGAAATTTTCTCGCATGCTCCCGGATGAGGAACTGGATATCCTTCGTCAGTTTGAGTTCGAAAGAACCGCGGAAAGCGCTCTTTATTCGGTCAAGCGTAGGCGCCGAATCGCCCGAAGGCTCATACTTCCCACCAAGCCAGTCGGGTTTCGAGGTAAACTCTTCGAGCCACGTGTACGGAGATGACAGAATCAGGTGGCCGCCGGGATGGACAAGAGCCGCAAAAGATTTGAGTAAATTTGCCGGTGATTTTACCCGGTCGATCAAATTCGCCGCAAGCACCAGGTCGAAGCGGCCAATGTCCGGACGCAGATCCGTGGCATCACCAACCTCAAACCGGCATCGTTCCCTGTTAAGCTCGACGGGCAGTTCTCTGGTCAATCGAGTAACGATTTCGCCCTCTTCGACCCGTCGAATCTCGATTCGCCCCGTTTTCCGGACATGGTTTGCAGCCGCCACAAAGCGATGAGACAGATCGATTCCCACTACTTCCCGGGCCCAGCGCGATAGTTCGAATGTAGATCGCCCTACCGCACAACCGAGATCCAGCGCCCGGTCGACCATGCCAATCTCCGGCAGGAATTCGCTGACACAGCGGATAGGGTAAAAAAGCGCGTCTCGCGGGCCAAAAGGAAAGGGAAGTTGGTCGTCACCGGTTCCATAGTGGAACAGGAGATACTGCTCAACCAAATCGTCGCTCTCGTAGAAATTGGACACCGCCATTCAGTAGGAACGTCAACCGGAGCACGACAAAAGTTTCCTGCTAGTTCAGGCAAGCAAATCGACCATGTAGGTAGCCGGCTGGAAATTTTCGATCAGCACCACGGTCTCGCCGTTCCGGCGCATGCGCACCTGCGGCACATTGATCTCGGGCGTTTTGTGTGGAGCAAACAAGATATCGTCATGGGTCGCATTCTTCTTGCTGTTGAACTTGTCCGGCGTGAGATGGCCGCCTAAGTGATCGCTGCGCCCGGTGGCCAGGTGCAGCGTTCCAAGCACCTTCTCATCTTGAATGTCACGTCCCGAAACGGGGAGCAGCTGCGTGCCGAAACCGAGTTCACCCAGTTCACCCGTCGCCGGATCGGACTCGACCTTACGCTTATGTTCGTTGATGGTTTTCTGGCTGCCTTTGAGGAGCTTCGAGTCGACGATCCGGCCGCCCTTCACGGTCATCAAACCAATTGTGCCATCCTCGAACTTGAGAGGAAAGAGACCTGAACCGCCAGTTGGCACGAAATAAATTTCACCTGCGGGTAAGTTTGCGATGTCTGGGCCGCCGCGACAAAGACCATGGCTTTTCTGCGCCTCTTGTTGTCCAAGATCCAAACGGAGGCTGAACTGGTCCCTGCCATAGGCAAAATCGATTTCGACCCAATCAGCTCGAGTCATTCCCAGACGAAGTTTCTCAGCATTCCTGCTCACCTGATCGTAATCAACCGCCAGGCCGCTGCTCAGGATGATCTGATTCAAGCCATGAAGAGTAGCCCCGCGGAACCCGTATTTCTTTGCGAAGGCCGTTAACGGCGCTGTCGCCGAGTAAGTCGAGATACAAAGGATGAGCTTGTAATTCGGGTAAATGTCGCGCTCAAGACTCAGCTCGGTGCCGTCGACCGCTACCGCAAGATCAGGAAGGTCCAGATTACTGCCGCCGGTGATTCTGTAGGCGAACATCTCGCCTCCGGTGAGGCCGAGTTGCTCCAGGACTCCATTCTTGAGCCCTTTGTAAAAGACTTCGTACGCGTGTCGCTGGATCGTCAGATCCCCGTTTTTTATGAACCCGAAGTCTTTGACTTCGTGCGGATCCTCCAAATCGATCAAAATGGCCACTCGCTCGCCTGACTTCGGGTTGAACACCGTTTTCAACAGGCGGGAGAGGCTGAATGGTGGAAATTTCTCAGGAACCGTCAGCTTTGTTTGCGCAATCATTTAGCAGAGAAGTTCGTTCTCGCACGCGCGTTAGTCAAAGAGAGCATCTGCTATACGTCACTGAGCCGGTTACAGACCTGGTAGGGCTGCGCTCCCGCGCGTCCGGGCGGACACGTTAGTCGTGGTGTGAACGTGGTTAGCGCCATCAGACGGAAGGCCGCCTGAAATACAGGCTGGAAGCCTATGCTATTTTGCATCGCCGGCTTGCGAGCCGCTCGCGCTTCGAGTTATTCTAATGGCTAAACATGTCTTCGTCTTTTGGCGCCTTGTTTCGAGTTGCAACCTGGGGTGAATCACACGGCGGCGGCGTGGGTGCAGTCGTGGATGGTTGCCCGCCGCGAATTCCCCTGACGGCAGATGATATCCAGACTGATCTCGACCGGAGGCGACCCGGTCAGAGCGAGATCGTGTCGCCGCGCGCTGAAGAAGACAAATGCCAGATCCTTTCCGGTGTCTTTGAAGGCCTCACCCTTGGGACGCCGATTTCGCTCATGGTTTGGAATAAGGATGCGCGTCCCGAAGCCTATCGTGAAATGGAGACAGCATTTCGTCCATCCCACGCGGACTTTACTTATCAGGCCAAGTACGGAATCCGGAACTGGCAGGGAGGCGGCCGCTCTTCGGCGCGCGAGACCATAGGTCGAGTCGCAGCGGCCGCCATCGCGAAGAAGGTGCTGCGCAAGTTCGTCTCTGAATTTGAAATCGTCGCATATGTCAAAAGCATCCACCGAATCGAGGCCAGAGCGGATCCGTCGGAGGTGAAATTCACCGCTGTCGAGGAATCAATGGTCCGCTGCCCGGATCCTGATGCGGCGGTCCGGATGATTGATCTCATTAAGACCATGAGAAAAGAGGGGAACTCGGTCGGAGGAGTGATCGAGTGTGTCGTGCGCGGCATTCCACCTGGTCTTGGGGAGCCGGTTTTCGATAAACTCGAGGCAGACCTCGCCAAAGCAATGCTTAGTTTACCGGCCACAAAAGGGTTCGAAATCGGGTCAGGCTTCGCCGGCAGTCAGCTTACGGGTGCCGAACACAACGATGTATTCGAAATGCGCGAGGGCAGGGTGCGTACAAGAACCAATTTCTCCGGAGGCATCCAGGGAGGGATTAGCAATGGCGAGAACATCTTTTTCCGAGTGGCTTTCAAACCAACCGCGACAATTCTGCGGCCACAGGAGACCGTGACGACATCCGGTGAAACCACGGAACTTGCCGGCCGTGGTCGACACGATCCCTGCGTGTTGCCCAGGGCGGTGCCGATGGTAGAGGCGATGGCGGTGCTGGTCTTATGTGACCATTTTTTGAGACAGCGCGCTCAGTCCATGACTTGTCCACCTCGCTGACGTTCTTTGCATGAAGAGTGACTATATCGCGACCATTGGGCTGGAAGTGCATGTTCAGCTGAAGACCAGAACCAAAATGTTCTGTGGATGCGCCGTCGAGTACGGCGCCGAGCCAAACCTCCACGTTTGTCCGGTTTGTCTCGGTTTGCCCGGGGCTCTTCCGGTCATGAACCTGGAGGCGCTGAAAATGACCGCGCTGACCGGTTTGATTTTCAAGTGTGACATCGCGTCGATCTGCAAATTCGATCGCAAGAACTATTTCTATCCTGACATGCCGAAGAACTATCAGATCTCGCAGTACGATCTACCATTGTGCCTCAATGGCGAGGTTCCACTCTATGATATGGCCTATCCCAAGGATGCACAGAAGAACGTCCGGAATCCGAACAAGCGGGTCCGACTGGTCCGGATCCATTTGGAAGAGGATGTCGCCAAAAGCTTTCACTTTGAGACGACGAGCGGGATAGACTTTAACCGGGCCGGCACTCCACTGATGGAGATAGTTTCCCGGCCGGATATCGCGTCTCCCGAAGAGGCCTTCTCATACCTGACTTCGCTCAAGCAGGCGCTGATTTATGGCGGTGTCAGCGACGCAGACATGGAGAAAGGTCAACTGCGCTGCGACTGCAATGTTTCTGCCCGGAAAAAGGACGAAACCAGGTTCGGTACGAAGATCGAGTTGAAAAATCTCAATTCGATCAGCGGTGTCCGGAGGGCCCTGGCTTTCGAAATCGATCGGCAAATTGAAGCTTTGGATCGTGGTGAAACACTCCAACAGGAAACCCGCCGATGGGACGATAATTTGGGAGAGACAGTTTTGATGCGCACGAAGGAGTCTGCGCACGACTACCGTTATTTTCCTGACCCGGATCTTTTACCGGTGAAGACGGAAGCCTTCATGCAGGAAGTCAGCGCTCGGCTCCCGGAACTACCCTGGGAAAAGCGAGAACGGTTTTTCAGGGAGTACGGGATCAGCGAGTATGATGCGGGAGTTTTGGCTGACGATCTAGCGTTGTCGGCCTATTTCGAGGTCGCCGCAAAGGGCGCGCGGAAGCCCAAGGCGATTGCTAACTATGTTTTGAATGATCTACTCAGCGCCCTGGGCGCCGCGAATCGAACCATCGCTGACTGCCCGATCCCAGCGGAACATCTGAATGAACTGGTTAACCTGGTCGACGACGGGAAAATTAATAGCAAACAGGGCAAAGAAGTCTTCGCGGAAATGTTCTCGACCGGAAAATCGCCTGAACTGATTGTCGAGGAGAAAGGGATGAAACAGGAGAGCGATCTCGGAGCGATCGAATTGTTGTGCGCCGAAGTCATCGCCGCGAATCCGAAGTCGGTCGAAGCGTACAAGGCCGGCAAAGCTGCCGCCATCAACTTTCTGAAGGGTCAAGTGATGAAGCTCTCGAAAGGGAAGGCGAATCCTAGTCTGGTCAGCGAGATGCTGGCGAAGTTACTGAGCTGAAGCCGCGGCGTAAGCGAAGCGTCCCGCTTTGCCTCTTGAGAACCGGGCAAAGGGGGGACGCTTGGCTTACTTTGCGCTGAAGACGCAGCGATCCATAGCGGGTTTACCGATTTTGCATGGTATCACTTGATGCTGTATCAACTCTCGTTTTGATCCATTCATCGATCGCTTGCAGTGTCTTTGCCTTCAGCTTTGCCCTGAACCGAATCAGGCTGGCCGTGTCCTCAGCTTCCGGCATAGCCAACGGTGTAAGATAAGCCTTCGCAAAGGCGATCAGTTCGTCAGCTCGCGAATCGTCCGTGAACCCACCCGCGATCGACAAAAGCAACCGACTTAGACGATCCAATCCGAATCGTTGCTGCATCTCTTTAAAGTGGGTGGTTACGAACTCCCAAACGAGCTCCGGATGCTCCCCCTCGGTCGCGAGATTCTCAAAGGCTCGGCAGGCATCCCCAGGCATTACCCGATCGGAAATCAAGTACTCCAGAGTCTGACGGGCTAAATCGGGATCGAGTGCGGCACTCAGGGCGCGCAGGTAAATGCGCTTTTGCTCAGCTGTCCGCGAAGAATCTGCCATGGACAAAAGTTCGTCGTAGACGCTTCGTGAGCTGTAGCGACCCACAATCGCAGCCACGGGAGAGCATAGATTCAGAGCGGGCGACGCCGGGTTATCTCGGAACTTTTCAAAGCGCTTGAAGGCCTCGTCGATGACAGTTCGATCCCCAAAAAAACCAAGCGTTTCAATTAACATCGCCCTGAAACGACGGGTCTCGATATTTTCGCCGGATCTCTCGTCCCAGCCGATTTCCTGCAATTTTGGAAAAAAGAGGCTGCAAATGTATTTCTGGTAGGTCTCGCGGCCAGGTTGGCCCTGCTCGAGACGATCAGTCAGCTTCAAAGCGCCCACCGTTTCGGGGCCGCCCAGCGCGCCTTGCCAGATCGCGAAACTGTCATCGCGCCCCAGATTTTCGAGCAGATCAAAGTAAGAGGATGCCGGTACATTGCCGGTTTCAACCAGAGCCCACGTATCGGTGACCAGATTGAGGCGGTCGCTCTCCGGGAGCCTTTCGACGTTTTTCCTTAGATCGCTAAAAAGAGCCGGTTCATACAGCACTCGGAAAAATCCGATATTCCCGGCATTGGCCTGTAGGGCGCCGTCACAACCAGGATAGTCGAAGTTATTAGATAACTTCGACAAAAGGGCATACTTGACATCCTTTGGATCAGGAGTAGACCGGATCCCTATCGGAACGGTCCATTGGGTCGGCTTACTATCCTGACCCGCAAACATGAAGGGGACTTGTTCAAGACTAATGACCCGCTTCGTTCCTACACATTGTGTGGTGACTTTGATCAATGGAAAACCAGGTTGTTCCGTCCATGCAGAGGCAATCTGCTTTGTCGGCTTCCCCGTTCCCGATTCGAGCGATTCCCAGAAATCTTCGGTGGTGGCGTTTGAGCGTTGGTGCGCGGCCAGGTAGGCTCGGATGCCCTGTCGAAAAGGCTGTTCGCCAAGAAAATTCTCGAGCATGCGCAGGAAAAAGGCAGCCTTCTGACTCGTGATCACATCGAACGCGCCCCTGACCTGGTCCTCATCTGCGACTGGTTGCCGGATTGGATGCGTTATTTTCCGGGCGTCGAAGGCCATTGTCCGTTCCTTCTGATCCGCCGCATGCAACCAGACCTTCCACTCCGGATTGAACTGATCAGTGGCTTTGACCTTCATCCAGGACGCGAAACCTTCACTGAGCCAGAGGTCATCCCACCATGCCATTGTCACCAGGTCGCCGAACCACTGATGCGCGATTTCCTTCGCGATCAACAGGAAGATTTTTTGTTTGGAGAATTCCGAGCTGTTTTCCGCATCAAATAGCACGGCATCTTCGCTATAGGTAATCCCGCCCCAGTTTCCGGTGTCGCTAGTGAACCCGGAAGGTAACGCAATCTGGTCAAGCTTTGGCAGCGGGTACCGAACTGCGAAATAATCGGTGTAGTATGTGAGGAGTTTCTTCGTGACCTCGAGGGCGTAACGCGCATATTGCTTCTTGCCGCCGGTCGTCATGAATCGAAGCTTGACGCCGGCAACTTCGTCTTCGAGCCATTCGAATTTTCCGCAGGCCACCAGCACCAGGTAACTCGCCATTGGTGGCGTCCTTTCAAACACCACGATCTTCTCATCCACGCCAAACGGCATCTCCCCGGAGACCGGCGTATTTGAAACCACGGTATTTTCTATCCCGGTCTTTACACTCAATTGAAAAATGGCCTTGAATGCCGGTTCATCCCAACAGGGGAAAACACGTCTTGCATCGACCGGTTCCAGATTGGTTGCCAGCAGCTGTTCCAGCCCGCCCTGGGAATCGTAATGGTAAAGGCATAGTCCGTGTGGCTGCTCGCCAATTCTGCTTTGAAACTTCAACCATAGCGTGTAAAGGCCCGGGTCCAAGATCTCACGCAATTCAAACGATACGGTTTGTTGATTCGGATCGAATTGTGGGGTCAGTTCCTCTTTGCGGTCGCCGATCTCGATATTTGCCGCTGCGATTTCTGTAGCCAGTGCGTTCAGCACAATATGCTGGGTCGGTTTCAATACTTCGATCTCGATCGATTCGAAGCCATCTGTAACCAAAGTCTCTAGGTTGGGCTCCAGACGGATCAGGTAACTCCTCGGGACGATATCCTTGGGGAGTTTGCCCGGGGTGGTTAAAAAGTTGAATTTGTTCTCGGCATGAGAGGCGGTTGCAGCAAAGCCGATCAGAAGTAAAGCGATAGGTTTTCGCATGAGCAGGTTTTCCGGGGGGATCAACCAAGCTACCTCGGCTGCATCGCCTTCACAAGGTAGGGCGAGGCTCCGTCCTAGCCGCGGAACGCGCTGTCATCAGGGCATAGATGGGAATTTGGTTTAATCCCGATGATAGGGCGATCCGCTCAGGATCGTGTAGGCTCGGTAAACCTGTTCCAGGGCCACCAGCAGGGCGAGTTCGTGCTGCAGGGTCATCCGGCCCAGGGAAAGAACGAAATCGGCATTTTTTCGGACCGTTTCGTGGTGACCATCAGCTCCGCCGGCGATCAGGCTGATACGGCGAATTCCTTGAGATTCCCAGCGCTCAATCAGTTTGGCGAACTGACGACTCGCCAATTGCAGGCCCCGTTCATCTAAGACAGTCCTCCACGAGTTCTTGCTCGCCTCCAATAGTTCCGCGGCCTCTCGCTCGGTTGTTGAGGCACGGATAAAACGCTTTTCTACACGGGCATAATGGAGAATGCGGTCGATGTATTGGTCAATGCCTGCCGCAGCAAAGCGGAGTCTAGGTTTGCCTACCGCCAAAATCTTCCAGATCACGTCCGCGGTACCGATTGTTACGCATGAACATTGATCACGCCAGTCGCTGCTGTGATTGAAGCCATTCGCGGTAGGCGATCGGCGAAATCTCCGATGGTTTAATCTCGGACCGGCCACCCCAGAAAACGTTGGTGTAGGATACCGGTATCCCGCACGCGGCCAAGTGAGCGTCGATCGCGGCTTTGTGCTTGAGCAGGCGCTGCTTTTCGGTTCCGTGTGCGACCGCCATGATATTCACATTGCCGAATTCTGGTCCGGCCTCTCGCCAGTAGCAGTGGGTCAGGATCTCGTGCCGGCCCACCTCAGATCCTGCCTGCATTTCCATGCCACCAGGCACCGCCCAATGAAACAGAGCATTAAACCGGGTGACTCGGATACCTCCGGCTGACGGTTTCACGTGCTCCAGAAATGTTGAAAACCTCCCGATGATTTTTCGATTGTCGAGATCCTCGGCGACCGAGAAGAACCGCTCTAAAGGCAAATCCGCTTCTAAAGCGCGGCGGCTCCATGGATTCGGTGAAATCTCCTCGATCGTAAACTCCCGCTTCAGGGCGGAGAGAACCCTCCATTGCAGATCGTTGAGCTTCACCAACTCAGTTCGAATCATTCTCGCAGGCCGGTCAGCCCGCGAGCCCGGTTCAATCGTCTTACGCCTTACATGCCCGACGCCCAATGCGAAGATCCCCTTCGCCGGCATGATTTTTACCTTCTCTCCACCGACTTTCTTCAAAAGAATATTCGTATGCTGTTCGAGCCCGAAGCCCTGCGGAACCTTGATGGTAGTCCACAACCTGTATTCGCTGCCGGCGGTTTCCGAGTCCGTCGATCGAACAACGACGTGGCCTGAAAAAGGATCTTGTCGGAACATGAAGTCGAATGCTTCCTCGAGCTTATCGTTTGGTACTTTCCAGGCGACCAGAGCTCCGTCCGCCAGATTCGTTGCCAGGAGCGTTTGGCGAACCCGCCTGATCGTCCCGGCGGTCAACATGGCCTTGATCCGCTCCAAGACCACCGTTTCCTCGACGCCGGATAACCTGGCAATCTCCCCAAACGGTTCACGAACGAATCCCTTGATCTGATCCTCCGACACAGCGAGGATCTTCGAGTTGACGATGTCGGTGTGCTCAATCGCGATCATCTGCGGCGAACCTACCACAGAAGCTGACCTGCATTGCTCGCAAATTCTTTGAGATTTTGAGCGAGGCAGGCTGTGATAGTTTTGAAACAGGCCCAGCGCACCATCCCGCCGCAGTTCAAACGCCGGGAACGCCGAAAAACGGGCGCGAACGCCGGGAACTGAAAAATCGCTGGCAGCGGTGCTCTTCTCGGCCTTCTCGGGCGTTTTCGGCGTTCCCGGCGTTCTCCGGCGTCTTCCCAGCGCGTGATTGTTGCGGGCTAGATGCGGGCTAGATGGCTTTCTCACCCGTTTCGTCAGTTCGGATGCGAATCGCTTCCTCGACTGCGTACACGAAAACTTTTCCGTCTCCGATTTTGCCGGTCTTCGCCGCTTTTACGACGGCCGCCGTGGCGTTTTCCACCATGCCGTCCCCGAGGACGACCTCGATCTTGATCTTTGGCAAAAAGTCGACGGTGTATTCACTTCCACGATAAATCTCTGTATGGCCTTTTTGCCGACCAAACCCTTTTACTTCGGTCACCGTCATTCCCTCGATTCCGAGGTCAGATAACGCCTCTTTCACCTCTTCCAGCTTGAAGGGCTTTATAATCGCTTCGATTTTTTTCATTTCGTCGTTATAGCTAAATGCGCCGGCATCCGAGCCTCTGGTATTTGTTGATTACGATTTGGAATTTAATGTCAGGTCTGCTCGTTGTGTCATAGCGAAATATAAGCCTCCTCGCCGTGTTCGGAAATATCCAGGCCTGCGGTTTCGGTCTCCGGTGTCGGGCGCAAGCCAATCACAAGCTTTACCACGAACGCGATCACTGCGGTCGCCACCGTAGCTAGCACTAATGTCACCAACACCGCTTTCAACTGCGACACAAAAAGCGACGCGAGCAGCTCGTCCTTCAAGTTCGCGTTAACCTCTTTGGTGGCAAATATTCCGGTCAGAATCGCACCCAGCGTCCCGCCGACCGCATGCACTCCGAAGGTGTCAAGCGCATCGTCATAACCGAGAGCCGGCTTTAAGACCGAGACCGCGAGAAAAGGAATCACGCCCGCCAGCACGCCGCAGATCACGGCACCGGTGGGATTCACGAAACCGCAGGCCGGCGTTATGACGACCAGTCCGGCAACGGCTCCACTGCAAAAACCAAGTACGCTCGCCTTACCGCGCAGGATTTTCTCCATCATTGCCCAGGTGAAAGCTGCGATTGCGGTGCATAAAGTTGTGGTCGTAAATGCGTTGGCAGCAATCGTGTCGGCTGCAACCGCGCTACCTGCATTAAATCCGTACCAGCCGACCCAGAGCATGCTCGTACCGACCATACACAACACCATGCTGTGTGGCGGCATCGGCTCTTTTTTGAAGCCAAGACGCGGGCCTAGAATGAGGCAGAGAATGAGTGCGCTCCAACCCGAAGTCATATGGACGACTGTCCCGCCCGCAAAGTCGATCGCTTTGATCTGCGAGTTCGTGTTCCAGATGCCGTTCATCAGACCGGTGATTCCCCAGACCATGTGTGCCTGTGGGAAGTAGACCAGGAACATCCAGATAGTGATGAAGAGTAGTACGGACATGTACTTCATGCGTTCGGCGATCGCGCCGACGATCAACGCGGGCGTAATAATCGCGAACATCAGCTGGAACATGGCGTACACATTCTGTGATACCCAGAAGGCATAGTCCGTATTCGGGGCCGAAGTAACGCCCGAAAGGAAAAAAAATTCTGAACCGCCGTAAAACGGGTTATTGAAGCTTTTGCCGAAGACCAGGCTGTAGCCAAACGCCCACCAGAGCAGGGTGACTAAACCGGCGATTCCAAAACACTGAGCGAGAACCGACAGGGCATTCTTTCTTCGGACCAATCCCCCATAGAACAGCGCCAGGCCTGGCAAGGTCATGAAAAGCACCAGCGCCGAAGAGGTCATCATCCAGGCGTTATGGCCGGGACCGGGAACTCCCGGAAGCGTCTTGGTCCCGTCTGTGTTGTTAATGTATGCTTCCAGGCTCGCCACGCGATCTTCAAGCGACGCGCCCTGAGTGGTGGATGGGGTGGGAGACGCGCCGACCACCGGAACGGGGGTCACGGCTGAACTCGGAGCCGGGGAGGCGATTGAAGCCGGAGTGGGGGAATTACTTGTATCTTGGGCTGGTAAAGCCGCCGGGCTCCCACACAAGAGGATGGCGACAGCTCCTAGGACGGTAGGGAATCGCGTATTTCTGAAACAATTCAGCATAGTCTGAGGCGTGATCCGATCTGTGGTTATTGGCAATGGCCCCGATGGCGCAGGCTCTGATTCTGTCGAAAAACCTTGGTAACCATCGGAAAGGTCTCATTAGGGGTTCACAGGGGTTGTTAGCATCGGTTGTGCCACTTCGTAAATCGAAACTTTTTCGCCACGTGGCTGTGACGTGTTGGTCGGAGTGATCAAGTAAGCTTGAAATGAGCAAATTTCGACGCTCTGGTTAATTTTGTGCAGAAATAACGGCTTCCTCAACGTTTGACCAGCTCAACGTTTGACCAGCGCGAGATTCTCACAGCATCCTCCGAGAGATCGACAGCGTCATACCCCTATTTTTCGGCCATGGCTCCCACGGCCTCCCTGATCCCGAGCGGCGGATTCGGATAAACCTCCGAACCAACGTTGATTTCGGCGAGATCGAAATGTCTGCAGCGCGTGAAACACGGTGTTGAAGTCGTCGCCGCTCGAGAGCATAATTTTCTGAAATTGGCCCGGCTGGCAGGACTGGCGGAGCAATGTCCTAGCCTAGCGAAGGGGCGATGTCGGCAAAGCGCTGGGTTCCCACAATGACGCTCAACAGGAAGCCCGCTGGGATCTCTCCCGAAAGACAGTTGTTGGGACCTGCGGGCTTGTAGAACTGATTTGCCGTTGCCATGAAACAGATCCCTATAATGCGTTCGATCGAGCGTGTCCCTGGCGGATTGATGGTGGTCCCGTTGCTCATCGGCGCAACCATCGCCACCTTCGCGCCCGGTACCTCTAAGTTCTTCGGGTCCTTCACTGAGGCGCTCTTCAGCGGAGCGTTGACCATCCTCGCGGTCTTTTACGTGTGCATGGGTACGACCATCGAGTTGAACGCAACGCCTTACATTCTGAAAAAAGGAGGCGCGTTGCTCATCAGCAAGATTCTTTGCAGCATCCTCGCTGGAATCATCCTCGGCCGGTTGCTCGGCGAGAAGCCGATCGGAGCAGGTCTTTTTTCGGGTCTGTCTACGCTCGCCATCGTTGCCGCGATGAATGACACCAACGGCGGTTTGTACATGGCGTTGATGGGTAAATATGGTCAACCGCGCGATGTGGGTGCCTACTCGGTGATGACCATCGAGAGCGGCCCCTTTTTGACGATGGTTACCCTTGGCGTTGCTGGCCTGTCGGCTTTCCCTTGGCAGACCTTGCTAGGCGCTGTGTTGCCGCTGCTCGCCGGTGTCGTCATCGGCAACCTTGACCCGGATTGCCGCGCGTTCTTCGGAAAAGCCGCCCCGCCATTGATCCCCCTTTTTCGCTTTCGCATTGGGCGGTACGCTCGATTTGCACAAAGTCGTCGAGGCTGGGCTGCTCGGCATCGCGCTCGGCTTGGCCGTGGTCGCTGTCACCGGCACGGTTCTCTTTCTGGCCGACCGGCTCACTGGCGGGAACGGTATCGCCGGCCTGGCTGCTGCCTCCACGGCGGGTAATGCCGCCGCGGTGCCCGCCATCGTTGCTGCCGCGAATCCGGCTTACAGCGAAGCCGCTAAGACCGCGACCGTGCTGGTCGCCGCGAGTGTCGTCGTCACTGCCATCGTCGTGCCGCTGGTCACGGCCTGGTGGGCCGGCTGCGTCGGCTCGCCGCGAGCGGCTAACCGGTCGTCGGCTGATCGTTCTTCTTCTGCTACTGCTGCGCCGACGCCCCGCAAACCGCACTGATCCACTTGTGTCTGCCTCCATATGTGAGCCAGCTCGGATGTTTTTGAGCTGTCGCAATAATTTGCGACCGAAAACATCGCTTGTTTATGGGCCCTTGATGGAGTGAGCTTCGGAAATGGTCTTGATGTGATGTAACACCTGTTTGACCAGTAAGTGAATTCGATCTAATAAGGGTAGCTTCGGCCGGTAAGTCGGTTTGAGCACGGTTAGCTTAGCGGTAGAGCGACTG
>JAFAMB010000005.1 GCA_019233825.1 Verrucomicrobiota bacterium | reverse complement strand
CGGCGTCTCTCCGTTGACTTCGCGTTGGTCTTGCCTTTCAAGGATTCTAGCGAGGCGGCTGAACCCCGCTGTTCTACACCCATCGCGATCAAACTGCCGGATACGCCTCGCCGGTCTGAGGCGCCGCCTCGCTAGGAGAGACGCGCGGGAGCGCGACCTCGCCTCGCCTACACGACAACCTTGCCATTGAACAGGTTAGGAAGCTTGCTGCATGAAAATGTTCGCAAGAAAACAACATTTTCACCTATAGTCGCACACGTCTTCAAATTTTTGTGAGCGACGCAAGCTCAGGCAGGAGAAGCTCAGACTCCGAACAGCGATTGGAGAACGGGGGGAACTTTCAGCGTGGAATGCTCGCAGCGAAAAGTGGATTACCAGTTAAGCAGATACAGCTCAACGTATCAGGGCTACAAATCAGATGCCTGATCGCTGGTGTCTCCGGTCCCCCTGTCCTTTTGTTGCACGGCGCGGGTCTTGACGCCGCTGGATTAAGTCTAGGGCCGGCCATGATGGCTTTGGCTGATACCTGCCGAGTTTTCGCGCCGGATTTGCCAGGGTTCGGCGACAGCGATCCGATGCCTCCAGGTTGGGGCTTTGCCGAATTCTCAGCATTCCTCTGTCCTCTCTATGATGCCCTCGACCTACGGCGTGCCAGCCTCGTGGGATTGTCCATGGGCGGTGGGGTTGCGCTTGGTTTCGCGCTACAAGCGCCGGATCGGGTCGAACGGTTGGCATTGATTAACAGTGCGTGCCTCGACGATGCAATCCCAGGCGGCCGGATGACTTGGTTCTTCGTGCACGTGCCCGGGCTAAGTCTCATCGGATGGTGGTTTCTTAGCAGTAGCCGGCATTTGATGCGCTGGACGTTATTGCGGGAGATGCGGCATCGACCGGACTTAGTGACGCCAATGCTGGTTGACGAGTTGATGCAGCTTGCTCGCAAGCGCCGCGCAGCTGCTGCATTCCGGCAGTGGCAACGTCGCGAAGTCACCTGGAGCGGGCTACGGACTAACTACCTCAATCGATTGTCCGAAATTGCCATTCCAACGCTGATCCTGCATGGTCAAAATGATCGGTTGCTGCCAGTCGCAATAGCCGAGCGAGCGCATCGCCTAATTCGTAACTCCCGCCTCGAGATCATTTCTGACGCCGGTCACCTGGCACCTTTGGAGCAGCCCGAAGCCATGAATCGCGCGCTGCGTCAATTTCTACCGCCGCACCGCCAGGAATAGAGTTGAACTACGGCTGTTCCACCGGTAGCCGAAGCCGAAGGTGAGCGGCTTCGGGGAACTCTCTGCATAGTACTGCCGTAGATCGGCCTGATAAAACTTCTTGAACAGATCAATCGGTGCAGTGTAGACGCCAAAAAATCTCAGAGTCCATCGGTCCGGTGGGAAATAGTGTACAGGGATTCCTGAATCGTCCTCCAGAACTGCTGAGCTGTTCTGGAGCAGAAAATTCCGTACCAGATCGAATCCTCCTTCGTGGAGGAGATAGGAAGCCGCTTTCAGCAAACTGTTCGCCGGCCCAAGGCTTTGACAGAAGCGGAGCAAGGCTGAGTTTCGCTTGATCGCTTCATCCGAAAGATCGGAAGTAAAGTAGTACATCACTTTCTCTGATCCACTGGCAACGTCAGTAAAAATGATTTTCGCGCCTCGGGTCGAGCCTTGGAACCCCTGAATGACGTTGCCCGCCTTGTCCAAAGAGATGTACTGTATTCCCTTAATCTCTTTGCCGGTTCGCGCCATGAACACCAAAATTGATGGGAGAACGCCTCTTAACTGGGAGCGCTCAAAATCCTGCCGCATGTCTTTGGTTTTGAAGAAGCTGAAACTCAAAATCGTGTTCAACGATAATTGAATATTCTCCAGGGTGCCGAACAACGAGGTGGAGGGAACGGTCGCAAGATCTGGAATTGGATCGACGGGTTCAAGGCCTTGGAGGACAAAGGTCGAGCAGTTGGGGAACAAGGCATCGGCATACAGAAAGTCCGGCCCGCTGAACAGATAGACGCAGGTGTGGCTCTGTTGAGTGGCCGGCGCGATATTATCAGCCTGAAATACCCGAATATTGTTCATTTGGCGCTGGTCCAGTTGTGCGAAGGCAAGATTCATTGCCCTTGCGTGAGCCAGCCAGCGGGGATCCTGAGCGAGCACAGCAAGGGGCGATCCAGGGGTGACGGGTAAGCCGGCTAAGTAGCGGGCGGCGTCATTTGCGGGCGCACTCGAAATGAGCGCCTGGGGCGCCTGCGCCGCCGGTGAGGGCGACGCCACTGGTATCGATGGTGCGGTTCCAGGCTGTAGTCCTTGCTGAGGCGGAGCACCTATGGGCGGAACCTGCGCAGGTTCCTGCGCGAACAGCGGAAATGTCGCCGACATAATCAGGAGGAATATGGCTCTCATGGCAACCGGTGATTCATGATAATCCTAGCCGTTGAACTATTTCAAAGAGCGGGAGTGGACAGTTCGCTGGGGTTCTTTGGAGAAGAAGAATATGATCAACCCCGCGATGACAGTGATCAGTCCGAGCAGAGATTCCTTCGGTCTTTCACGAACCACGTAGACCATCATGTGTAAGGTGATTGCCAGGAAAACGATCGGCGTGAACGGATAACCCCAGACTTTATACGGACGTTCGAGATTCGGCTCCCGAACTCGCAACACGATCAAGCCAAGCACTGTCAGAAAAGAAGAGAGCAACAAGCTGAATTGCGTGTAAATCAATACGGTCTGGAAAGTCCCGGTCGCTATCAGCATCGTCACGACGACCAACTGAAATATGATGGCGGCATAGGGCGTACCGTTCACTGAACTCCGGCCAAAAACCCGCAATTTCGGTAAATCCTCTGACATCCTTTTCGTTACGCGAGGGCCAAGCCAAGCCATCGCGCTGATCGTGGCAATGAGTCCCAGGCTAATGAGGGCGCTGACGATTTTGCCGCCAATAGGGCCAAAGATTGCCTGGCCGGCGAGAAGCCCCACCTCGACCTGGCCGGCGAGAACCGATTTCGGTGTGGTGAGCAGAAACACGTAATTCAGAACCAGGTACAAGAGGGTTACAAAGACCGTTCCAACCAGAAGAGCCCAAGGAACATTCTTACCCGGGTGACGCACCTCCTCCGTGATATAGGTCGCGGCGTTCCAGCCGGAATAAGCGTACATGACATACACCAGACTGACCGCGAACGGACCGGAAATGAGAGTGCCAAGGCTCTCGGGACCGGGAGTCAAGTCAAGCTGCTGCGGGTGAGCAATAAATAATCCGGCCACGATCAAAACGCAGATCAATCCGAGCTTTAAGAATGTCGATGCATTCTGGAAGAGCTCTTCTGTGCGCAGGCCGAAGAGATGCACTATGGTGATAATCCAGACAACCAGCAGGGAAATCGCGACGGGCGAAATTCCCGGGGTAAACACCTTCAAGTATTCTCCGAATGCGATACTGGCCAAGGCAATCGGCGCCGGGAATCCGACTACCGCCGAAATCCACCCGGCGAGAAAGCCGATTGACGGATGGTAAATCCTGGAGAGGTAGTGGTATTCGCCGCCGGAGCGGGGAAGAGCTGTTGCTAACTCAGCATAACTGAGGGCGCCGCACAATGCGGCAAGTCCTCCCACCGCCCAGAGGGCGATCAGAGCGAAATCGGAGGTGATGGCCGCGACCTGAAACCCGAGGCTCGTGAAGATGCCGGTTCCGACCATATTGGCTACCACCAGGTTTGTGGCGGTGGTTACGGAGATTTTTTTTGGAATCATTGAGAGTTCAGGCGCGAAGCAAGCCCCTAGTTAGTCGAGGACGCGCCAATTTGTCCATGGAAATTCGTTTGCTTCTCCCCCAAAAGTAATTCGGTATGGGCGAGGCCGTGGTAGGGCGAGCCGGGGCGCGTGTCGGCGTGTCGGCGTGTCGGCGTGTCGGCGAGCTATTGCTGTATCGCTCAATAAGGCGGCGAATCTAAGTAACCCCTTTCGCGGCCTTTTCTTACGTTCGCGACCTCTCAGTGCGTACCTTTCGGCAGCATTTCGCCTTTAATCGCCGACACGCCGACACGCCGACACGCGCCCCCCGGCTTTCAGTCAATGAACAGATCCGGTAACGGTTCGCGTGATCGGTCGACGGCGTAACGGTCAAAATCGGTGACGCCTTCGGCCCTTAAGATGTCTTCATCAATGCAAAAATTTCCGGAAAATAAGGTGGGATCTTTTCTTAAGATCGCGTACGCGGCGTCCGCCACGATATCCGGAGTCCGGCAACGGGTCACATCAATCCCTGGGATCATGGCAAGTGCCGCAGTTTGAATCACTGTTTTTGGCCAAAGACAGTTAAATGCAATTCCAAGTTCCCGGAATTCCGCCGCGATGCCGAAGGTGATCAGCGCCATGGCATACTTCGAAACGGTGTAGGCCACATGCCGATCGAACCACTTCGGCTCCAGCGCGATCGGCGGAGCCATGGTTAAGACATGCGCAGATGTGGCTTTTTGCAGAAACGGAAGACAGAGTTTCGAACAGAGGAAGGTGCCCCGCGCGTTGATCTGGTGCATCAAGTCGAACCGCTTCAAGTCAATATCAAGCGTGCTGGACAATTGGATAGCGCTTGCGTTGTTGACCAGAATGTCGATCCCACCAAACCGATGAACTGTCTGCTCGACTGCATTGGCAACCTGATGGTCCACCCGGATATCTGTGGCGATCGGCAGAGGTTGGCCGCCGGCTTTTCTGACGGCTTCGGCGGCTGTGTAAATCGTTCCGGGAAGATGGGGATGGGGTTCGCTCGTTTTAGCGACAATTGCGACATTCGCTCCATCTTTCGCGGCACGCAAAGCAATGGCCAACCCGATCCCGCGACTTGCTCCTGTGACGAACAGCGTCTTTTTGTAGAGAGGAGGAAATGGTTCCATGGCCGGAGGACTAAGAAAGAGTATGAATTGCCTTGTCCGGCTCGACAACAGGAGAGGAGAGGGAAACAGCGCGGCGGAGCCGCTGTGTCGGCGTGTCGGCGTGTCGGCGTGTCGGCGTGTCGGCGTTCTCGGGCGTATCGGCGTCAGCTGCTAGGGAAAGCCTTTCGGATTCATGGCCTCTTCTTGAGTGCTTGAGTTCCTTCTTCAAAAGGAGCGAAGAGAGCGTTGCAAGAGCGTGCGCCTTGTTGGACCATTTGCTCCAGCAAAGGACATTCATGACTCAGGCAGATCGGAAAATCGGGGTGCTCATGGCCGCGGTATTGTTCTTCACCATGAGCGCATTGGTCTCGAGTTGTAACCGGCAACCGCCGCCCGCAGCGCCTTCCCCTCCACCGGTTACGATCGCAAAGCCGTTACAAAAAGAAATTGTCCAATGGGACGAATACACGGGGCGGACTGACGCGGTCGAAAGCGTCAACATTACCCCGCGGGTCAGCGGCTATATCGACAATATTACTTTCAGGGCCGGCGACATGGTCAATAAAGGGGACCTGCTCTTCGTGATCGATCCAAGGCCGTACCAGGCGGTGCTGGATCAAGCCGAGGCTCAACAGCGCCAGGCAGAGGCAAACCAACAGCTGCAGGATGCGAATTTTGCCAGACAAGACAAACTCCGGCAGACAGGAGTCATCGCGAAGGAGGACTTCGATACTGCGCTCTCGAACAAAAACCAGGCCGCGGCCCAAGTGCTGGCCGCTCGGGCAGCGGTGGAATCGGCAAAATTGAATCTGAGCTTTACGCAGATCACATCCCCGATTATCGGACGGATCAGCCGGGAGCAGGTTACGGTGGGAAACCTGGTCCAGGCAGATTCAACTCTGCTCACAAATATAGTGAGTGTCGATCCGATCTACGCCTATTTTAATGTCGATGAACGTTCGATCCTGAAATACCAGCAACAGGTCCGGGAAGGAAGGCTCGCCGATGCCAGGTCCGCGCGAGTGCCCGTTTATCTTAAGGTGGAAACCGAAACGGGGTTTCCCCATCAAGGAGTGATCGATTTCGTCAACAACCAATTTAATTCCTCCACCGGAACCCTCCAGGTCCGCGGCCTTTTTCCGAACGCAAGGGGATTCTTGACTCCCGGAGCTTTCGTTCGGGTCCGCGTGGCTGCAAGTCCGCTACATCAGGCCCTCCTCATAACGGACCGGGCGGTGGGTACCGATCAAGGCACAAAATTTGTTCTCGTTGTGGGCCAGGATAACGTCGTCTCAGTTCGCCCGGTCGAGCTCGGACTGGAAGTCGAGGGGCTAAGAGTGGTTCTGAATGGGCTGAAAGGCGACGAACAGATCATAATCAGCGGAGCTATCAATGCGAGGCCCGGTTCAAAAGTCAGTCCGCAGCCGGGCGATATGAATCAGTTCGCCTCGAATCAGCTCCAGCTGCAGACGACTACCAAGATACAGCCGGCGGGCGAAGCGGGCGGGACTCTACCACACCAGGCGCAGGGGCAAGCGCCGAGTCAAGGGGCGCAATCGAACCAGGCAAAGCCCGGTGGCGGTCGTTAGTGCCTGTCGCCAAACTATGAAATTCTCTCACTTCTTCATTGAACGCCCGATTTTCGCGATGGTGATTTCGATCGTCATTGTGATCGCCGGGATGCTTGCTTATTTCTCACTGCCGACCGCGCAATATCCTGAGATTGCGCCCCCCACTGTACAGGTCACCGCCAGTTATCCAGGGGCGGATCCTAAAGTGGTTGCGGATACCGTGGCCACGCCGATTGAAGAGCAGGTCAACGGCGTCGAGAACATGCTGTATATGTCTTCGCAGTCGACCGCGGACGGCTCCCTGACATTAACCGTCACGTTCAAGCTGGGAACCGACCTGGACATTGCTCAGGTGCTGGTGCAGAACCGCGTTGCCATTGCTACGCCGCAATTGCCGCAGGAAGTCCGGAATTTAGGCGTAACAGTGCAGAAACAGTCTCCCGATCTGATGATGGTGGTGCATCTGCTCTCTCCGGATAATACCTACGATCAGGCTTACATCAGTAACTATGCCTTCCTGCAGATCCGCGACCCGCTTTCACGTTTAGAGGGTGTCGGCAACGTAAATGTGTTCGGTGCTCGCCAGTACAGCATGCGGATCTGGTTGGACCCGAACAAGATGTATGCCCGCAGCCTGACCACCGATGACATTGTCTCAGCAATTCAGGCTCAGAATATACAAGTCGCCGCCGGGCGCCTCGGTGCGGAGCCGGCGCCTCCGGGTACCGAGCTGCAATTGACCATTAATACGCAGGGTCGCCTGATTACTCCGGAACAGTTCGGCCAGATTATCGTCAAGCGCGGCGACAACGGAGAAATCGTTTATCTGGCTGACGTCGGTCGCACTGAACTTGGCGCACAGGATTACAACGTGTCTTCTCACCTCGACGGTAAGCCCGCTCAGGCGCTCGCAATATTTCAGTTGCCCGGCTCCAATGCGGTGAAGACGGCTCATGAGGTCAGGAGTCTGATGAAGGATCTTTCCCGGTCTTTTCCAAAAGGCCTGGAATACACGATCGTATACGACCCGACGCAGTTCATCGAGCAATCGGTTGAGGCCGTTATCCACACACTCTTTGAAGCGGTGTTGCTTGTGCTCATCGTGGTGCTGGTTTTCCTGCAAACATGGCGGGCAACGATTATCCCGCTGCTGGCTGTGCCCGTCTCTCTGATCGGAACTTTTGCGGTGATGGCGGTGTTTGGCTTTTCCCTGAACAATCTGTCCCTATTCGGTCTGGTGCTCGCGATCGGCATCGTCGTCGATGACGCGATTGTTGTCGTGGAGGCGGTCGAGCACAATATCGAGCAGGGTATGCAAGCCAAGGAAGCCACGCGGACGGCGATGGATCAGGTGGGAGGCGCGGTCGTCGCAATCGCGGTTGTGCTGAGCGCGGTGTTTATTCCGACGGCTTTTATCAGTGGGATTACCGGTCAGTTTTATCGTCAGTTCGCCTTGACCATCGCAGTCTCGACATTGATCTCGGCCTTCAATTCTCTGACCTTAAGTCCGGCGCTTGCCGGTTTGCTGCTGAAGCCTCACGACGCAAACAAAGACTTCCTGGCGCGCGCGCTGGATCTGGTCCTTGGCTGGTTTTTTCGTCTTTTCAATAAGAGCTTCGATGCCGCGGTGAATGGCTATACCTGGGCAGTTCGAAGGCTGTTGCGGTTAGCGGCGATCGCTCTGCTGGTCTATGCCGGTCTCCTGTTACTAACCTTTTTTGGATTCAAAACTGTACCGGCCGGATTCATTCCGACGCAGGATCAAGGTTACCTTATTGCATTTGCGCAATTACCTGATGGAGCTTCGCTCCAACGATCCGAAGAGGTCCGCAGACAGATGTCAGAGATCGCCCGCACCATCCCGGGCATTATCCACACGGTCGAGTTCGCCGGTTACTCGGGGCTCGATGGCACCAACCGCAACAACACTGTGACCGCCTTTCTTACACTCGCACCGTTTGAGGAACGCATAAAGAATCCGCGGTTGAACGGCTTTGCGATTATGGCGGCAGTACGCCAAAAGTTCGCGCAGATACAGGACGCCCGGGCGCTGGTGTTTCCACCACCCCCGGTCCGCGGGATCGGGAATGCCGGCGGGTTCAAGTTGCAGATCCAGGACCGTCGCGGCGCGGGCCTGCCGGCGTTGCAAGCGGCTACCGACCAATTGATCGCAAAAGCAAGCTCGGGCCATGGTTTGGTCGGGTTGTTCACGAGTTTCCGTTCTCAGGTGCCCCAGCTCTACCTCAATATCGATAGGAAGAAGGTCGAGACTTTGGATGTTCCAGTCAATTCCGTGTTCGACACCCTGCAGACCTACCTCGGCTCCACCTACGTTAATGATTTCAACTTTGTGAACCGGACTGATCAGGTCAACGTTCAGGGGGACTCGCAGTTTCGTATTCAGCCGCAATCTATCGGGCAACTCTACACCCGGAATAACAAGAACGAGATGGTTCCGCTTGGCACGCTGATGGATATCCAGGAAGTGACTGGACCGGACAAGGTGATGCACTACAACATCTA
>JAFAMB010000051.1 GCA_019233825.1 Verrucomicrobiota bacterium | reverse complement strand
TTCATTCCAGGGCCGGTGGAAGTATCGCCAAAGACGTTCGCGGCAATGACTCAGCCGATGATCGGCCACCGCGGCTCGGATTTCAAAGCGCTTTATCGAGCTGTGTATCCGGGCCTCCAGGAAATCTTTCAAACTCAGCAACCAGTGTTTTTATCGACTTCCTCGGCCTGGGGCATCATGGAAGGTGCGATCAGGAATCTGGTAAAAAAGTGCGTACTTAACTGCATGTGCGGTGCCTTTTCCGATAAGTGGTTTGATGTTTCGAAGCGATGCGGTAAACGCGCTGAGCCGCTGCGAATAGAATGGGGTAAGGCGATTGATCCGAGCCAAGTGAACACGCAGCTTGCGAGCGGACGGTTTGATGCGATTACGCTAGTCCATAACGAAACTTCGACCGGAGTGCTGAATCCGTTGAGGGAGATCAGCGAGGTAGTGCGCAACTACCCTGACGTAGTGTTTATTGTGGATACGGTTTCTTCCTTCTCGGCACTCCCGATCGCGATGGACGACCTCGGAATCGACCTGATGTTAACAGGGAGCCAGAAGGCGCTGGCGCTGCCTCCGGGCTTGTCCCTGTTTTCGGCCTCACAGCGAGCGTTTGAGCGCGCCAGCCAACTCGACGACCGCGGTTATTATTTTGATCTGCTTGAGTTCAAGAAAAACGCCGAAGAATTTATGACCCCAAGCACTCCGGTAATCCCGCACATTTATGCTTTGCAATCCAAGCTGGAAGAAATTTTCGCTGAGGGGCTGGAGCATCGGTATCAACGCCATGTTCAGACCAACCGCCTTGTGCACGATTGGGTGACCGCCAACGGATTCGAGTTTTTCTCGCAACAAGGCTATAGATCCGTCACTTTGACGTGCGTCCGAAACAACCGGGAGATCGATGTGGCGGCTTTTGTCAAGCGAGTTCGGGAGGAGCACGGATTCCAAATCGATGGCGGTTACGGGAAGATCAAAGGGAAGACGTTCCGCGTCTCGAACATGGGCGATGAGACGGTTGAAACAATGAGGCCGCTTCTCGAAGCGCTCACCGCGAGCCTGGATTCACTGTAGGTCCCGCAATGAGCTCGTCGCGTCGGCTTTTGCGTGATTTTTGGGGAGTAGGCTAAATCGATGCGGCGAGTAACCGGCGAGTCAGACAGACATCGATGCCTGAAGGAGCAGGCCTTGCTTTGGGCTTATGACCGAGGGTTCCGTTGTTGCGCAATGGAAGTTCGCGCCCCGCGCTCGTCATACCGGATCGACGTCGCGGGAGTTCGTGTGGACCGGAAACACAGCGAATCATTGGTCGCTATTTTTGAATGCAAACAGAGCCGGACAGATCTTTTCCGGGATAACCGGTGCCAACACGAACTTAAAAGAAACTTGCTGGCACTTCAGGATCGCCGGGAACGGCTTGAGCGCCTGCTGGCTCCTCATTATCCTTCTCTGCGAACATCGGATTCACTGTTCCCGGAATGGGCCACCTTCGATTTCACTAAAGTCGACCACAGAACATATAATCAAACCATTCAGAAAATTGTTCGGATTCACCGTCAACTCTTTGAAAGCACGAAGTTTGATCTGATCACCCGTTACGGACTTGGCAACCTCCACTATCTCGTAACAAGCCCCGAATTGGTTGATCCCCGCGAAGTCCCGCTCGGCTGGGGCCTGCTCGAGCTTCACGCAAATGGCGGGTTGATTGAAAAGCTCGTTCCGACTCGGTTCGCGGGGATCGAGACGCGCCAATGGCTCGAGCGCATCGCGAAGGCTGCTACGGCCGTTCTCGTCAGCGGCTGTCGAACGATGCGTTAGGGGCGCGCTCCCGCGGTATTGCATTCCAAATTCTAAATTTGGAGGTTTAGCGGCGACTGCAGCGCTCGGCGTCTTGGGCTACCGGTTCCTAGGCCTCGCAAGCTCAGCCTAGGCTATCATCTGTCTCGGCTTCGCCGCTGTTTCCCGGCTAACAGATCGCGTAGATTTTTGAAGAGCGTACTAGGTCAATCTATCGAACAATCCATTTCGCAACAGGCTCCAGCTAGTCCGTGACCGCGCCTAGCGAGGCCGGGCTAACCTGCTCTGCGTACTTTGCCAGAACGCCCTTAGCATACCGCGGCTTTGGCTGTTTCCATTGTTTAAGGCGCGCCGTGAGCTCTGTCTTCGGAATATTGAGGGTGATCGTCTTCTTCTCACTATCAATTTGGATCGGATCACCATTCTTGATGATCGCTATCGGCCCACCTGTGAACGCTTCTGGAGTCACATGCCCGATCACAAATCCGTGACTGCCTCCGGAAAATCTTCCATCGGTGATCAAGGCGACGTCTTTCCCGAGACCTTTGCCCATGATCGCTGATGTGGGAGCGAGCATCTCGCGCATACCCGGCCCTCCTTTCGGACCTTCATAGCGAATGACGATCGCATCCCCTTTCTTGATTTTGTCATCGAGGATAGCTCGGAGCGCTTTTTCTTCAGATTCAAAAACCCGAGCCTTTCCCTCGAACCGGAGCCCTTCCTTGCCTGAAATCTTGGCCACGGCGCCTTCCGGAGCCAAGTTGCCATAGAGAACGACTAGATGGCTATTCGGTTTGATCGGATCCGCGAAACTGCGGATGATGGACTGACCCTTCGGGTATGGTTTCACACCCGCGAGATTTCCCTTGAGCGTTTTTCCGCTCACGGTCAGACAGTCACCACGCAGGAGATCTTCCTCCAGGAGCGTTTTCATGAGCGGCATGATCCCGCCAATCTGAACGAGTTCCCACATGACATGTTTGCCGCTCGGCTTGAGGTCGGCTAGCACTGGAACGTTTTTGCCGATGCGTGTCCAGTCATCCAGCTTCAGCTTGATGCCTGCGGCATGAGCCATGGCGAGAAGATGGAGCACCGCATTGGTCGAGCCGCCGAGGGCGATGACGACAGTCATCGCGTTCTCAAAAGCTTCCTTCGTCATGATGTCTGACGGACGAATACCTCGTTTGATCAAATCCAGCACGGCAGCCCCGGCAGAGGCCGAATCAGCCAGCTTTTCTTTGGAGACCGCCGCCTGGGCGGAGCTATTGGGCAAACTCATTCCGAGGGCCTCGATCGCGGAGGCCATGGTATTGGCGGTGTACATCCCACCACAAGAACCTGGTCCGGGGATTGCACACGATTCCACTTGTTCCAGTTCTTGATCCGAAATCGTTCCGGTCGAATGTGCGCCGACCGCTTCAAAAATAGACACAATGTCCAGATTCCGATCGTTGATGCAACCCGGCAGGATCGTTCCTCCATAAACAAAGACCGCCGGCCGGTTCAAACGTGCCAGGGCAATCAGGCAAGCCGGCATGTTTTTGTCGCACCCCCCGATTGCAACTAACCCATCGAAACCCTCGCACCCCGCAACGGTTTCAATCGAGTCTGCAATCACCTCCCGGGAGACCAGGGAGTACTTCATACCCTCAGTCCCCATCGAAATCCCGTCCGAAACCGTGATTGTGTTGAAGATGATCGACTTCCCTCCTGCTTGATCGACGCCTTTGGCCGCCTCCCTGGCTAACTGGTCGATATGCATGTTACATGGAGTCACCATGCTCCAGGTGGACGCCACGCCGACGATTGACTTCTGGAAGTCCTCCTTTTTAAAACCAACGGCGTACAACATGCCGCGGCTCGGAGCTCTTTCCGGTCCATCTAACACCGGTCCGGAATACTTGCGGGGGCTGTAGGAGGAATTCGATTTCATATAAATGCAGGGTGGAAGGCTATGCTACGATATACAGGCTGGAAGCCTATGCTACTTTGCAACCGGGGCAAGGTAGCACGCATTCTACCTGTACTGCACAGGCATCCTGCCTGTACCCAGAACGATCATTGCGGGCTCGATTCGTATCTTATTGCCGGTGTCGAGGGCGTTTCCACGTTACTATCCCTGTCAGAAGGGCAGTGAAGCTGTTGTAATGACTGCCGCGCCAGTTCCAAAAGCTGCTCGATCGGCGCGAACCCGGCTCCTCCGCGAAAGCCCTCGACCCGCACGCGCAACTTGCCCTCCCCCCAAATAATCATCAATCCTACAAGAACCGGCTGAGGTAAATTCTTCAGACGCGCCAGATATTCAGGGGAAACGCTCATTTGCAGAGTCTTGCCATACCCGGCGGCGGCCAGCAGGAATTCTCGATCAAACTCCGGTAAATTGGTCCGGACTTCTCTCGCCTGGGACAAGCCGATGACCCATGCCGGCTGTACGCGACCGGTGAAAGCATGGGCGAGGAGCGTGGAAATGGAAACCTCTCTACCCCGCCGCAGCCGCAAAAACACCCAATGGTCTGCAGTCACCCCTTCAAAAGCGGTTAGTTCGAAAACCGGGTTAAGCAGGCGTCCGTTCCAATAGGCTTCCCAACACAAATTATCAGTTGTCCCGCGGATCTTATACCACAGTCCATCCAGATCGATTTCGTACTGCCAACGTTTTCTCCGCGACTGCAATTTAAGTTGAGTAAGAGGGGAAGAGGCTACCGACCAGATGCACCAGACAAACGCGGCCAACGATCCGCCGGCTAAACAAACCATCACGATTTCACTCACTTTGTATAAAAAAAACAGAATTTGTAATAGGTTGCAACCAACTATGCGCAACAAACAAGCCACAATCGCTGGAAACACTTACCGGCTGAGCACTGCTTATTTTGAAGTAACCGGAAACTCCGGTTCCCGGTTCCAATGGAATAATCGCCGCCCGCTCATCTCTCAGGAATGGTAAACTGTATTTTTTTTGTGGCTCGCGAATTAGATCTCGAGGTCATTGTGGGACGTTTTTACGCGTCTCTGTACCGGTTCGCATTATCCCTGACCAAGAGCGAGGCGGAAGCTGGTGATCTGACGCAGCAAACATTTTTTATCCTTGCCCAGCGGTCACATCAGATCCGTGATATTTCAAAGGTCAAGTGTTGGCTTTTCACGACGCTCCGGCGCGAATTTCTGCGTATCGTCCGAACGCAAACGAACCACCCCCACGTCGAATTTCGGCCTGAAATCCATGATTCTCCCTCTATTTCTGCCGATGCCTTGCGGGCTTTGGACGCTAAGGCTGTGATTGACGCACTAGACCGAATTGAGCCCACTTATCGCACAGCGGTAGAGCTGTTTTATTTGAGCGAACTCTCGTACAAAGAGATCGCGGAAACCCTGGATATTCCGATCGGGACCGTTATGTCGCGCTTATCGAGAGGCAAAGAGCAGCTGAAAGCAATTCTGGCCAGTGCCATTGCGGAAAACAGCGATAAAATCATTCCTTTGAAAAGAGATGAAGAAGCCACGTCCTGAGATCACGAACCAGACCGCAAAGTTCCTGCTGAACGCTTACCGTCCAAACGGTGCAGACGCCCAGGACCCGGTCTTTCGTGACGCGCTCGAACAAGCCGCTCGCGATCCTGAATTGGGGGCTTGGTTCAAGGAACAGCGGGGCTTCGACTCGATGATTGCGGAAAAGCTGTCCGAGTTTGAGCCCCCGGCCACGTTACGGTCTGCGATTCTGGCCGGGATCGAAAATCGCCCGCCGACGCGCTACTTTTCGATCAGGCCGCTGCTCGCCTTGGCGGCTGTGATTGCCTTGAGTGCGGTGATCCTTGTGCCAATGTACCATCGACGCAACTCCGGGCGCCAATTGGTTGACCAATATCGAAAGGCAAATCTGTCGATGCTGGCGGCGGTTCCAGCTCCCCAATTAGATCTGCAAACAGCCAGCTTCTCCCACACCCAGGAATATCTGGCTGAAATGCGCGCCCCAAGCATTCCCTCGCCGCCCCCTGCTTTGCTTGGCCTTCCGACAGCTGGATGCAAGACACTCTGGTGGAACGGTCACATACTGTCTCTGACCTGTTTTCGTCTACCGAGCGGAGAGCTGCTCCACGTGTTTGTCATCTCCCGGGACGCTTTTGATTCGATGGATATCGGCGCTGGCTTCCAAGAGATTAACGGTTGGCACGTCAAATTTGAGCTGTTGAACGGAATGCTTCTGATGTTCGTAAGCCGGGCTAGTATGGCAGAGATTAAACAATATATTTAATTCCTTATGCCAAGTGACCATCCTCGCGCAGTCATCCTCATGGGCGTAGCCGGTTCGGGGAAGACGGCTGTGGGAGAGAAGCTTGCGGAAAGCCTGCATTGGGTCTTCCTCGACGCGGACAACTTCCATCCACCGGCAAACATTGAAAAAATGAAGCATGGGATCCCGCTCAACGACGACGATCGAGTACCCTGGCTTCACCGGCTGCATGACGAGCTCCAACGCCGACTGGCCGAAGGCCAATCTGTGATCCTGGCTTGCTCAGCGCTTAAGGAGTCATATCGCAGCACATTGCGAGATCATGTATCGCCTCTGACTTTTGTGTACCTTGATATAGATGCCGAGACAATTCGTAGCCGCCTGCAACATCGCTCTGCCCATTTTTTCCCAAAGGAATTGATGGAAAGCCAGTTCGCCACGCTCGAGAAACCGAAGGACGCAATCATTGTTGACGCGCGCAAACCGCTCGAGGCGGTGGTCGACCAGATTACTCACGCGCTCACGAATCCAGTAAGGTGAGGGTGATGGAGGATTCGGACCCACGGGTTATTCAGAGCCTTCCGCGCTACGGTATAATCGTTTCGAGATTTTACCTCTCAATCGCGCGAAACTCCCTTTCCCAGTGCCGCGTATCTGGTATAAGGAAGGAAGAGATACGGAGGTTATTTAGTGATCAGTCGGAAATCGGTTGAGCACCTGCGAGCCGCGATTTTCATCGGAAATCTAGAAGCGAAATCTGAGCGCGAAGCCATCCTTAAGATGCTTGGCGCGCTGCAGGGACACCCTCAAGTCAAGGACTTGTCGGAGCTATCCGCCGCCACATTTGATCGGCAGAAAAGCGATCCACCGTTATTTCCAGGAGGCATCGCGTTTCCGCATGCGCGGACAAATAGCGTCTCGTCGTTGGTCATGGTCGTGGCCACCTGTGCGAAGCCGATACGCTTTAGCGATATGCTGGTTCGGCTCGTTTTTTTGATCGGTATTCCAAAGCATGCCGGGGCGGATTACCTCGAGCTAATTTCATTCCTGGCCCGGCATGTACGGGGGGATCAAGTGATCGATCGGCTGGTAAAAGCGGAAGATTTCCCGAGTTTTCTCAGTGCCTTTGCCGATTGCCCTTGACCCAGCCGAATGGAAAAGACCGGGGAGAACAAACCGAAGCAGACTCTTTCTCCGCTGTTACGCCAGCTGCTGAGACTAAAGGTCTGGCTGGTCGAGCGACTTCGGCTGACCGAGCGCCAGTATACGCTCATCTGGGCGGCTGTGATCGGTGTTCTGGGTGCTCTCGCTTCGGAGAGCTTTCGTAAAGCGAGTGACTTCGTCCACTACCTGGCGACTGGATCGGAATCGGGCATCATCGACTCCTTCGTTAAACTAAACTGGTGGCAAAGACTGGCTGTGCCTGCTGCGGGAGGGCTTCTTGCCGGCCTTACTCTTTGGCTTGGGAACCGTCTCTTCGCCACCGTCCGCCAGAAAACGACCACAGACTACATGGAAGCCATCGTGGTCGGCAGCGGCATAATTTCAGTCCGAGCAAGTCTCGTTAAGAGTTTGTCCGCTCTCTTTTCGATCAGCACGGGGACATCGATTGGTCGAGAAGGCCCCCTGGTTCAGCTCTCATCGCTTGTGGCTTCGCTCGTTGCAAGGGTTCGTAGATTTCCAATCCCGCAACGGCGGCATCTGGTGGCATGCGGAGCGGCAGCCGGCATCGCCAGCGCCTACAACGCGCCGATCGCAGCCTCTTTTTTTGTTGCCGAAATCATTTTGGGTACTGTAGTCGTAGAATCACTCGGCCCCTTAATCCTGGCTTCAGTCGTTGCGGCGTTTGTCTCGCAATTCCTGCATGGCGCTGCTCCGCTGTATAAGTCGCCGGGGTTTAATTTACACACGCGATGGGAAATGATACCGCTGACCTGTGTCGGTTTCGTTTTAGGATTCGTCGCTCCAGCGTATCTGCGATTTCTCCGAACGGCCGAACGCCTCTTCTCGAAAGTCGAGATTCCGATACCGCTCAAGCTTGCCCTCGGTGGCGCGTTTGTCGGCGCGCTCGCCATATTAAACCCCGAAGTGTGCGGAAACGGCCAGGGGCTACTTCGTTCCCTGTTTCACCAGAATTGGTTTTGGGACGAGATACTCGCCATCCTGCTGCTGAAATTGTTGGCGACCGCAGCGGCCTTTGGATCCGGCGTTGTCGGCGGAGTTTTCACACCGACCTTGTTCATCGGCGCAGCGATCGGGACGTTGTATGGTCAAACGGTTCTCTACGTCGTCCCGGACCTGCAGTCCGACCCGGCGATGTACGGTCTTGTTGGCATGGGGTCCTTTATTGCGGCGACGACGGGCGCACCGCTGATGGCGATCTTGATGGGATTCGAGCTCACCCTGGATTACGCAATTGCCCCCTTCCTGATGGTGAATTGCGTGGTAGCCTACTATTGCAGCGGCATTTTCGAGAGGCGCTTCATGTATGGCGAGTCACTCGAACGAAAAGGCGCCGCTTTCTTCAACCAGCAATTGGCTGAGGTCAGTATTCGCGATTTGGTCCGCCTTGATCCAATTACGCTCCCGAAGAACGCCACATTTGCCCAGATTGCCGAAACCTTTGTGCAACATCGTTTCCAACACATCTATATCGTTGATAAGGAAAAACGGCTCCTAGGGGCAGTTTCCCTGCATGACGTCAAAACCTTCCTCGATCGGCCCGAACTTGAATCGGTAGTCATCGCCGCAGATATCATGAACGAGGATTTTCCCTACGTGTCACCGCTTCAGGGGATGAGTGAAGCTTTGCATAAATTCTCTGAAGCAAATTCGGAGCGGTTACCCGTGGTGGATAATTTGATTTCCCAACGGCTGATCGGCAGCATTTCCAAGACCGATATCATTCTTCACCTCGCC
Organism: Verrucomicrobiota bacterium; assembly: GCA_019233825.1. Taxonomy (GTDB): domain Bacteria; phylum Verrucomicrobiota; class Verrucomicrobiia; order Chthoniobacterales; family JAFAMB01; genus JAFAMB01. The sequence goes on along the minus strand of JAFAMB010000051.1, from coordinate 10,341 downwards.
GGAGAACAAAGTAGTTCGGGAACCAGTCGGCAGTTTGGAAAGGCCTGAGGCCGGATTTGGACCGAAAAAACCAGAAACTGATTGAATCGATCAAAAGGCAACTGAGAGTATCGCCACACGAAAATCTGGTTTATGGCGACTGTGTACACCATTTACCATAGATAAGCCATGACCGCACTGACGATCTGGACCAACGCATTTCTGACCAATTCCGCTGAAGCGCTGCTCATCGGTGCCACCGCATCACACCGGCTGATCATCGCCGGAAAAACGGATCACGTATTAGACGTGGGAGTTTTAGACCCGCGCATTTTCGAAGCGGAGATTGTTTTTGGTCAACCGGATCCTGAGGCTGTCATCAGATCCAGCAAGTTGCGTTGGCTCCATCTTTCCAGTGCCGGTTATGCGCGCTATGACACAGCTGAAATTCGTGATTCGCTAAGGAATCATTCGGCTATAATGACAAACAGCTCGAATGTCTACGATGAACCGTGTGCGGAACATCTCATGGCGTGGCTGCTCGCGGATGCCCGGCAGCTCTATCCCTCCTACGAGAATCAGAGGGTGGCGCGCGGTTGGCCCCAGAACGAACTGCGCATGAATATCCGACTACTGGCCAACCAAACTATCTTTATAGTTGGGTACGGCGCGATCGGACGGCGGTTGGCCGAGCTTCTCGCACCCTATCCAGTCCGAGTGATCGGCCACCGTCGCACACCACAACCGGGAGCATCGATTCGCATCGTCGGCCCCGTAGAACTCTGGGACACGCTGGCTGAAGCCGATCACGTCGTTAATATCCTACCGGATAGCACCCAAACGCGGGGGTTCTTTGATGCCCAGAGGCTTCGCCGAATCAAACCTGGTGCCCGTTACTATTGCATCGGACGCGGTACGACGACGGACCAGGAAGCCCTCGCGACCACCCTTGCATCGGGTCATCTGTCTGCCGCATACCTCGACGTCACCGACCCGGAGCCGCTACCGCCTGATCATCCGCTCTGGTCGGTGCCAAACTGCTACATCACGCCTCATACTGGCGGGGGATACGCCAACGAATCGCTTCGGATTGCCGAACACTTCGTCGAAAATCTGCGTCGCTATGAGCGCGCCGAGGAGCTTGTCAACCGCGTGTTCTAAAGGCTTGGCTCAGCCCGTACGCAGGATTCGAAATTTCATAGACTTATGAACCTTAAACGCTGCGCATGGCCGGGGGAGGATCCTCTCTATCTTGCGTATCATGACGAGGAATGGGGCCTTCCACTGCACGACGATAATCACCTCTTCGAGATGCTCGTTCTGGAAAGCATGCAGAGCGGGCTTAGCTGGATCACCATCTTAAGGAAGCGGGAAGCATTTCGGCTCGCGTTTCACGGATTCGATCCCGTTCGGGTTGCTAAGTTTGGCCCGAAAGAAATCGAGAAGCTTCTTTCAGACCCGGATATCATTCGCAACCGGGCTAAGCTGGAGGCAGCGGTGGCCAACGCCCGCGCCGCACTTCGGGTGCAGGAAAGATACGGAAGCCTGGACTTTTTTCTGTGGCGAGTGGTGGACGGCAGACCGGTAGTGAACCGCTGGCGAAATTACCGTGAGGCTCCCGCAAAAGATTCAAGATCGGAGACATTGGCCAAGGAATGTAAAAAACAAGGCTTTCGATTCATTGGTCCGACAGTTGCCTACGCTTTCATGCAGGCTGTCGGCATGATAAACGACCACGAAGTGACCTGCTTCAGGTACAAGCAACTGACAGGGGAGGAAAACGCCGGGAACGCCGGGAACGCCGAGAAGTAATCGAACGGCGAAAAGTGAACGGCGAGCGCCTCACTGGCACTGACACTGCCCCTTTTCCTTACTTCTCGGCGCTTTCGGCGTTCTCGGCGTTCTCGACACTGGCACTCCCACTTCCCCCCTTGCGTCGGCGCCCGGCATTCACTAGAAGTTGAATGCGATGACCTTGACCTTCCTATTCCGAGGCCTCCCGGCGAACAGTTGTCTTCCTATAATTGTAGCCCTGGTCAGCTCCGGGTTGCCATTTGCCCAAGCGGAACAGTCCGGTTCTGCGACGCCACCGGGGCGGACGAACCCGGACAATCCGGCGTTGCGTTCACCCGCGAAGCAGCCCGGAAAGGCCGTTCGGCAAGATTCCCGGGTCAACCAGGCCCAACTCGAACGACTCGGGAAAGCAGCCGATAAGGTGTTGAACCGCATTCAGGCCGAAGAGAACGACCTCTATTTACGACTCAACTATTTCGAGAAACCGGACCGGCTCAATCCGAATAGCTACGCATCCAGGGAGGAGGTTGCGCAATGGCAAGGGATGCTACAGCAGTTGAAAGAGAAACATGATCTTGTCACTCAACTTTATACAAATCTCGGAAAGGACTTGGATGGAGAGCTCAAAAATGCCGACGCTAGCGAAGAACTTGTCAGCCAATTCAAGAAGTTAATCGTGGACGGCTTCCCCTGGGATGAGATCGAGAAAAAGAAGAGACTGATTGCTGACTTTATCGATGAGCAAGGCAAGCTTTTATTGTTCTACGATAAAAACTGGGGTTCCTGGATACCAAACGCTGATCCAAACAAACCCGAATTCAATTCCGCTTCCGCCGCAAGCATCTACAAAAGACTCCGCGACCAGATATTAAGTACTAGCGAACAAATTGAAAAAGAATATAAGGCGATGAGCGAATAACTCCTCCAACTCCTGATACCAGAAATGAACCTAGTCTCTCCCCAAATAACCCGGCTGGCTCTGTACGTCTGCTTTGCTCTTGTGCCCGCAGTCGTTCACGCTCAAAAGGAAGCCGCTGTCCCAGTACAAAGCCCTGGGGCAAAGCCTGGCCCCGGTGCAGGCCAACCTAAATTCACCGACCAGCAGATGCAGGAAATTATCTTAAAGCTTAGGGAGCGCATCGGCAACGCTGCAGGTCAGGTCTTCGACCGCATACAAAAGGAGGAGAGCGGCCTTCGCATAAGTTTCACCTATCTGCGCAAACCCGACCGGCTTGATCCGAGCACCTACGGATCGAAAGATGAAATTGCACAATGGCGAGCGTCGATCGAACAAACCAAAGAAAAAGAGGAGCTTTTGGAAAAGTTGTACGCGAATGCCGATCAAGACTTGGCAAACGCGTTGACTCAGCAAAAGATCAACCAGGCGATTGCAGAACAAATCAAGAATGAGTTATTAAAGTCTTTCCCCTGGAGCACAATCAAGAAAAAGAACGAACTCATGCGGGACTACATCGCGGAACACGATGCACTACTGACATTCTACGAAAAAAACTGGGGCACTTGGAAGCGCGCACCCGATACTGGCACACCAACCTTCGATGACCAGCAACTGGCCGCGACCTATCGAAGCTTGAAAGAAAGAATAAACGCCACCGGCCTGCAAATCGAAGATCAATACAAAGTAATGGTCCAGTGAGCAGGAGGACGAGGTATCGGCGTGTCGGCGATGTAGGCTCGCAATGAGCTCCTGGCTTCGGTATCGCGTGATTTTTGCGGGCTTGGCATCGATCTCGTGAAGAAGCAAAGCGGGACGCTTCGCCTACGCGGCAATCTGCCCCACTCGCTACTTCTCAGCACCTGACCTCTGAGCCGGCCAGCAGTTCCTCAAGCAAATTCACCGCTAAGGGCTGCACCACCGGTAAGGCCTGGACAATATTCAGCGCTTCTTGTGCCTGACGATGGCAGTCTTCAGGTCGGCCTTCCACGAATGCAATGGCCGCTGACGCGCGTAACCAGGTATGGTGTGGAATCCTGGTCCAATCCTTCACCCGCTCGAAAGCCTCACGGGCTTTTAGCTCATCCCGTTTAAACCAAGCTTCGAAAAACGCTTTCTCCAACATCACCCAGGAATAAAGCATCTGGGATTTCGGATTCACCTTCCCGACCGCCTCGTCCAGGTAGCGCGACGCCCGATCGATCTCGCGCAGGTCGAGCGCCCGGTAAAACGCGAGAAAACAAACCGTTGCGCGCTCGGGAAGATCTGTTTTCTCGGTTAACCGCAAGGCAAGATCCAGTATCTTCGGTGACCAGTCGCGCGGCCTGACTCCTTGCTGTCCGTCATGGACCAACGCACTCACTAAAAATAACACTTCGCCGGTTGCGCGGCCGCGCAGCGTGTCCCATAAAAGCGTTCCATTACTGACCGAGCGGCGAAGAGGCAAAGGCAACAAGAAACGCACTCCCACCGAAACTCCCATAAAAGCCATGGCCGCGAAAAAGAGCGTGTCAATCGACGGCCGTGCCGGGTCGGTAACCTGCACAATCCCCAGAAAGAAGCACCCGGCTATAATCATTGCCAGCGGGCCGCTCGCGATAAGCCAGAAACATCGCCATCGAAGGCCTTCCAAGGTCTTCGGTGCAAAGACCGTGGTTCCACTAATCATGGTCTCCCGGTTATTCCAAGTGAGCCGCGTCCGCTCCCGAATTCGCCGGATTGCAAAGGGCCCGCAAGCAAACGCCAGAAACTTCAGGCCCACCAGCTTCGCCATTAGGATCCTGGCGAGATGATGCAGAATCACCAGGATCTCGTACGCGACGAATACCAGAAAGGGCAGCGGAACTAAGCTCGACGGCTGCGCAGCGACCGCTGCCGCACATTTGGGTTCCAGGAGAATCCATAGCCCCACGCAAAGTACCAACAAAATCAGAGACGAGGAAATTATCGATCCCCGCCTCCATGACCATGTTCCTTCCATAGGCAGTGGCGAAGTCTAACGATCGAGGCAATCGAGGGCGAGAGGAAATTGAGGACTCCTGCAACTCCTGAACTCCTGTTATTTCGCCGTTGGCATAACAAACTCTGCGCCCGTAACAACCCCACTCGGCCACCGGCTGGTAACGGTTTTTAATCTGGTGTAGAATCTGACGCCCTCAGGTCCGTGAATGTAGTGATCTCCAAAGATCGATCGCTTCCAGCCGCCAAAGGAGTGAAATGCCATCGGCACGGGGATTGGTACATTTATTCCAACCATCCCAGCTTTAACCTGCTCAACAAAAGCCCTGGCGGCAGCACCGTCGCGGGTGAAAATCGCAGCACCGTTTCCGTATTCATGCCCATTCACAAGCTTCAGGGCTTCGCCGGCATCATTGACGCGCACGACACAAAGGACAGGGCCAAAAATTTCCTCACGATAAATCCGCATTCCGGGTCTCACGTTGTCAAAAAGGCAACCTCCTAAGAAAAAGGCTTCCTCACCGCCAGGTGGCGTCAGGTCGCGCCCGTCGACAACGAGAGTAGCACCTTCCTTGACGCCGAGGTCAACATAAGAACGCACCCGCTCCAGGTGTGCCTTGGTTACCAAAGGCCCCATCTCCATACCGGCGACATCACCCGGCCCGATTTTAAGCGCCGCAACTCGAGGAATCAATTCTTCGACCAGGTGATCGCCCAAGCGATCGCCGACCGCAATCGCGACCGAAACCGCCATGCAACGCTCACCCGCAGAGCCATAGGCGGCCCCAATCAAAGCATCCGCCGCCTGAGCGACATCCGCATCGGGCAACACGACCATATGATTTTTCGCACCGCCAAGCGCTTGCGTCCGTTTGCCGGCTGCTGTCCCACGACGATACACGTACTCCGCTACCGGCGTCGAACCGACAAAACTTACGGCTTGAACGTCCGGATGATCCAGGAGTGCATCCACGGCTTCCTTGTCTCCGTGAATAACGTTAAGGACCCCATCCGGCAGCCCTGCCTCGCTCAGCAATCGGGCGAGCTCGACACTCGTGCTCGGATCCTTTTCGCTTGGCTTTAAAACAAACGTGTTGCCACACGCGATCGCAACCGGGAACATCCACATCGGGACCATGGCCGGAAAATTGAAAGGCGTGATTCCGGCGACGACTCCGAGGGGCTGGCGAAAGGAGAAGCTGTCCACGTCAGTGCTGACTTGTTCTGAAAACTCACCCTTTAACAACTGGGGAATTCCACACGCAAACTCGACGACTTCGAGGCCCCGGATCAACTCGCCTTTGGCGTCATCCAAAACTTTACCATGCTCGGCACTAATGAACGCAGCGAGCCGTTGCTTTTCGCGTTCGATCAGTTCACGGAACTGGAACAAAATCCGCGCCCGCCGGACCGCCGGCGAATGCGACCAGGCCGGGAAAGCTTTAGCTGCTGCCGAAACCGCCTCATCGACCTCCGCTCTGGTCGCGAAGGCCAGCCGCCCGGAAACGCGCCCATGAGCCGGATTATAGACCTCCCCGTATCGCTCGGATTTTCCGGCCCGAAGCTGACCGTTGATAAAATGGTGAATATTGGCTGAGCCGTCGCTTGGCGCCAAACGTTCAAACGGGCTGATGATCGTGGTCATAGTTTGAAGGGATCGCCAAACTTAACCCGAATCTGCGATTTGAAAATCCTTCTTCTGATGGTCAAACCCCCGGTTCCGCGCTCTCACTTCGCTTCGTGACCTATTCTTCCGTGCAGATTTCGTGGTACAAATCCATAAGTAACGTCCCAGGTTTTGCTTGGAGCTCCCGGAGCTGCTTGCAGCTCCTTCGCGCATTGTCAGCCAGTGGCGATGAAGTCCGCTCGGCCTGTCGGCCGAAGGCGTTGCAAGCAACGCCCCTCTAGTGCGGATTCCGTACTTGTGTGCTGGCTGTCTGTTTCTATGTTTACTCCGCTGATAAGGACCAAGCAGGATGAGCAATTCCGAGGAGGCGCTCCGGTTAATGGTAGACAACTGGCTGACAGACGTGAAGCGTCGAGGGGCAGAGCTCTATGCGACCAACGAGGGAGACCAAGTCGAGTACTTTTCTTTTGAAGGAAAGGGCGACTTCAGATTCAGCGTCGAGATTGACTATGCTATCCAGGAAATCAATGTTCAGATCACGGATCCGAAAACGGGAGGAATCGAGGTCGAGCTGCTCGGGCTCACCGCCAAAAATCTGCGTTCGCTTGCCCGGCTGATGTGCAACGTCAAAGAGGGCGAGGCGGTTGTGCCGGTCTATCTCCTGGCTCAGCTTGCAGTCATTTGCCACGGATATGAACGCTTGGTGCAGGAACTCGACCAACTTCACCGCATTCAGACGACGACCGGAAGCGTTGCCGAAATTGAAGCTGACCTGCGCCGCTTTCTGACGCCGGAAGAACAAAAACGCACCGACAATCCGCTCTTGTCTCAAAAGGGCAAAACCGATTGAGACGGCCTGCACAGGCTCGATTTGAGCAGGGCCCAGATCAAGCCTGTGCAGATTATGAGCAGAGCATCCGCAACGATCAACGGCTACAAACTCGCCTATCGGCTGCAAGGCAACCAGCGGGGGCCGGTAGTAGTGCTGAGTCATGCATTGGCGACGAGCATGGACATTTGGGGATATCAGCTTCCGCTTCTGATGCGCCGGTTTCGCGTTTTGCTTTATGACCTGCGTGGCCACGGCGGCAGTGAATCCCCAGGCGCCTCCTACACCCTGGAAGAACTTGCGTCGGATGTCGCGGCGCTGCTTGAGCACTTAGAGATCCCGCGCGCAGCGTTTGTTGGCGTGTCAATCGGTGGAATGATTGGCCAGATTTTTGCCCTTCAGTTTCCTGATAAGCTCTCCAGCCTGGTTCTCTGCAGCACTGGCAGCCAGACAGAGCAGCAAGGGAAAAACACCCTTGAAGATCGGATCAATAAAGTTCGTTCGGAGGGGCTGCAAACCCAGGTCCAACCGACGCTCGCACGCTGGTTTAGCCCTCGATTCATTGAGGAGGCCCCCCACACTATGGCTTGGGTATCGGATCTGATTCTTTCGACCTCGGTTGAAGGTTATGTCGGTTGCTGCCGCGCGGTCCAGGGGCTTGATATCACCGAGGCGCTTTCTGCAATCCAGGCGAGAACTTTACTTATCCCGGGCGAACAGGATTTGGGATTTCCTGAAAGAATCTCGCGCGCGATCCAGCAAAGGGTTGCAGGCTCGGAGCTGGTTGTACTAAGAGATGCAGCTCACCTGGGTAATGTCGAGCGGGCTCATGCTTTTAATGAAATCCTCGCCGGCTTTCTCAATCGGACGCTAACTTGATGTGATTGCTTCGAACCGGCCGATCGATTCCGCAAGCGTCGCTGATCATTATGATGAGCTCGACTCATTTTACCGCGATATTTGGGGTGAACACCTGCATCATGGTCTTTGGCTGCATGGAAACGAGACCGCCGAATTGGCGGTTGCACAACTCGTCAAACTCGTCGCCGACTACGCGCAAATAACCAGCGGCACCAGGGTTTGCGATATTGGCTGCGGCTATGGTGCAACCGCTCGGATGCTGGCTCGTGAGAATGGCGCGGTGGTGACCGCGGTGACTCTTTCTCGAGCGCAATATCTCTATGCTCATAAGGGGGAATCGATGGGCAACCCAGAGTACCTCATGGCAGATTGGCTGACCGCGGAGCTGGTTCCAGAAAGCTTCGACGCGGCAGTCGCGATTGAGAGTTCGGAACATATGCCGGATAAAAACGAATTCTTTCTCCGCGTTTTTCGTGTCTTAAGGCCCGGGGGGCGCCTCGTGGTGTGCTCTTGGCTGGCCGCCGAAAGGCCGGCCTCCTGGCAAAAAAATTGGTTACTCAGGCCAATTTGCACCGAGGGTCGCCTGCCTCATTTGATGACTTCCGCCGAGCTAGTTGCTACTGCCGAAAAATCCGGTTTAACTGCGGCAAGCCGGAAGGATATTTCTGGTCAGGTCGCCCCAACATGGTCGATTGTCATTCTGCGATTCCTTAGGCGCTTGGCATCTGATCAAGGGTACAGATCTTTTTTGTTCGATCCGGGCCGGCGGAACCGTGTTTTTGCTGCAACCATAGCCCGGATCTGGCTTGCGTACCGGACGGAAGCGATGCGGTACGGCATTTTTGAGTTCAAGAAGCCGGGAAGGTAGGAGTTCAGGAGTTACAGGAGTTCAGGAGTTGCAGAATGCGATCGATCGCCGGCGCCCAAAAACCGGATCAATATGCTTGTTCGCACCGTTCTGCGGGGAAGGCAGGAGTTCAGGAGTTGCAGAATGCGAGCGATCGCCGGCGCCTAAAAACCGGATCAATATGCTTGTTCGCACCGTTCTGCAAATACTGGAACGCCTGTGCTCCCGGACTGCATGTAACTCCTGAACTCCCGCAACTCCCCTCACTCCTGGAACTCCTGCAACTCCTGAACTCCTGCAATTCCTGAACTCCTGCAACTCCTGAACTCCTGTAACTCCTGAACTCCTGAACTCCTGTAGCTCCTGAACTCCTGCAACTCCTGAACTCCTGTAACTCCTGAACCTCCTGAACTCCTGTAACTCCTGAACTCCTGTAACTCCTGAACTCCTGTAACTCCTGCAACTCCCGCCACTCCTGCACTCCTGCAACTCCTGCTTCCGCTGAGCCCGGTTTGGCCGATCCCTCCCCTGCTCCTCCCTTGCCTCTCTGGCGTGCTAGGTATAAACTATGGCACCTTTTAATGGGGGCGTACTGGTCTCGACTTAAGGTCTGAGATTCAGGCGGCATGCCGAGGATGACTCGTTGGCCTCGTAAAAAATCGAGTCAAAACAATAACTGCTGAGACTAACGATCTCGCTCTCGCGGCTTAATTGATCCGCGACGTGTCCGGCCGGATGCCTGCTAAGGCCGGGTGCGACGACAGCAGGCTGGTTCGAAAGTGGGGTGACCGCGCCGTAGGATAAGAGTTATTTCGTGGCCACAAGAGTGAGTCCCGCGGGCCGATCCGCTAAACTCGCTCTCTAGTTCGATCGGCTAAGCATGTAGAAACCTGGAACAATGGTCTTAAGGACAGGGGTTCGACTCCCCTCGCCTCCAAGTATCTTGAAATGAATCACTTATGTAAAAGAGGCCGCGGAACTGATAACAAAAGTGATAACACCTCCGGCATTTTCCGCCATTATCCCGTCGTGTTTTCACCTAAATCTGCCGCCTCATTTTCCCTGGGAAGCGACTCGGCGTAAAGGGTGTTTCGTGCACGCTCGGCATCTTCTTGAAAGGTCTTTTGGGCGGTCTTGCACACTTTTCCTTGTACAAGTCGACCCACATGGCGCACATCTGCAGATAACTTTTTTCTCCTGGCCGAAGGTTACCGACGCCACCTAACCTGGCAGTCGCGGGCCCCTCAAAAGTCTCCAGATTTATACAAATTTTCCGTTTGACAGCGTTTTTCGGTGATTTTCCGCTAAATCATCAGCTCACAGAGGCGCACAAATGTGCATAGCGAGTCACAGAGATTTGGAAAACCTGCCAAAAGCACCCCATAACGATTTGTTATCTTGGGCGCATGCTTACCAGAGAAATCCAGCTGGATACCGAGGGCGCTCCTGTGACGTTAAACCCGCGCTGGCTTCGAATCCCGGCTGCCGTC
>JAFAMB010000102.1 GCA_019233825.1 Verrucomicrobiota bacterium | reverse complement strand
TGCCTCGGCAACCATGATTTCTGGCTGCACGACAACGCGCGGAACGATTGTCGGATGCTTTCAACGGTTATCGACCGCTACTGGGCGCCACCGGCCAAGGCCCTGGGCGTTGTGCTCCTGGATGTCCAAAACCTTCCGCTCCCGGGCCTGACCATAGTCGGTGGCTACGGCCACTACGATCTCGGCTTCGCGGTACCGGGTCTTGCGTATGGCGACGTGCTCGTGACTGACGAAGACTACCTTCGCGGCAGCCCTTCCACGGCTTCTCCTTTGCGTTGGCGCGACTTTCAGCTGATGCCGGGCGGACTACACCCTCGAACAGTCGCTCTGGAGCAGGTCGAAGGCATGAAACTGCGCCTCTCGGAATCTGGCGATGCTCGAGTCATCGTGGTGTTGCATACCCCTCCTTTCGAAGAATTACTCGGCGTGCCGCCGGTTACCGAGCTGCCCGCAGACTTTTCTCCTTCGGTCTACGCATTCTTCCGCGCTTATCTCGGGAACCGTTCGATGGGGGCTGCGATCTGGGAGTTCAGGAGAAAGGTTATCGCTGTGGTTTGCGGGCACACCCATCGCGAGGCGGGTCCGATGAAACTCGGTGGGATGATCGGGATTAATATCGGCTCAGATTATGGAGATCCCAAGGCGGCACTGTTTTTGTCGGATTCAAATCGGTTTGAAAGATTGCCAGCCTTGTAACATGGGCGTCCCGACCGTCTATCGACGAAGATCACGGGCGAGACGCCCATGTCACAAAAAGGCTTGTTGCTATCTGACCTGAACTCTCCTTGGTTACTGATATTGAACGCAAACCTCGTTGACGATGCGGACAGGCGCAGCCATGGTGCCGATTCTCCGTCGTCTGCTATGGAACATATTCGCAACATTGCTATCATCGCCCATGTCGATCATGGGAAGACAACGCTTGTAGACCAGCTACTGCGTCAGTCGGGTACGTTCCGACTTAATCAGAAGCTCGAGGAACGTGTGATGGACTCAATGGACCTCGAAAGGGAGAAGGGGATCACGATCAAAGCGAAGAATGCGGCTTTCAAATACAAGGACTACCACATCAACATCGTTGATACTCCCGGTCACGCCGATTTTGGCGGAGAAGTAGAGCGCATTATGAAAATGGTCGATGGCGTGCTGCTCGTGGTCGACTCGCATGATGGCCCGCAAGCACAGACTAAGTTTGTGCTCCGGAAAGCCCTACAAAACCACGCGCGTCCGATTGTGGTCATCAATAAGGTCGACCGGGAGAATGCTCGTCCGCACAAGGTGTTAGACATGGTTTTTGACCTTTTCATCGAGCTCGATGCCACCGATGCGCAGCTCGATTTTCCGGTCATTTATGCGAGCGCCAAGGAGGGGTACGCGATGAGAGAGATTCATGAGCCGGGTACCTCGATGGAACCTTTATTTGACGCCATTATCAGGCACATTCCCCCGCCACCCAAGGCGCCGGAGACATATTTTCAGATGTTGATTTCCAATCTGGATTATTCCGACTACCTCGGCCGGCTGGCCTTCGGCCGCATCGTAAGCGGCCGGGTAAAAGTCGGAGATTCGATTGTGTGCGTTCATAAAGACGGCCGGCGCGAGCGCGGCACAGTAACAGCCCTGTTCGGATACCAGGGCCTCGAACGGATCGAAGTCAAATGCGCGGGAGCCGGCGACATTATCGGTCTGGCCGGCTTTGAAGAGGTTTCTATCGGAGAAACTCTGACCGATTCGGAAGAGCGGCTTGCGCTGGAATTCGTTGATTTTGATCCACCGACAATTCAGATGAACTTCCTTGTCAACGACTCGCCGCTTGCCGGCCGGGAAGGCAAGTTTCTAACGGCGCGTCATATTAAAGAGCGACTGGTTCGCGAATGCCGCACGAACGTTTCGCTGCAGTTCAGCGAGACGGACACTGCCGGCGTGTTCACGCTCAGCGCTCGCGGAGAGATGCAAATCGCGATTCTCGTCGAACAAATGCGACGAGAAGGGTTCGAACTCCTGGTATCGCGGCCCGAAGTGATCTTTCACCAGGACGACCTGGGCAACGTCACAGAGCCGTACGAGACGCTCTATGTGGACCTGCCAAATGAAAACCTTGGAGATATCCTGCAATCCCTGGCGGCCCGGAAGGCCGAAATAATCAGCATGGACCATCAGACCAGCACGGTGTTGGTCGAGGCGGTGATTCCGACTCGTGGATTGATCGGGTTTGAGAGTGATTTGGTTAATCTCACGCGAGGAGTTGGTTCCATGAGCCATTTATTTAAGGAATACGGCCCGTTTAAGGGTGAAATTTCCAGTCGCGACAATGGCGTGCTGGTCGCGATGGAGGGTGGAATATCGACTGCTTACGCTCTAAACAATGTCCAGGAACGTGGAAGGCTCTTTATTGGGCCGCAAGAAGAGGTCTACGAAGGGATGATCGTCGGGGAGAATTCACGTCCGGATGATCTGAACGTAAATCCGTGCAAGACAAAGCATCTCACTAATATACGGAGCCAGGGAGAGGGAAAGGGTGTCCAGTTGGCACCCCCGCTGCGCATGAGCCTCGAGCGAACGTTGGAATATATCGCTCGCGATGAGTATGTTGAGGCCACGCCAAAGTCGCTTCGGTTGCGCAAGAAAATCCTCGATTCGACCGTTCGCAAACGAGCTTCTTCCAAAGTAGGTTGACAAACTGGTACATCTGCGGTTTTTTTGCGTATCGCTTGTTGATGCGCTAATCGGCGGTTCTCTCTTGGAAGTCGTCTTCCTTTCTCATCGGTCGCAAGTGCGTCGCTAGTAAAACTTAAATCCCTTTTTCCGAACTGATTTTGTTTTAGCCGAAGTATGGCGGGTCACAGCAAATGGTCGAAGGTCAAGCGCTTTAAAGGCGCGTTAGATGCAAAGCGTGGAAAGATATTCAGCAGATTCTCAAAGGAGATTATGGTTGCGGCCAGGATGGGAGGCGGTGATCTTAACCTAAATCCTCGTCTCCGGACCGCTGTCCTCGCCGCGCGTGCGCAAAACATGCCTAATGATACGATTGACCGGGCGATCAAAAAGGGTACGGGCGAGATCGAGGGAGGGATCGTAGAAGAGCTGATATATGAAGGATATGGGCCGGGGGGCGTCGCGATTATTGTTGAAGCTACGACCGACAACAAGAATCGGACGGCTGCGGATATCCGGAGCCTATTTGCCAAGAACCACGGCAACCTGGGCGCCTCCGGGTCGGTCTCGTACATGTTTAGGAGAAAAGGCCAAATCACGGTTGGGAAGACCGGAGTCGATGAAGACAAGCTAGTGGAGGTCGCGCTGGAGGCCGGAGCGGAGGATCTCACCACGGATGAGGATCTGTATGTCGTCACCACGCCTCACGATCGGTTGTACCATGTCGGGGAGGCGATCAAGAATGCCGGAATGCATGTTGCATCTCAAAGGTTAACCTTTTTGCCGAACACGATGGTCGCAGTAGCTAGGGAGGAGTTAGCTTCGCAAGTGCTCAGGTTATGCGATGCCCTCGAGGATAACGACGACGTACAAAATGTTTACAGCAATTTCGACATCTCCGACGAACTACTAACGAAGCTTTCGAGCTAACCGGGCGGAGAGGAAATTTTTTTAAATGGAAGTTATGGCAGAAGCAAACGAACAACCCGCTTTGCTGAATCAAGACGTAGGCGATGTCAAAAAACCTCGGCGGACGAAAGCCACTGCAGGTGGGCGAAAGACAACAGCCAACAAAACGGGTACGAGAAGAACTAAAAAACAGGCTAAGGTAGAAGATCCAAACCTTTCTGACACGAACGATCATTCGACTTTGGAAGGGGGTGAGGATGGGTTCCCTCCTGAAAACGCTTTAGGTGCGCCTAGTGCACTTCTTCCGCCGCCCAGCCAGAAGACTGAAGAGCCCGCAGAGCGTTTGGCTGAAGAACCTGCCGAGATCGAGGAAGGGGTCGAAGAATCCACCGGGAAAAGCTCGCCCTCCCTTCGATTTCAGGAAACCGCTCCGGCGGCTGAAACTCCCAAATACGAGCCGGCTTTCGGTGAAGGGTTGATTGAGGTTTCCGGAAAAGGATTCGGATTTCTGCGTGATCCAAAGCGGAATTACACCCAATCACCGCAGGACATCTTTGTTACGCCGGAGGTAGTTCGGAAGCATGCATTGCGTGACGGTCTGTGGATCAAGGGGGAAATACGCCGGGGCAGTCGTGGCCCGCAGCTTTTCAAGCTTGTCCTGATTAATAGCGAAGATCCCGAAAAGTATCGGAACCTGCCCGTGTTCGAGGAACTGACTTCGATCAATCCACTTGGAAGAATTCGGTTGGAGACCGTTCCGGACAGGTATACCACACGCGTCATGGATTTGATGACGCCAATCGGAAAGGGGCAACGGGGATTGATCGTGGCTCCGCCAAGAACGGGAAAGACCACGCTCCTGCAACATATCGCAGATGCGGTTGTGAGGAATCATCCGGAAATTAAGCTCATCATTTTATTAGTCGATGAACGCCCTGAGGAAGTGACCGAGATTCGTCGCACTGTGCCGAAGGCCGACATCATGGCGAGCTCCAACGACAGCGATATCAAAAGCCACACGAGGATTGCCCAGCTCGCGATCGAAAGAGCAAAGCGTTTGGTCGAGGCCGGGAAAGACGTGTTCGTGTTGATGGATTCTCTGACACGAGTTGGTCGAGCTTTCAATAATGCAATAGCCGGCGGTGGCCGGACAATGAGCGGCGGCATGGATTCTCGTGCCATGGAAATACCGCGCAAGCTTTTCGCTGCTGCCCGGAATACCGAAGAAGCGGGTTCGCTCACGATTATGGCAACGGCCCTGATCGAGACGGGCTCGAAGATGGACGAGCTCATTTTCCAGGAATTCAAAGGCACCGGAAACATGGAAATGGTATTGGATCGGCAGATCAGCGATCAACGGATCTATCCGGCTATCGATATTTTCAAGTCTGGGACTCGTCGGGAAGAGCTATTGCTACCGGCTAATGATCTGGAGAAAATCAATACGATCAGGCGCGGATTGGCCGGGCACCGGCCGCCGGAAGCGATCGAAAGGCTTTTATCTTTTCTAAAGAAATTCCCGACAAATTCTCAGATGTTGCGAGAGATTCCCGGATAGAGCGGGACGACCTTCGACCGGGCGGGGTGTTGGGTGCAGTCTTCATAATCGCCGGGCGAAGGCAGCATCACTCTCAAAAGATCTACCATGGAAAGCGGTCCAAGAATCAGCCGACCTGCAAAAGGACCGGATTATGTCGACGTGGAAGTTTTGCCTCCGGAGGGGAAAACAAAACACTCGAGCGATCCGGACCCGTTCATCGGGTTTGTGAGCCGCTTGCTGGATACATTTTTCGTATTTCCCGGAACGCGGATCCGCTTTGGATTTGAGCCGATCATCGGACTGATTCCGATCCTAGGCGACCAAGCAACCTCGCTTATGTCGGCGGCTCTCTTATATCGGAGCGCTCAGCATCGGCTTCCGAAAATCGCGCTGATCCGGATGGCGCTGAACATTCTGATCAATGGGGTGGTGGGAATGGTGCCATTCTTTGGTGATATTTTTGTGCTCTGGTACAAGCCGAATATTCGAAATTATAAGATCCTGCAACGGCATGCCGGTCAAGCTGCCGGGGTCACCCGCGGCGACTGGTTGTTTGTCTCTATACTGATTGGCTCGACGTTCTTCTTGATGGTGGTGGTGACGCTACTTTTGGTCTATGCGACCATTAGCCAGTTTCGCTGGTGGTAAATTCGGGCAAATGCTGGCAAGCCTGATCTTTCAAGAACAGGAACGCTTAGTTAAATCTGGTGGTTATAAGTTAGGGATATTTTGCGACCAGCGCCCGTGGTCGGAGTGTTGCTGTAAACGTTTACACTGGACGGCGTCTTTCCCCGGTTGTAGACAATGACTTAAATACGCCGGTGCAAAAATTTGTTCGCACCGATCGCCGAGACTAACCCCCCTTGAAATTCCGATATCTACATAGGCCGTCGCTGTTTCAAGTTATGGCAACCGGAAAGAGCCTTGGATTTATCTGGCCATCCTTAGAAGTGCAGCCCAGCAAATGGCGCTTCCAACCTACTTACATGAGATTATTATGGGTGCATTGATTACCATCGCGGTGACCGCGAGCGGGCACTCCACGGGAAGCAAAGTTGAACTATGAACACAGTCTACCTTGTCGCAAACGGCGATCTCCGTCTGTCAGCCAACCAAAAATGCGAAGCCGCGCAAGCCGCGATGGAAAAGGCTCTAGTGGGAGCTATCCAACGGGAAGGTTTTAACGTTAAGCGAGCGCATCCGTTTGATGAAGCCAAGGGACATGGATTCATCGACTGTCAAAAGATGGGACTGCGGGTATTTAAGTCAATACCGCAAGACGCTCCACTCATTGTCGCAGAGGCGGTGTGGCAATACAGCCAAAATGTGCTGGGCGGTTTGATTTCGCACAACGGCCCCATCCTCACGGCTGCAAACTGGAGCGGGACTTGGCCGGGGCTGGTGGGCTTGCTAAATCTGAACGGTTCTCTTACCAAGGCCGGCGTTAAGTATGGCACGCTCTGGAGCGAGGATTTCAAAGACAAATTTTTTACTAAGAAACTGCGCCAATGGCTCCAGACCGGGAAAGTAAAGCATGACACCTCGCAGGTTGTGAAATTCAAGGATGTCAAGATACCGGCCTCCGCGCGCAAACACGGGGAGAAGATTGCGCAGCGATTCGTTTCCGCGAAGGCGATCATGGGGGTGTTCGATGAGGGCTGTATGGGCATGTACAACGCGATCATTCCCGACGAACTGCTGCATCCGTTCGGGGTGTACAAGGAGAGATTGAGCCAATCGACCTTGTATGCAAAAATGCTCACAGTTTCGGATGAAGAAGCCCGCAGAATCTATGATTGGCTAGTCTCGCGAGGAGTGAAATTCCAATTCGGTCCGAATGAAGAAACGGATCTCACTGAGCACCAAGTCCTTCAGCAGTGCAAGATGTATGTCGCCGCCCTCAGGTTGGCCGATGAATTTGGCTGTGCGACGATCGGAATCCAGTATCAGCAAGGCCTGAAGGATCTCGCGCCAGCCTCGGACCTGATTGAGGGCTTATTGAACAACGTTGACCGACCTCCGGTTTATCACGAGGAAACCGGCCGAGAATTATTTCCCGGCGAAGCGCTACCGCATTTTAACGAAGTCGACGAGTGCGCCGGGCTTGATGGTTTGGTCACAAGCCGGGTATGGCTGGAACTGGGTTACGCACCCGAGACGACGTTGCACGACCTCAGGTGGGGACGCCATTTCAAGAACTCCCGCATCGACGCGTATGTCTGGGTTTTTTTGATCAGCGGCGGCGCACCGCCCGCTCACTTCATCGATGGGTACGGAGGCACTTCCAGCGAACGCCAGCCGCCGATGTATTTTCGTCTGGGCGGAGGCACCTGCAAGGGAATCAGCAAACCGGGCTGGGTGGTCTGGAGTCGTGTCTACGTCTCAGGTGGCGAGCTTCATTTTGACACTGGGCTAGCCGAAGTGGTGCATCTACCGAGCGAGGAAACGAACGAGCGCTGGCAGTTAACCACGCCGCAATGGCCGATCATGCACGCTGTTCTCCAGGGAATCACTCGCGATCAGATGATGGCTCAGCACAAATCGAATCATATCCAGGTGGCGTATGGTCCTGATCGCCCGGGTGCACGCCTGGCGTTGTTTACCAAAGCTGCCGTCATGCATGAACTCGGTCTCAAGGTCCACTTCTGCGGGGACATCTAAACCTGGTTTTCAAATTTATGCCACAGCAAGACGCCGTCTTTGTGGAAGCGCGGCTCGTAGAGCTTTCCCGAGAGTTTGGTCAAGCTCGCTGGACGATTCTAGGAGAAGGAAACACCTCCGGGCGAATCGACCAGCATGTCTTTGCCGTGAAATCCAGTGGGAGCAGTCTGATGACGCTCAGTGAGGTCGAGCTCACACATTGTTACTTCGATAAGCTCCTTCCGATCTTGGACCGGGAAAACGTGTCGGAAGCGGAGATTGAGGATATTCTCAGAGATGCTCGCGTTCGGCCCACCGCTTTGAAACCGTCCGTGGAGACATTTTTCCATGCGTATTTACTTACGCTTCCGAGAGTCAACTACGTCGGCCACACGCACCCGATTCCGGTGAATCAGATCCTTTGTTCGGGCCACGGTTCCTCGTTCGCGGAAAGCAGGCGTTTCCCAGATGAAGTCGTTTGCTGTGGTCCGACGTCCCTGCTTATCCCATACGAGGATCCCGGCCTGGCGTTGGCCAGACGAATCCGGCGAGAAGTACAAGATTTTGAGCTCAGGCATGGCAAACCACCGAAGGTGATCCTGCTGGAGAACCATGGTGTGATCACAATCGGACAATCCGTCGACGCGGTGCGCGTCGCGATGTCGATGACCGTGAAAGCCGCGGAAATATTTGTTGGAGCACAGGCGCTCGGTGGGAGTGTTCCGATGCCGCAAGAGGAAGTCACGCGAATCGAGAATCGCCTTGATGAGGAGTATCGGCGAAAGATGCTCCAAATTTAGCCGGTAGAGGCTCAGGGATCCTGATTTACCTTGGGGAAATTTTGCGGGTTGAGGAATCGGGCAAGCCGCTTTTTCTGGTGTGTGATCGCGGCAGTATCGGGCGCGCCCTAGCCCTGTCTCGCCAGGAACTGTTCCACTTCGTCCAGCGTCGGGTTCGCCTCAGCGGCGCCAACCCGGGTCGCAACGATGGCTGCCGCCGCGTTAGCGAAACGCATGACCGAGGCTAATTGATCGGCCGTGATCTCGGCTAGTTGGGAGATCGAGTTGCCGGCAAGCTGGGCTAAAGTTGCAGCCATGAAGCAGTCTCCACATCCAGTGGTCTCAACCACTTTTACTGAGAACCCGGGCACCTGCGAGAGTTTGCTCCCGTCCCTGTACACGGAGGAGCCCGAGCGGCCGAGCGTCACAAAGACGAGTGCACCCCTTTTCATCGGCAAGGCCTTAACGCCTCGATCGAAATCATTTGTGCCTGTCAGGAATTGCAACTCTTCATCGCTGACTTTCAATATCGTGACCTTCTCAGCAATTTTAAGCAGGAACGACAAATACCGGTCGGCATCGGAGATCAGCGACTTGCGGACGGTCGGATCGAGAGACACCGGTACACCCTGGTCAAAAAACCGATCGACGAGAGACGCATAGGCGGAAGCCGAAGACTCTTCGGCCAGCACAATACCGCCGCAGTGATAGACCGAAAAAGCAACGGGTCGTATGTGAGTCAGCTCGGCGCTGCGAAGTGAGATATCAGCCGCGTGGTCCCGATAGAAGCGAAATTCCGGCTTGGCATCCTTATCGACCGCGACGAAAGCTAGGGTTGTTTTCGTTCCTTCCTCGCGGACCACGTTCGACACCTCAATAGACTCGTTCCTCAGAAACGTCACAAGCGCCTCGCCAAATTCGTCAACGCCAAATTTCCCAACAAATGAAACCGGGACACCCAACCGGCGAATACCCACTGCGATGTTGAACGGAGAACCGCCCGCCCGCTTTTCGAAAGTCGTACTCCCCCCTAGTCCGAGTCCAACGTTCGCAGAGATGAAATCAAACAGGGCTTCGCCGCCAACCAAGACGTGAGAAAGATTAGGCATAGGGGGGGAGGTTTTTGAATCATCGAGCGGTTAACTCATCGCGCACGAAAATTCAATCTCATTCCGAGGCGAGACATACGATTCATCGTCTTTGCAGGCTCAAGTAGATTTCCTCGAGCTTTTCGATCTGGGTGGTCAGATCGAATTTTTTCGCAATTGTCTGGGCCGCGTACCTTCCCAGGGAGTCCCGCAATTCATCGTCTTCAGCCAAGCGTTCGAGCCAGTCCTCAAGTTCATTGGCATCGGATTCTCGCACCAGGATCCCGGACTCCAAATGGGTGACCGCTTCCGGAATCCCGCCATGGCGGGCGGTGATACAGGGAAGCCCTGTCGCCATCGCTTCCAGCAAGCTGTTGGGGATGCCCTCTCGGTTGCCATCCGGCGTCTGTTCGCTGGGATGAAGAAAAAGGTGGCTTTCCTGATAGAGTGTCAAGAGCGCCGGCTGTATGAGGAATCCCGTAAAGTGGATTTTCCCATCTAATCGCAATCGCGTCGCCAAATCCTCCAACAGGCCGCGCAAGGGGCCGTCCCCCGCTATAGTCAGCCTCGCATTTGGAAATCGCTTCAAAAATCTAGCGAAGGCTCGAAGTGTCCATTCAAGCCCTTTCTTCTCGACCAGGCGGCAGGCCTGTAGAAGTTGCCACGCTCCGTCTATCGGTTTACGCCGAGCCATATATCGAAATACATCCAGAGGGATCCCGGCGCGCTGGATCCGAAGCTTAGCCAGGGGACAGCCGAGCTCCAAAACTGAAGAAGCAAGAGACTCGGACCGCGCCAGAACAAGGGTACAGGAGGCGAAAAGATCCAGAAATAAGCGCCGGGCAGCCCGTGAATCCAGGTTCACGTGGACATCCGCGCCATGAAACGACACAATGGTCGGAACCGGGGATCGGCGCAGAAGAGGCAGCCAGAAGAGGCCGTTGTTACCAAAATAAATGTGCAGCAGCCGGCAGCGATCCGCCGTGAGTATGGCGCGCATCGAGCTGACCTCATCCGAAAAAGCTCGCGGTGGAACTTTTCTAATCTGAACGCTCCAAATCCGCCGCAGCCAGCGAAAGCGAGAGCGGCGGACGAACCGAACGGGCTCAAATGGAAAACGGTCTGGGTTCTCGCGTTTAAAAGTCAGGACGGCAGGCACGACCTTCTTGAGTCCTACCACCTGGCGGTACACATGAAGCATCTCCGGCTTCAGAAAGGTGGGACAAAAGATCGCAATAGGTATTTTGTCCGTTGCCTAAGGCCCTCAAGTTAAAATGCGATGGAGAATAATCGTATGGCATACGGTCTCTCCTTCGGGTCTCGAGGGCTTGCAACGACGACCTGCTCGCCGCTGCCATATTGTTGAGGCGCCGCTGGGTTCAGTAGCTGCAACTTATTCGGAGCCTCCATAAATTTCTTGAACCACGACGAATTCGAATTCTGCTCGACAGGCGGTCGCTGCGGTTGGGGTTGCGCAGTTACACGAGGGGTGGTCGTAAACTCCTGAGCCAAAGCGGCACTACCCGTGATCGCAAGAAGCGTACAAACGGCAATTAGAAATCTTCTCATAAGTTCCCCCAATTCATTTAATATGATTAGCTTAACTCTCTTTGCACGAGGCGAAAGTCCAGTTTTTCGTGAAGTGTGGTTATTTCGAGCTCACTGGACGCCGGGTGGCTTGGTTGATTTCCAAATCGGAATCCGGTAACCACGCTGCACCAATTCCGGAACTGTGAATGATTCGATTTTTGGCGTTGCTGAAATTTTGCGGTTCGGACCGAAGTAGTACTGGAATTTGGACTCTTGCTCAGGGTCATCGCGGTCCAGCGCTCCGGTGCCTTGTTGCATCAACTTGCCGTTCTCGACGTAATAAAACGAGAGGTCGCTGATCATATTCGATTGGTCCCGATCCC
Source organism: Verrucomicrobiota bacterium (assembly GCA_019233825.1). Classification (GTDB taxonomy): domain Bacteria; phylum Verrucomicrobiota; class Verrucomicrobiia; order Chthoniobacterales; family JAFAMB01; genus JAFAMB01. Next base: position 6,207 of record JAFAMB010000102.1, on the reverse strand, counting down.
GGTTGTCGAGTTCCAGGCTGTACGCCTGAGCCATTCCTCGTCGACCTATATCTGGGAGGTAACCCACGTAAATCGCGTCAAAATCGATCAGGACATCGGAATCCGCCGGAGTGATGCGTTCATAACCGCCGGCGATGGGAGCATAGCCGGCCCAGAGCCAGGTGTTGGGACCGGAGTTTCGGTACCAGGTGCCGACGAACACGTCGTTCTTTCCGTTGCCCTCCATATCGATCTCGACTTTTTTGATTACCAGCAGACGCCCAACGTTGGTCACGCGGTCCGGCACATTCATTGCCAGGTAGTCGACAATCGGATCCTGGATGGCCATTTCCGCCGAAGCTCGGAAGATGAGGGTCGCAAAAACCCACAAAAAAATGCATAGACTCTGCTTCAACATATTGAACGTATATAAAAGAAGGCTCTTTCTAAAGTTTTCAATGGCTGGCAGGTTAATTGGCCGGGTAAGCTGAACCGATGAGCATGCCACCCAGAGACGAATCGGTTCGGCAACTCGCTTTTGATTTCGCCGCGAATCTCACCGACGGTCTCTCCCTTTGGCGAGAACAGCAACAGGAAGCGTTGCGCCGTCTCGGCGCAGAACTGGGGTTTCCGGTTGGCGCGAATTGTGAGGTCGTGCTCAGATCCGGCTTGGTTCTTAGAGGTCGCCTTCTTCTTGATGAGGCGGATTTTTTCCCTGTTGCACGGCGTGACTCTGCCATGTTGCGGATAGACAATGTCAATTTTTCTATCGGTGAGATAGCCTCATGCGTGCGGACCGAGTAGCCTCGGGAAGCCTGATGAGGTATCGGCGTATCGGCGATGTAGGCGAAGTCCCGCTTTGTTTCTTCATGAGATCGATGCAAGGCGGGAGGCCTCGCCTACGGCGTCGGTAGGGACGCAGATGTCCACCAAAGATTTTGCCAATTCGAGAAAAGAGTGGAAAACGGCGAGCAAAAATTTCGAAAATGGGCAACAGTCTGCGTGGGCCATTTCTTTTGAAGCGGTCGCCTAGCGTCCACCCCAGACAGAATCCAAATTAGGAAGCAAAAACCGCCCATGGCTTACTTGGAACTGAATCAGATCGAGAAACACTACGAGTCCTTTCACGCGTTGAAGAGCATTGATCTGCAGGTTGAAAAGGAGGAATTCGTCGTCTTTGTCGGGCCTTCGGGTTGCGGAAAAAGCACGCTGCTAAGGTCGATCTGCGGTCTGGAATCGGTGACCAGCGGGAGAATTGTGCTCGACGGGCGGGATATCACAGACATCCACCCATCCAAACGAAACGTCGCGATGGTGTTCCAAAACTACGCACTTTTTCCGCACTTGAGTGTGTTTGACAACATTGCCTTCGGCCTGCAGCTACAGGGACTTTCCAAGCAAGATATCCGGAAGCGGGTGGAGCGTGCAGCCACGCTCCTCCATTTGGAAAAAATGCTCGACCGGAAGCCGAAGCAGCTCTCTGGGGGGCAACGGCAACGCGTTGCGATTGGACGCTGCATCGTAAAGCAACCGAAGCTTTTTTTATTCGACGAGCCGCTATCGAATCTTGATGCGAAGCTTCGTGTGCGTATGCGGGTCGAGTTGCTTAACCTCCATTATGAAACGAGGAACACTGTGGTCTACGTCACTCACGATCAGGTCGAGGCCATGACCATGGCCGACAAAATCGTAGTTTTGCAGGACGGCCGGGTCGAACAGGTGGGAACCCCAATGCATCTGTACGAGCACCCGGACAATAAATTCGTTGCTGGTTTTATTGGATCACCGCAGATGAATTTTCTTGCCGGAAAGGTTGCAGTTTCGGATGCCAATCGAATTTCCTGCGCGATGGAAGGTCTTGGAACCTTGACAATACCGTTGCGCTTTGAAGCTTTGAAAGCAAACGAGCCCGTCACAATTGGCATCAGACCCGAGCATGTTGAACTGGAAGGTGATGGATCGGATCCGGCGATTAAAGGAGTCGTGAACATAGTCGAAAATCTTGGTGGCGAGACCTATCTGCACGTTGAGGTGGCTCCGGAAGTGCCACTGATCATGGTGAAACTGCATGGTTCGCGCAGTCCAAGCCGCGGACAACGCGTCACTCTTGTGCTGCCGGCTGACAAAATCTACGCTTTCGATGCTGAAGGTCAGGCCATGCCGGCTACCAGGCTGAAGTAAAACAGTTCATCGAGAACGTAATCCCCCAACCAAAACATAAACCAATGAGTGCCATACTCGAGAAACTACCAAAAGTCATGCCCACAGTGATGGCGCATGGCCCCCGCGATTATCGGTTCGAACAACGTCCGGTTCCGAAACCGGGTCCTGGTGAGGTGCTGCTCAAGGTGAAAAGCACGGGCGTGTGTGCCAGTGACATCAAGTGTTACACGGGTGCCCCCCTTTTTTGGGGCGACGAGCATCGGGCAGGCTACTGCCAGGCTCCGGTAACCCCTGGGCACGAGTTCGTTGGTGAAGTGGTTGGATTGGGGGATGGTGCCGCTGAATTGTATGGCCTCGAAATCGGCGACCATGCAATCAGCGAACAAATCGTGCCTTGTTGGAACTGCAGGTATTGCAAGACCGGTTCCTATTGGATGTGCCAGGTCCATGACATCTATGGCTTTCGTCAACGCACTTTCGGATCCTGGGCCGATTATATGGTTTTTCCTGCCGGAGCGCTGAACTACAAAGTTCCAAAATCCATTCCGCTACATCACGCGGTGTTCATTGAACCGCTCGCCTGTTCGATCCACGCAGTCGAACGGGGCGACATTAAATACCAGGACACCGTAGTAATCGCCGGCTGTGGTCCGCTTGGATTGGGCATGGTAGCCGCGGCTAAAATGAAAGGACCAGAACGGATCATCGCGCTCGATCTCAGCGATGACCGCCTGGAAGTTGCCAAACGTTCCGGTGCTGATTTCGGGATCAATCCAAGTAAGGAGGACGCGGTCCAAAAAGTCCGCGATCTGACCGGAGGCTACGGCTGCGACGTGTATATTGAAGCGACGGGTCATCCGCGCGCGGTCGAGCAGGGTTTGCACATGATTCGTAAACTCGGCACCTTTGTTGAGTTCAGCGTCATGCGTGAGAAGGTAACCGTGGACTGGACGATCATTGGTGACACAAAAGAGTTGAACATTCATGGCTCCCACTTGGGGCCCCGGTGTTATCCGGTGGCTATTCGCATGATCGAGCAGGGCCTGTTGCCAATGGACGAGATCGTTACACATCGGCTCCCGCTGAGCGATTTTCAGAAAGGCATCGATCTCGTCATCTCCGGCTTGACTTCTGTGAAGGTGACGCTCGAACCCTAGGTAGTTAGGTGGCAGGCTCGAGCTTCGGTTGGTCCGGATCGGTAAAATCAATGAGGTAGTACTTGCTGACGAAAGCGCCTTCCTGTGTCTTTAGCGCGAGCCGAACCCGAATCTTCGCCGGAGAAAGCCAACCTGGATCAACAACCACGCGACCTTCATTTGCAGACACGGGAATCGGAATGATGCTTTCCGAGTCTATCTCATGAACTGTTCCATTGCGCAGCGTGAAGAAATAGAGACGTCCTGCCCTGCGGCGATTTAGCTCATCCAAGGCAACAACATTCCCATTCGAGTTCCAGAAAACCCCGTTTGCTTTCGCATATTGGATATTTGAGCTATCAATTTCCGGATAATAAGCCTTGACGCTCGCCAAAGTTTTTCCGCTAGAGGCATCGACGAGTTCGTACCGGATCGAATGATCGGTTCTAACAGTCCATTCATACCTTCCATTCGGGCTCGTCGGGTTCCCTCTCGAAACGTATGGATCATCTCGCTCCGGCGGATTCTGGGCCGTCGCAGAGGCTGCCAGCAGACAGAGTATGAGCGTTCGGTTAGGCCAGCGGTTCATGAAGGGGTCTCCATTTCTACCCGCCTCCTTTTTTCCAGCCCGGTCCACTGTACACGACATAAATTTGTCCGTACTCATCGGCTCCAACCCGGCTCTGAAAATTCTGTTCAACTTGTCCTGACGAGCGGTCTCCGGCCAGGTTGTAGACGTCTATGCGCCCCGCTCCGGTTGAACTGTAATCGCTCTGGCCGGCATCAGCTTGTGCCCACATTTGCGTCGCACCCGTGTCATTGGCTTCTGCGTACATGTCCAGGGCGGGAATGTAGATGAGGGATCCGCGAGGGATTCGGCTGAAATCGACCGCCACGGTCGTTCCTTCGACGGCGAGCGGGTCGCCGTTTGTCCCAGTCGTTCCTACCCAGTTTGCTGACGCCGCCGTCGGATATGGCCAATCGGCGTCTTTGTTTGAGTATGCGGTCAGCCTTGCGTCATAGTCCTCCCATTGCGCCAACTGTTCCTGCGTCGGGTCGGTCAGACCGAAGCGCTGCCGAAAGGCCTGTTGATTCTGGTTGGCGTCACCGCCAAGTACGCTCAAGTCGCCATTGCCTGGAACCGGAGTGTTAGGGTCACCCTGCGGAATTGTCGCAGCGGTTGCGGCCCGGTCTGCAATCATGCCGGCCTGAACAAGATCGGCTTGCGCCGGCTGAGAAGATCCTAACGGATTTGCCAACTCCACACTATCTTCGTCGTCACATCCGAGCAGAAACAGCAAGGTAGTCAAGGATAGGGTCCTAAGATTCCGCAGGTCGCAGCGTTTCATGGTTAAGCTGGCCGGAAAGAGTGTCTTAAGGCAAGGACTAGGGCGCCGGTGCTTGCCCGCCGAGTCGAGCGCGGATAACGAATGCGTAGGTGCCGTTTGTGCCTGAGAATCGCGTGAGCCAGCCGGTTAAAGTGAAGTTCTTGGTGAACCGACCTTCATACCTGGCGTCAGCACTATAGATTGAACGGTCCCATCCGAGAATACCTGCATGCCCTAGAAAGATCGGACCGCTACCGGAAAATTGCGTGGGACTGACGATGATCGAGCCGGGCGGTGCTGTTTTAGGGTCGACTGACACTGCGGACCCTGTCCGGAGGACTCGCAGGATTTCGCGAGTGGAGTCTGATTGGAGTCGAAAACCTGAGACCGGGTACACCACCTGATCGATGTCACGTCCGACGGCGCTGATCTCCAGCAGTTGCGCTGGGGTTGCCTGGCGCACCCGGCGGTTACTCTTCAGATTGCGCCTGCGCAGCAGTTCTTTGATCGTTTCCAGCACCGGTCGCGCCACGAAGCGTTGCGGGTCATCACCGACTGGGAAAATGGAAGTATCGGCATCCGCGATGGTAGGCGCTTTTCCGGCCGGATGCTGGGCAAGGACGATACCGCTTAGCTCCCGGTGCGTCATGACGAATGCATAGTAATCCACGTGATTCGTCGAGACGCTTCCGCAATATTCAACATTGGCCTGCGGATCGGCTCGGTGGACTAGATCAGTGACGGCTGATGGATTGGCTGGTTCCGCAATTGCGTTTAAACAAATGCATGAGCATAGCAACGAAAAATGAAGGATACGCACCTTGTCCATAACATACATTTTGCTATGTTATTAAAATATAACAACTAAAATATTTTAAGTATTTTACTACGACACCGATAGGGTCACGCACCCGCGTGACCGGCGCGGCATTACCCTAAGCTCGACATTTCTTTGCGTGGCCTGGGCGGCTTGGGGTTATGTCACATCAGAGCGCCACCCTAGCCGACGACGCTCACGAAAATTGAGCCAGCTGGGCTCAGATGAACTGAGCCATTGAGTGGCGGTATCGGGCGCCGTTCTTATTTTGGCGTGGCTGCCGGCGATTTGGCACATTGGCGCCGCGACATTGAGTAACCTGAAGACGTTCGAAGAGTGCTTGGATGCACAACTCCGTGCGGTACGCGGGCTGCGACGTGCTGGGCCTCGGAGTGCAGGAGTTGCTCTAGAGAGCAAAGGCCAAAGGAGAGTAGGTCACAAATGGATATGGCTTATGACATACTTAAGGAAGGGGCCCAGCCCATGCATGTTTCTGAGATCTTGAACCGGATCAAGACTCGCTTTGGACGCCAAATCGATCGCGAGTCGTTAGTGTCGGCTTTGACTAAGCGCGTAGCCAGGGCCGATCGGTTCGTGCGCACCGGCAAAAACACTTTTGCCCTGCGCAAGGCTGCTTGTGGTCGGGACATTAGTGGGGGCGGTCCTCCTTTTCATAGGAATCCCGCGTGTCATCCGCGCGCTTAACACCATCTCGACCGATGACGCCTATGTGAATGGGTATGTGACGTTCGTCGCGCCGCGGGTCAGCGGTCAGGTAACCCGT
>JAFAMB010000020.1 GCA_019233825.1 Verrucomicrobiota bacterium | reverse complement strand
CATCAGACCAATGGCCAACTCGCTTACTGCATGGACAGCGTAACCAGGTAGCCCAGGGCTAGAATCCAAGCCACGGCAACGCCGATCAGGCCTGCACCGAGCCAGTGTACGATCGGCGCACTCGGGGGCGTCCCAGGGCTCAAATGGATGCAGATTGACGAAACGACTAACAAAATCGTGGAGGTCACCACGTAGAGCAACGCGGTAAATCTCCCATGTTTTTCCTCACGATTCATAACTTTTCTTTTCTGGCGTTGTGTTCGGCTTTTGTTGTCAATGGGGCCGCGGAGCTGAGTCCGCGGAATTTGGAAAACAGCTTGGCAGCGCCGCGAGGAACGCCGTGCTTCAATGGGGCCGCCGCCCAGGTCGACATGGTGGCGGAAACGCTAAACGATCCTTTCACTGCTTTGACGTGGTCACTAGCACCACGCTGGTTAAGACTTTGCCACCCGAGCCAGGAGTATCCTGAAACCGTAGGAACTCGCGTTCTCCAGGACCGAGTAACAGCTGGTTGTGGCTGAAAAGCGATTGGCTGGGTCCGCCCAGGTCCGAGAACTGCAGAAATAGCCGTCCGTCAGGCTTCTGAGTGACATGGACTCGCACCGAACGACTCTGGCCATCCGCTGTCCCCTCGCCTACTAAGTCAAACTCCCCAGCTGCCGAATGCTCCAGATGTAGTATGCGGTCCAACTCGGCAGGTGCCGGTCCAGTTCCCTCGCTAAGAGCCATCAGTTGTCGGATAAACGCTGGATCGATCGACTGGTCAACGGCGACCAGTCCAGCATAAACGTCAATCGCTAGACTGTAAGGTTTGCCTGATACAGGGGAATCAGCCGGGGTGGATGCCGCTTCTGCGTTGAAAACAACCAGGAAGGCGACCGCTAGCAGGCCGGGAACGCAACTCCGAATTTTGCGCAAAGAAATCATTTCGGCCGGAACCTCCTCTTCTGTTTTTCCCGGCGCCGCAATACCTCCATGTCGATCCACCAGTTGACGACGTCGGGAAACACAAAACGCAAGGTTCGTAGCAGCAGCCACCGCACTCGTGCCTTCTTCGGATTCAGTTCGTAGAGTTCTTCCAGCGTAGGCTGTTGTGGCTTTGGTATGAAAGTCCGTAGCCACAAAGTTAGGCAAAGCGCGGCCAACAAATAACAGATCAAGCTATCGCTCATTATAATTACGGGTGACCTTGGACAACATTGCTCATAAGGAGAATGGACATCGCTAGAACGACAGCAAAAATGAAAATTCCGCAGATCAGGGTACTAAAGAGATTCATGTAATTTTATACGCTAAGGACGCCCCCTTTGCGGGGAGCGCGCTGGCGGTCGCGCTTGCGATCTGATGCATAGGTCGTTGAGCACGACGTTTTCCCGCTCGTTGGGGCTGAGTGTTCCTGGGGAGCGATATTGATTCATTCGCGACCGGGTCGCACCGGCTGAGGACGACGGATTGCCAGCAGCCTTCGCATGAGTTGAGCCTCGGCGGACATTTCCCGAGCCACATGTCCGCGCCGAGGTACGGAAGGACGCTTCCTTAGCGTATAAAATTACATGAATCTCTCTAGTACCCTGGAACGGTGTCGCATCGTGCGCCTTGTCGCCCGAGCTGTTCAGGCAATGCAGGCGGTCGGCAAGGCGGTTGAGAGCGTCGGAGTAGACCGAGGAAGGGTGGCCGGGCCACGCGGCGTGCGGCTCCGATTTGACCAAAGCGCGGCTCCTTGTTCTCCAGTTCCGTCGTCTCCGCCCGATCACCATCGATGTCGCGCTCGATAACCGCGTCCCATCCTGCGGGCAAATAATAGGTCAGTTCGTTGCGCGTGCTGCCGTCATGCAGCGGCAGGCTTCCCGGCATGATGAAAAGATCCTTGTTGTCGTCCTGCCACAGCCGATAGATCACCTTGGCCATCAGTTTTAGAACACCGCGCGTGCGCTGAAATCCCTCGATTGTCGTCCAGTCCTCATAAAGGCGGTCGAAAACCTCCGGATGGATCGGGTAGGCCTGCAGGAGACGGTCGTGGCTCGCTGGGGGTTCAACTCTGCAATCTCCGGTTTCTGAGTGCGCTGGCTCCATCCCTCACCGCCTCATTTGCTCTCCGCCCAGGCGATCGCTCTGAATCATCTTGATTGGTCCGTCCAAAAGAATCTGCTCTGCTAGCAAATCGCATCCGTTTCTGGCTCACCCTCGCAGGGCAGAGATCTCGGCTCACCGTCCACACGACCGCGACCATCAAGCTCAAGGAAGTGACGGCTTCGGACTTGTTCCGGCGGCTCTCAACTCTTACTCGAAGCAGCACGCCCCCTATCGGGCGCTGAAGGCGTTTCGACAGATTCCGAAATCGCTGTTTATCCTTCAGGTGATCGACGATCCGGTGCTGCGGCACGGCTCGACGGTTGCCTGGCGGCACCTCAACCTGCTCGGCGAGTATGATTTCTCGGCAGAAAAGCTGCGGGACAGCGTCGGGATCCGGCTCCCAAAATTGGGGGGCTAAAAAGGAAGTTTTTTTGGACCTAATCCAAACTCACAAACCTCAATGTACAGAAAGGATTAGGTGAGCTCGCCATGTCGCATTTGGTACCTTTGTTGGAATTTAACCGAAGTCGGATTGCAGAATCCGAATAGACGCTTTGAAACGCGCACGCCCGGTCGCGCAGGAGCGCGCCCCTTGTCTGTCACGCTCCACGGCTCGGACGGCCGCCGTCGTCCGCGGACGCGGAACTATGGCGCCCCTGCTGGCCCGACGTAGCAAGGGGGGAATAGGGGCGGAGTCGGGAGCCTCGCCCTACCTGCCCACGCCGGATCGCGCGGGAGCGCGTCCCACCAACACTCCCCTAAAATCGCTTGACCCGCCCTGGTGGCTCTCCTTCATTCGATGCTCATGAATCGATTTGAGGACCAGGTGGCGGTCGTGACGGGGGCTGGAAGGGGTATCGGAAAGGCGGTCGCTCTGCGGCTGGCGAAGGAAGGGGCCAGAATTGCCGTGGTGAGCCGCACCGAGGCAAACGCGGAATCAACCGCGAATGAACTCAATGCATTGAAACCCGACAGCGCCATCGCATATGCGGTCGATGTGGCAAATGGTGAGTCGGTGGCGGAACTCTGTTCGAGAATCGTCAAAGAGTTTGGGAAGGTAAATGTGCTCGTTAATAACGCTGGAATCACCCGGGACCGGCTCAGCATGCGGATGTCCGCAGAAGACTGGGACCTTGTCCTCAATACGAATCTGAAAGGAGCCTTTCATTTTGTTCAGAATCTACAGCGACCGATGATGAAACGGTCATACGGGCGGATCGTGAACATCAGTTCTGTCAGTGGTCTGATTGGTCAGGCCGGGCAGGTTAATTATGCCGCGAGCAAAGCCGGGCTGATCGGTCTGACGAAAGCTCTAGCCCGGGAAGTTGCTGGAAGGAACGTTACTGTCAATGCCGTCGCTCCGGGATTTATCACGAGCGACATGACAGATCAATTGCCGGAGGCCGTCAGGACACAGGTTCTTTCTCTCATTCCGTTAGGCAGATTAGGCGAGTGCGAAGATGTCGCGGCCGCCGTGGCCTTTATCGCCAGTCCCGAAGCAAAGTACATCACGGGCCAGGTCCTGACAGTGGATGGCGGCATGGCAATGTAATGGCCAACGACTCCTGGAGGGCAGCCGCTTGCGGCTCCTGGGCGCTGCAGGCAACGTCTCTCCAGTATTTTGGCTGTGATCAGAGCTGCGGGCGTAGCCAAATTCTGTGAGTCGCGACGCCTGGAAGAAACGGCGTGATAGTATTCGTCACCCACGCCTGATGACAATCCCGATAGTGCGGCGACAACGGATTCCCACTTTCCCCGCAGGTCATGATCAAATAGCCATCTTTTTCCCGGCCCGGAGAGACTGCCATCCGAAATGATGAGCCGAAGGTGGGCGCTTGGATTCTTGGCATGTCAAACCGGTCCCCAGGCAATCGGTCAACCGGCATGTTGAGCCACGGACCAAGCAGCGGAATTGCCGCGCCGATCGGATGTTGGATCCGGGTCGCATTCTTCTCCCCGACACTGTAACGGGAGTAACCATCCGGTTGCGCTTTTACCTTCTGAATTACGGAATCCACTGCAGACAAAAACAGAGCATTCCAATTCTCGTACTTAAAGTTAAGCAGATTCGTCGGCTGGGACTCCACCAAACTCCAAAGTGGATCCTCGAACTTGACAGAATCGTATGAAAAACCGGGATAGATTGTTTTGGCAGCATTCGAGACAGGCTCAAACACAAGGCGCGCAACCTTATCTCGATATTCTCTGACTAACCGATAAGCAATCGATCCAACGTCTGCGCGCCCGGACCAATCCTCCAGCCGGCGCCAAAATTCAATTCGGTCAGGATTTTGCAAGGTTCCAGGAATCGCCAGGACTGAGAGCAGCTGGTTGTGCCACCGATCAAGAAAGAGAGCTCGGTCATCGAGTTGGATGTCGAGCATCTCCTTTTGGGTGGCTGACTGCAACTGTCGCAAATCGTCACGGATCTGGCGCGCTCTTGCTCCAGTGTCGTACCCGCCATCACCGAGCCGGACGAATTCGGCTCCCCCGACCATGCGATTGTTGGCATTCCAGATGAAATCGATGTTGCCTCCATAGTGTTCAGGGTATTCCCCTGGAGTGTACCACCCACTCCACCCATGTGACCCGTCGGACCATGAAACGGGCAACCGGCCGTCCAAGCCTATACGACGTGGTATAGGGCCCATGATCGTCCAACCCATCTTTCCCGACGCATCTGCAACGAAGAAATTCAACACAGGAATTCCAGAGATTTTCGCAATTTCCAAAGCCTCCGCAGCCGTCCTTGCAGTCTCGAGCTGCATCCGGTTTAAATTGAATGTCCCGTTCTGATCCAAGGTCTGGTGGAGCGCTTGCAAATGCCCGTCCGGAGTTTTCCCGACGATCGGCCCCCATATAGTCATCTGAAAATTTAGCGTCTCCGGGTTCTTGCCTTTGATGCGAATTGACTCTGAACATCGTTCGAACTGTCTCCATCCTTGCGGGGTTCGATAAAGGTTGGGATTGCCATCTTTGGTGTCGACCAGAACGACATCGTCGGAAGCAATGTATGGAACAGTTAAACCCCAGGCGATGTGGCCATTACTGCCTATGGCGATGGGTGGGGCTCCAGGAATGCTAACACCGCAGACATAATTCGCCGTCGCAGAGGCTGCCAGCTGCCATGAAAACGCGATCCGATACCAGATGTTCGGTACTCGCAGTCTCAGGTGAGGGTCATTCGCCAAGATAGGAACTCCATTGAGCGTTTTTGCCCCGCCAACAATCCAGCAGTTACTTCCGATCGCGGATTGAGTTTCGAACATATCCGGTCCCGATTGGTCGGCCTCGCAGTTCCAGAAATCGTCTTCGCACGCCACCCGGTAAGTGCCGCGTTTCACTGGCAATTGATTCTTCGCGGTTCGAAGATTGAAATCCGTTTCTTTTGGGATGGGCGCTTGGGAACTGACTTCGCTTCCGTCGAGCGGTGCATCCCAGGAGGAGGTTCGAGGAGCGAAAAATTCAAAGGCTTTTTCTGGCAAAACCCTCTTCAGAGCGTCCAGGGCAAGCTCAACGTGTCCGGGATCGTCCTGCAGATCCAACGCCATCGCATATGTGACGAGTATGCAATCCTGCGGCGTCCAGTTCCTGGGTTCCGCCCCAAGTAAATAGTACTCGAACGGCTTTGCCCCCAGGTGGCTAAGCCCTGCGTTTACCCCATCCGCGTAGGCTCTGAGCAGTTCCTTTCCGTCCTTGTCAAGGCCGTCGAATTCGCGGTCGGCTCGATCTCGGAAACGATGAACACGTGCCTCGCGGTCGGCTGGAAGAGCCACTGGCCCGAAAAGTTCAGATAGTTCGCCGGCACCCCGCCGGCGCAATGTGTCCATCTGGAAGAATCGATCCTGCGCGTGAACAAACCCCGTCGCATAAGCGATGTCTTTTCGGCTTTCGCCGTGAATCGTGGGTATGCCCAGGGAATCACGCTCTATTTCCACCGAACTTTGGAGTCCGGTAACCTGAAGGTTGCCGTCCAGAGCAGGCAGGCTTGCATAAAGGGTGCCCCAGACCAACGCAATCACTACAACAATCAAACTCACCAACAGAAGAGATGCTCCAATGACAACTTTCCGGCACATGATTCGATTTTAGCTTTCCTGCGTTTTCTTAATCCCAAAATCCGAAGTTGGGAATCGTTCTCATCGTCCTTCTCGGACGCCATAAAGTCGCGCAGGTTGTCGATGAAGTCGGCGCCCACAGGCTGAATAATTGCAAATCATCGCTTGCAGAGGAACCCTAACGAGAGCGAATTTAGAGGGTTGCAAACACTACTATGGGAGATTACAAAGGTCGCGTAAAGCTAAGGCGACGGAAAAGCCGCTTTGCTAAGAACCAACGGATCAAGGCCCTTGCAGCCACTAGAAAGGAAACCGCTCCGCCCGTGGGTGCCCCCGAAAAGGGCGCGGTTTAGCGAGCTTCAAGCGCGCGGCCGTTGTTTTAGAGCGGTAGCTGCTACGAAATCGTTTGCTTACAATTTGATCAGAACCAGACCCGAGTCTGGGTGGAATGCTTTGGACAGATGCACCGCGGACTCAGTCAAAAACACCTCGCATGTGGGTCGTACAGACGCTTCCAGCAAGTGACCACCGGCAGTTGTGCCGTCTGACCGACACCTCGCCGCGGACGTCGCTTGGGGAAGCCCATTCGGTGCAACCGTCCACGGTTATGAGCAATTGCATGGCCTATCGTTTTCCACTAGACTAGTACAGCATCGCTTCAGCCGGCGGATCGGTCGATTCAACCTTGTCCGCCTTCAGCACGACGTGCGCATGGTCTCCCTTTTGCGTGAATACAGCCTTACCGACCACCTTCACCCAACTCATCTCTGTGGCGGTCGCCGGACCGGAGACTTCCACAGGGACGGCCAGTGGGCGAGCGTCAGCTGCACAGCACACGATGAACATTCGTACAAGTTTGAATTGTTTGGCGTCCGCGCCGGGGAGGTATTGCCCGATCACTTCGATCGTTCTGTCAGCAAACATCTTTCGGAGGCTGTCCTCTGCCTCGGCATACAGCAAATCAGTCACTTCCAACGCCACATTGCCATCAGCAGCTTTTGGCAGATATTGGGAACCGGTATCGTCGGATGATGGAACGGCGGGATTCGCCTGACCTGTTCCGTCATTCGCAGCCGCCTTCGGGTCCGGTGGTGCGCCGGGCGTATCCTGCGGCAGAGGTTCGGACGCGCGCTCGTCCATGTCTGCGCCCAACGCTTGTGGCGGGATGACCTGATCATTGGGGATTTGCACGCTCAATGAGCCTGAGCGACTCGGCAATTTGGTGATGTCTTGAACGAACCCACGATTTAACACAGCATGTTGATCGTAACTGTCCTTCGAGAGCGCAACGCCTGCGGCCAATGGCACAAACAGCACGAGAAATGCAACCAGGCTGCGCAGCGGACTGTTGGCATTTTGATGTACGCACTCTCCGTCAATGCAGCATTGAGAGGTGCTCTTCGCTGCGGCATAAACAACGCCGGTCACACAAAAAAGGACGCCCGCAACCAGTGTCCAAACACGGAATTGAGGATGGAGATATTGATCGAGTCGACCAGTGAAGAAAAAATCCAGCAGTACCCCGCCCACCCCGATCAGCGTGATTCCATTGACGAAATTAGAGACCTTGACCCGCATAGACGTAGATTAAAAAGCGACTGCAGACTAGGCCGATGAGCACAAAAAGTCCAATTCCAAGGCTGATCACAAAACGCTTCTTAAACAGGACGCTGTACAGGAAGAATAGTTTCAAATCGAACATTGGTCCGAATACCATGAATGCCATTCGTGCGAAAATCGGGAAACCGACGAACGTAGCGGCGATGAAAGCATCGGACGTACTGCAGAGCGTCAGGACCAATGCAATAGCCATCATAGATACGGTAGAAAGCGTCGGTTCGAGCGCCAAGGGCAGAATGATTTGCTGGTCGACAGCGGTGTTGAATGTGGCCGCCACCCCTGCTCCAATCATAAAATAAATCGCCGTATCGATAAAATCGTCGCAAGCCATTCTGACCGCCCCCACCAACTTCTGTGAGAATGTGTTTTCGAATCCGGCTAACGCTGCATCAGGTAGCGGACTGATGCTAAAGGCCAACCGTTTCCGAGTCGGAAGTTTCACTGCGCCCGGACGCAAAATGGATTCGGGCCTGAGCTGGCGGACGGTTAACCCGGCCACAACCGCGACCAGGTAGCCGAGAACGAGCCGCGTTCCCATGTTCAGCCAAGGTGCTTGCCCTCGAAAAGCGGCAAACGTGCTGAGGGCTACTATCGGATTTACGATAGGCGATGCCAGCATGAAGGTCACACCGCAGGAAATGGGCAACCCTTTGTTTATCAAGCGGCGAACGACCGGCACAATGCCACACTCACACACCGGAAAACATAACCCAAGCAGACCACTGGCCAACGTGGCTAACACTCCATTCTTTGGCAGGATCCCCGTGATCATTTTAGACGGAACGAAGGCCGCGATTGCACCGGAGATCAGAGACCCGACCAGAACGAACGGCAATCCTTCAAACGCCAGCGCCAGAAACGAAAACAGAAAGTTCTGCCAGGTGAAGGTAAACCAAGTCATCAGGTACAAACGACAACAAACGTCACCGAACGTCAGCGAACATCAGCAAACGGCAACCGAAAAAGCTCGCCCACAACCGGCATCGCCCAAAAATCTCCAAGGCTTTAACGCCAATTCCGAAATAGCAACCACAGCGAAGCCTCGTGTCGGCGTATCGGCGTGTCGGCGTGTCGGCGTAAAACATGCGCGCATGTAGCGAGTTATGGAGATACGCGCGTAAAATCTTGCTAAAAAACAGGACAGCAGGGCAGATTAACGCAGATTAGAACTGCCTTGAAGCATCGAAGGCGAAGCGTCCCGTTTTGCATCGATCTCGTGAAGAAGCAAAGCGGGACGCTTCGCCTACTGCTCCATGTCCGCCGATACGCCGATACCACGGCTCGGACGATACCCCGGCTCGGACGGAGCCTCGCCCTACCGTTGATGTTCCTTGTCGTTCGCCGTCGTTCGCTGTTGTTCGCTGAGCTTCCAGCGTGCCAGCGAAGCTTCATGGAGATGGCGAGGTCTCAGAAGTCTGGTCACAACTCCGTACTTGGGGCTAAACAGGTAGGCTACCAGGAAAATGACTCCCAGAACCAGGACAATACAGGGTCCGGACGGCAGGTTCAGCCAAAAAGATATCAGCAGGCCCGTGCAGGAGCCGACAGCGCCCAGAGTTCCACCTAGCCAGAACATGCTCGTAAACGAGTCAGAGAGCAGGTAGATGGTCGCTGCGGGCGCGATCAGCATCCCCAGTGCCAGGATAACACCGACAGCCTGCAAAGAAGAAATCATCGAGAGCACCAGCAATCCCATCAAAAGATATTTAAGCGTGTTCACCGGCACGCCTTGACTCGCTGCAACCGAGGGTTCGAACACGGTCAGCAAAAGAGGCCGTTCCAAGGCAACGAGCATCGGTAACACGATGAAACTGATAAGATAGATCACCCAAAGATCTGCGTCTCCCAGTCCCAGAATATTGCCAAAGAGGTAATCGCTGACATTAACGCTCACCCGGGAAAAGCTTATCAGAACCAGTCCCAGCGAAAAAGAACACGCAAAGAGCAACCCGAGCGCGGTGTCTTCTTTAATGCGTGAACTGTTGGAGATTATTTGCGTTCCAAACGCCACGAGAAGTGCGGCGACGAGCGCTCCAACGAAAAGTGTGCCCGGCACCAGGCCAAACAGAATCAAGGCCACGGCGACCCCTGGTAAGAGAGAATGAGCCATTGCGTCGGCCATGAGTGCAAGCCGGCGAATGACTATGAAAGCGCTGAGCGCTCCGTTCGTGAAGCCAATTAAGGCGCAGCCAAAGAGGGCGCGCTGCATGAATTCGTGGCTAAAGGGTTCAAACAGCCAGGTCAGGCTCATGGGCAGATCCGGAAAAGATATGGGTCTGAAATGTTTTGCGGATGTTTTCCGCGGTGAAGACGAGGTTGGTGTCGCCAAATGCCACTAGCTCGCCATTCAGAAAGATCACTTGATCAAACAGGTCTCGCACCGTTCGTAAGTCGTGGTGGGATACGACGAGCAAATTGCCTGCATTAGCCAAGCGGCGAATAGCGCCGCTGAGCAGGTCTTGCGCCGGCTTATCCAGACCCGAGAATGGTTCATCGAGCAAAAAGACATGCGCTTCCTGAGCCAGCGCACGAGCCAGGAAAGCCCTTTGCTGCTGGCCGCCGGAAAGAGCACTAATCTGGCGTTCGCCGAGTTCCTCAAGTTCCATGGCTTCAAGGGCTCGACCGACCGCCTGCCTGTCCTCCTCGCGAAAACTTCTCCACCATCCCAGGGCTTGATATCGTCCCATTTCAACCATGCGGCGCACCGTGATTGGGAAATCCCAATCGACCGTGGTGCGCTGCGGCAAATAGGCTATGGTCGACTTGAGCAGGCCTTGACTATCACCATGGAAACTCATCGATCCGGTTTCCAGCGGCACCAGGCCGACCAGCGCCTTGAAAAGTGAGGTTTTGCCTGCGCCGTTTGGCCCCAGCAGGCCAACACAAGAACCGCACCGCAGTTCGAGACTTACGTGATGGACAGCCGGAACTCGCCGGTACGAGACCGTTAGATCCTTTATCTCGAGCCGATGGTCAGACATAACTTAAGAGCGACCTATTTTTCCTCCTGAAACGTCATGACCTCGCTCACACTTGTGGTCCCCCAGACCGTCCTCGCCATCATGCCTGAGCCCTGAGGTATCAACGCAAGCCTCACGGCCGTCGGTTTCTGCTCACTCCAGGAGGCGTCCAGAACCAGGTCTATCCCTTCGGGAGGAAATTCCAGCTCCAGATCTGTTGCTGCGGTTGTGGAGTTTGACTGACCCCTCCAGATCGGCTCGCCCCCGCTTGTAATCTGGTATTTGAAAGGGACGGTCGTGGAAGTGAGTTCCAAATGGATTTTCTTTTTTACTGCAGAACCCGGTCCAGCCTGCTGAAGCGGAACCCCCGCCTCAGTTCGCCGGTTGGTCAGGGTCCGCAGTGGCCCCAGCAGCGCCAAAAGCGCGAGCACGACCAGAACCGCCCGAACCAATGGCGAACCCCTCATGATTATTTCAGCGCGTCCACAATCGTCGAGATGTTGTGCCTGACCAGTCCTTCGTAGGTGCTGCCATCTCCATTGCCAAGACCGTCGGCGTAAAGCGAACCGCCTATTTTCGCTCCGGTCTCTCTGGTGATCTCCGTGCTTACTTTCGGGTTCAGCGTGTTCTCCAAAAAGATCGCTTTGACCCGTTGATTCTTGATCTCGTCGATCAGTTCGGCGACATGCCGGTCAGATGGTTCGGTTTCAGTGCTCACGCCTTCGATCGCGTAAATCTTAAATCCGTAGTCCCTCGCTAGGCACTGGAAGGCATCATGCGAGGTCACCAGCTTCCGCTTGTCGCGCGGTAACTCGGCCACTTTGCGTTTCGCCCAATGGTCGAGCGCCTCGAGTTCCGCTAAATAGGCTTTCGCGTTCTTCTCGTAATCTGCCTGGTCCGCCTGATCTAGTTTGATCAACTCATCCCGAACGATCATCGTGGCCCTCTCCACATTGGCGACACTGTTCCACCAATGAGGATCGTCGACCATCCCGGTCGGGTCAGCCTGCGGCTCGTCAGGATCTGCCTTCATCTTGAGCGTCGGCAGGGCATCGCCGACCGCGAGAGATGCCGCTTTTGCACCTGTTGCCTGCTGAACCTTGTCCAGATAATGCTCTAAGTGCTTACCCGACAACAGGATGAGTCGAGCGTCTGCGGCTTGCTCGAGATCGGCGGGGGTCGGTTGATACTCGTGGGGGTCCTGACCCGGCTTTACCAAGCCGGCCACGCTCACATGGTTAGCACCGACTCGCCGCGCAATTTCGGTCAAAACGGTGGAAAACGAAGCGATCTTCAATGTCTCGGCAGTCTGGCCCGGCCGAACGAATGCGGCGCCGATCAAAAGAGCTGCGACCAAGCCTCTGACGACCATCATGGGATTCATAAAGATAGTTCGATTACTGCAACCAATTTGCAATAGAATTGTTGCCTGAGCCGCGTTGGCGTTTCCGGTTCTACCGTGCTAAGGATTTTCAAAGCTCGCATGAAAAATATTTTAATCATTTTGATCTCATTTATGTTGATCCTTACATCGTCCCCGGCCGAAGACAGTGTTCCTCCGACAATTCCACTGCGGGACTTTTTCCGGAATCCTGAAACGACCGGCTACGAGCTCTCGCCGAGCGGTGAGTTGATCGGGTTTCTGAAACCTGTCGATCACCGGTTGAACGTTTGGGTCCAGCCGAAATCAGGTGGAGAGGCGAAACAGATCACCAGCGTCAAGGACCGGGATATTCGCGGCTTCTTCTGGAAGGGAGACAAATATCTTTTGTACCTTAAGGACAATGAGGGAGATGAAAACTATCACATTTATGTGGCCCAGAGCGATGGAAGCGGCACACGCGACCTGACGCCATTCGAAGGCGTCAGAGCTGAGATGATCGATGACCTCGAGGATGACGCCACCGACTTGATCATCGGCCTCAACAAGCGGAACAAAGAAGTCTTTGACGCCTACCGGCTAAACATTGAGACCGGCGACTTGAAACTGATTGCCGAGAATCCGGGAAACATATCGTCTTGGATAACCGACCACGCCGGCAATATCCGAGTTGCCACCACAACCGACGGCGTCAACACCACGTTGCTATACCGCAAGACGGAACAAGATGCCTGGAAACCCGTCATCACAACCAGCTTCAAAGAGACTTTCGCGCCTCAGTTTTTCACGTTCGATAACAAAGCTCTCTATGGCGTATCAAACATTGGTCGCGACAAAGCCGCCATAGTCGAATTCGATCCTGAAACCGGAAAAGAGACGAAGGTTCTGTTTGACCATCCGGAAGTCGACGTCTCCGACCTGCACTATTCTAAAAAACGCAAAGTGATTACGTCGGCGACTTACACCACCTGGAAGGAAGAAAGGAGGTTTTTCGACCCGGTAACTGAACAGCTTTACACGAGTCTAGAACACAAGCTACCGGGGTACGACGTCTACGTCGTCTCTTCGAACAAAGCCGAGGATACATTCATCGTTCGTACCATCACCGACCGGTCCCTTGGATCGTTTTACTTGTATGAATCGAATTCGGGCACACTGACGAAACTGGCGGATCGAAATCCTTGGCTAAAAGAGGAGCAACTGGCTGAGATGAAGCCCATCGAATATAAATCGAGGGACGGCCTAGTCATCCACGCTTACCTCACTCTGCCGAAAGGTAAACCGTCAAAGGATCTGCCAATAGTGGTCAACCCTCACGGGGGTCCCTGGGTCCGAGATGAATGGGGATTTAACCCTGAGGTGCAATTTCTGGCCAATCGGGGCTTCGGAGTACTCCAAATGAACTTCCGCGGCTCTACCGGTTACGGCCGCAAATTTTGGGAGGCCGGTTTCAAGCAGTGGGGCCAGAGCATGCAGGACGATATCACCGACGGCGTAAAGTGGTTAATTGATCAGGGTATAGCCGATCCGAAGCGGGTCGCCATCTATGGTGGTAGCTACGGTGGCTATGCTGTTCTTGAAGGTCTCACCAAGACTCCCGATTTATACGCAGCCGGCGTAGATTACGTCGGTGTCTCGAACCTCTTCACCTTCATGAAAACTGTGCCGCCATATTGGAAGCCTTTCCTGGACATGATGTACGAAATGGTCGGCAACCCGGAGAAAGACAAAGCGCTGTTCGAGAAAAATTCCCCGGCCCTGAACGCGGACAAGATCAAGGCGCCTCTGTTCGTGGCCCAGGGCGCCAAAGATCCCCGGGTTAATATCGATGAGTCGAATCAGATCGTCGACGCTCTAAAAAAGCGAGGAATAGATGTGGAATACATGGTCAAGGAAAACGAGGGCCATGGTTTTCGCAACGAGGAAAATCGCTTTTCGTTCTATGAGGCGATGGAGAGCTTTTTGGCTAAGTATCTCATTTCGAGTTCGAAGTCTTAGTCGCCGAGGGACGCGCTCCCGCGCGTCCGGCGTCGCACGTCCGCTAGGGATGCGCTCCCGTGCGTCCGGGTACACGCGTCTGAAGAAGCATTAACACGGTCCATGGCCGGCGCAAAGTAGGCGAAGCGTCCCCGCTTTGCACTATTTAGAACCGAGCAAACCGAGAAGGTTCGCCTACCCTTGAACCGGCGCATTCTCACGAACTTGAGCCGCATTGCTTGAAGGCCTGAGGCCCTTCCGGGCCAGCAACAGGGTCAGGATGACCACACCGGCCACCAGCAGCAGCGCCCTCTGCAACCCGATCAACTGGGCTATTGACCCCATGATCGGTGGTCCGACGAAAAGACCGAAATAACCAGCCGACGCTACCGAAGCGATCGCGCGACCAAAGCTAACTTCTTTCTGCCGCGCTGCTGCCGAAAAAATCAACGGAATACAATTCGCCAGACCAACTCCTACCAAGCCGAAGCCGGCTACAGACATCACGTAGTTTCGGCTAAGGCAGGCAAGCATCAGACCTGCAGCACCAACCGCAGCACCCACAACAAAAACGGCGAAACGCCCAAATCGGGCAACCCAATAGTCACCGGAGAACCTGATAGACGCCATGAGTAAAGAAAAAGCGGCGTAACCGATGCCCGCCGCGGAGACATCGACTCCGAGCTCCGTCTTCAGGAATACTCCAGACCAGTCGAATACCACTCCCTCGGTCAGGAAAAACACAAAAGCCATGATCGCCAGCGGGAGTAAATTGCTGGTGGGTACACTAATGAAAAACCTTTGCGGGTGCCTATGCTGCTCCTCCGGGATCAGTCCTCGGTGCATGAAACAGCCAACTATCATGAACGGAACCGCCGCGATCAGTACATGGACCGACGCGGGCCATTTTGCGGCGAGCAAAGCCGCCCCGAACAATGTTCCGGTCAATCCGCCCAGACTGAAGAAGGCGTGAAAAGAAGACATCACCGCGCGTCCTGTGCGCTGCTCAAAAGCAGCGGCCTGGCTGTTCATTGAAACGTCCATCAGTCCGTTAAAAAAACCGAATGGCACCAGCGAGAGCACAAGCGCAAGCCAACTGGCGCTGACGACCGCCAGAATGGTTGCAAGACCAAGAGAAAGGCCGGCAATGCCAGTCACGAATTGGCCGTGGTAGTGGTCAACGATCCAACCCCCGAGTGTCATACCAAGGAACAATCCAAGAGTTGCAGCCCATAGACACAGTCCCAGGGCTCCATCACTCAGACCCAGCAGGCCTTTTATCCTGGGGATATGCACCGCCCAGCTGGTGGAAAGAAATCCGTTCGCAAAGAAGGCCAGAAAAATCGTGACTCTGGCCATCCTGGGAACCACCGGCTTTGGGACTGAGGTAGTCAGCATCGTTTGCAAACCTCAAAGGATCGACACACCGAAACGGGCATAATCCCGCGCCATCTCGGTCGTTGCGTCGGTAACGAGATACCGAAGCAAGGAGACAGGTCCGAGGACCATTGGTGCAGCAGTACCCAACTTCTCCGCTGTTGCCAAACCGGCAATCTCCGCGCTGGCATCTGCCATGACCCGTTTTAACTCCAGGTCTTCCAGCGTCCGGCAGGTAATTCCCAGGCTCGGATGGATACTGCAAATGCCCATCAAAAATAAATCGGCGCGGAACTTGCGAATCTCGGTGACAGTTGAGGGGCTCATCGTGACCAACTCGTGACGGTCGATTCGGCCACCGAGCAGAATAATTTCCGCTACGCTGCCTTTTTCTGCGAGGGTGAGGGCGGCCCTGGGGCTGTGGGTAATAACTGTGAACCGAACATGGGGATCGACTGCGCGGGCGACCTCGACGGCGGTTGACCCGCTGTCCAGAAACATAACCGTCCCGTTTTGAATAAGTTGAACAGCTTTCTCCGCGACTACCTGCTTTTTATCTCGATCGTTGAACTGCCGCTGAAGCACCGGACTTAGAGCGGGCGAAGCCGGCAACCCTCCGCCGTGGACCCGCTGCACAAGGCCTTCCTGCGCAAGTTGGTTCAAGTCGCGGCGGATCGTGTCGATTGAAACCTTCAGCCGGGCCGCCAATTCGGCCGCCACCACTTTTCCTTCCTCCCGGAGGACTCCCAGAATTTTCTGCCGTCGCTGGCTTGGAAAGATCTCGTCGACACTCGACAAGGCTTCGGTATTCATGATCGTGCATGAGTATGCATGATTCTATGCCTGTTTGCAAGGAAATTTTCGAGGTATTGCGTATTTCTGCACGGTATCGGAGCATAGGCTTCGGCTTGTATTGACCTCGCCACGCCACCACACGCCCGACAGCCAGGATGCCTATGCTACCTTGCTGTCGCCCGATCGAACCTCGGCGACGCCAAAAGTAGCATAGGCTTCCAGCCTGTATTGACGTCGCCACGCCACACGCCCAACAGGCAGGATGCCTATGCTACCTTGCTGTCGCCCGATCGAACCTCGGCGACGCCCAAAAATAGCCTGCAAGAGCCTTACTTCGTAAGCAGTTCCGCGATTTGAACTGCGTTCAAGGCTGCACCTTTCAAAAGCTGATCGCCGCAGACCCAGAAAGCCAACCCGTTATCCCAAGCGGAGTCCACCCTGAGTCGACCTACCTGGCATTTATCTTTTCCAGCAGCTAAGATCGGTATCGGATACTTGTTCGAGCCCGGATCGTCCACGAGCTCCAGGCCCTCAAAATTCTTCAAAGCATCGCGTGCACGATCTATTGACACCGGCTCTTCAAACTCTGCGTGAACCGCCACCGAATGCGCACGGAAAACAGGGACACGCACACAAGTTATCGATGCGCGAAACGTCGGATGATGCATAATCTTCCGGCTCTCGTTCACAAACTTCAGTTCCTCTTTCGTGTAGCCGCTTTCGAGAAAGACATCCACCTGAGGCAGCACGTTGAAAGCGATCGGGTACGGAAAAACCTCCGGACTCACAGGCTGTCCGGAACAAAATGATTTGGACTGAAGTGATAGTTCATGAATTGCCTTAGCGCCTGCACCCGAGACTGCCTGATAACTGGAAGCGATCACCCGCCTTACACGAAAGGTCAGATGCAACGGATAAAGCGCCATTAGTGCGATGATTGTCGTGCAGTTAGGGTTGGCTATGATACCGTGATGCTTCTGGATATCGGCCGGGTTGATCTCAGGCACCACCAAAGGAACGCTGGCTTCCATGCGAAAAGCCGAAGAATTATCGATCACAACCGCTCCGGCACCAGCGGCAAATTTCGCATACTCCCTCGAGGTATTACCCCCCGCGCTAAACAGCGCAGTATCAACCCCCTTGAATGAATTGTCTGCAAGAGTTTCGACCCGGATATCTTCCCCCTTGAATTTGAGCACTTTGCCCGCAGACTTAGATGTGGCAAGCAGTCTGAGTTCTCGCACGGGAAACTCTCGCTGTTCCAGAAGCTGGATGAGCTCCGTGCCAACGGCGCCAGTAGCTCCAACAATTGCTACGTGAGATCCATTACTCATGAAAACCGCGCTACTTTAGCTGGAAAATAAATGTGCACAAGATTGTCATTGATAGCAAAAACCAGTCTTTGAATCTATTTCGTGGCGGCCAATTAGTCTTTACCGCCCCTGTCTCCACGTCCCGATTTGGGCTTGGCTTCGAGATGGGCAGCCGGAAGACGCCGACTGGTTCGTTTCGAATTCTTGAGAAGATAGGCGGCGCGGCACCGACTGGCACGGTATTTAAAGGGAGACGGCCAATCGCTGCTCCGGTTGACAGATCAGCGGACTCGGATTTGATCACTTCAAGGATTCTTTGGCTCGATGGCCTGGACGAAAATAATGCGAATACTAAGGACCGTTACATCTACATCCATGGCACCAATCACGAAAAGTCGATCGGACAACCGTCAAGCAACGGCTGTATACGGATGCGCGACGCGGACATTATAGAGCTGTTCGATCTCGTAGAGGTGGGCACTCTGGCCGAGATTGTTGGATAAAAAAATTGAAACCTCTGTCTGACCGGCGTGTTTCTGAAGAAGTCAACATTAACCAGATTCGCGGTCGAACGAATTGCTGAAAATCCATTTGTGTCCGCGATGGGTTCAGCCTAATACGGATGTGCTGCTAGCTAAGAAAGGAGGCGAGACTGATAAACATTGTGAAATATTTCACTTTAGTGGCTTTGGCCGCTGCGGCGCTGGGCGTTTCTGCCTGTGCTAAAAAGGAGACTCCTCCCCCGCCACCGCCGGCGCCCCCCACAACCGGTTACTCCAAATAAGGTCTCGACCTTAGGAGGATTTGTACCCGCCTCAGTTGGCTCTGAGGCGGGTTTGTCTCTTGGCTAGGCTGAATCGCTCACAAATCCTTAGAGATTTTTGAGCGATGCAGGCTATGGGATCTTGGCCTGGGCTTTTGCGTGATTTTTGCGGGCTAGGCTCACAAAGCCGGATCCAGCCAGGAGAAAACGCCAATCGAACTCCGCAGATTTCGTGATCCCGACACGACGATCAACCTCGACATGGATCCGCCGGCGACGGGGTAACAGTTTCGCCTGGCTAATCGCAAAAAAGTCTTCGCCATGAAATTTGTGATCAATCGCGAGTGCCTGCGTCAACTTACCCGGTCCGGAACAAAGCTGGCGATTCTCTGATATCCCGCGGCGCTGTGCCATTACATCGCAGCCACCGGTAGGTTCAAGCGCACGAATCAGCACAAAACCATTCGCTCGACTGCCCTTAACCAAAAAGTTCAGTAACCAGTGGACTCCGTAATTAAGATATATGTAGAGCGTCCCGGCGGGATTGATTCGGATGAACTCTCGAGCGCCACGACGTAAAAACGTGTGACTCGCCTCATCGCCATGTTCGGCATACGCCTCTGTTTCGACGATTAATCCCGCCGTCTCTCCCCAGATGAGCTCACATCCGATCAGTGAGGGCGCACAGATCAGGGGATCAGTTTCAAAGAAGGTTCGGTCGATCTGGACGTTCATCGTTCACCGTCTGGCGTTCGCCGTTGGTCGTTCAAGAAGTTGCGCGGCGTGGATACGGACACAGCTCGAAGGCAGGACCGAAAACATTTTGCGGCGAACGGTGAACGTTGAACGCTGAAGGTCATCAGCATGTAACGTACCATTTCGCATGACCCTTATATGCGAGACGGATACCTTAAATCAGCGCGCGCGGAATTTCTTTGTCCGCGTACAGGATCGAGAGCTTCTTAATTCCTTTGATCCTCTTAGCAATAGCTCGAAGTTGGGTGAGAATCCGAACGAGCACCAATTCGTTCTTGTAACCAATCGAGTAGCAATATTCAGGGCGCACCGCCATGTGCAAAAGCACCATCGTGTCGTCATGAACTCGGGTGTAGACCACCACGCCAGCCAGATCCTTCTTCACTCCGCGGTCAACAAAGGCATACAGCGTTTGCACTTCGAGTCCCTCGATACCGATGCGGAGAACGCCTTTGTCTTCGATCACCTTCGGAAATCCGTAACTGACTATCGATGCATTGATACTGGAGACGTGCTGGCCCTGCTCAGGATGAAAAAACATCAGCGACTCCAATTCGTCGCGCTGGTCTGAGCTCAGGGAAGAAGAAAACACCAAGGGGAGCACGAGACATCTCATTAGGATGTCCTTAAATGTTTGTCAATGGAATGCACTCGACTTGGTTTTTGCGGTAGCTATCTTGTTCAGAGTTCCATGGCGCAACTCTCCCCCCAGAAGCGCAAGAAACGCAGAGTCCAGCTTCGCGAGGCGCAACGCAGACGGCGCGCCAGATTGAAGGAGGAATCAAAAAGTTTCCTGCAAATAATTCTGAGTCAAGAGATCCTCTCGGCTCTGCGCAACTACAGCGGCTTGGTTGGTAAACCACTGCACAGTTGCGCCGCGGAGTTGATCGAGGCGGGCCTGGGCATGCATCAGGTCCAAGGCAAACAAAAGGAGGAGCTGCAGCGACCTACCCACTCTGAGGATATCCTGCAGTGCGACGGCGAAGCTGCCGAGAAAACCGGACAAGCAGCGTCGCCGGAGGGAAGTGCGAGCTCGGCAGCAAAATCTGCCGGCCAGATGGATTTGTTCGCCGGCTAGCCCATAAAAATCGCTTGAAAGTCAAGCCACCGGTTCATGGCGGACTGGAAACGCGCCAGCCGACGAATCTCAGTCTTGTGGTCGTCGGGCAGCGCCGGTAAATGAGGCCTTGGTTTGACGTCCGGTGCGAATCTGCTCTAGGTTCCTATTGATGCGAGCGCAGCAAGTTGTGGCTGGTTCGCGTGAAATCGTTTAAACCCTCTTAATCCTATGGCTTACGTACTACCACCTTTGCCCTATCCATCCGACGCGTTAGAGCCGCACATCGATGCCAAGACGATGGAGATCCATCACGACAAACATCATCAAGCCTATATTACAAATGCCAACAACGCCTTGAAGGATTACCCGAACCTGGCCGCGAAACCGGTCGAAGAATTGGTCGCCGATTTGAGCGCAGTACCTGAGGCAATCCGTACCACTGTCCGGAACAACGCCGGCGGTCACGCCAACCACTCATTCTTCTGGCTGATTCTCACTCAGAATGGCGGCGGATCACCGAAAGGGAAGCTGGCGGACGCCATTAATTCAACGTTCGGCAATTTCGACCAGTTCAAAGAGAAGTTTCAGGCGGCCGGCGCCGGTCGATTCGGAAGCGGCTGGGCCTGGTTGGTGATTAACAAAGCGGGCAATCTGGAAATCACCTCGACCGCGAATCAAGACAGCCCGATTATGGAGGGACAAAAGCCGGTGTTAGGTGTCGATGTTTGGGAACATGCCTACTACCTCAAATACCAGAACCGGCGACCGGATTATCTTAAGGCAGTTTGGAGCGTCATTAACTGGGATGCAGTAGGCAATCACTTCGCAGCGTAGGCCTGAGACAAGGGCACGTCAGCGAAAAATTCGTTTGGAGGGGAGTCGCTTGCGGCTCCCAGGGACGCGGCTGCTGAGTTTGCTTTCCGCATTTCAGCAAGCTCTGCCAAGAGGTCGAACTCGCCCTAGCGCCCGACGAGGGTGAGTGATTGGCCAACTTTAGTTTCTTCCATGGCCTACCTTAACGATCACTATTTCAAGCTCAAAGCCGGGTACCTTTTCCCAGAAATCGCTCGCAGAGTTCGCGCGTTCAGCGACGAACATCCAGACTTGGGGAAAGCCTTGGTGCGCTGCGGCATTGGGGACGTCACCGAGCCTCTTCCAGCCGCGGTGATTGAAGCAATGCACCGGGCGGTCGATGAGCTCGCGCACCGTGAAACCTTTCGCGGTTACGGCCCTGAGCAGGGATACGAATTTCTCCGTCACGCCATCGCAGAAAACGATTACCGGAAACTCGGCATGGATATCGCGGACGATGAGATCTTTGTCTCCGACGGTTCCAAATGCGATTGCGGTAATATTCTGGATATTTTTGCCCATCAAAATCGAATCGCCGTCGTCGATCCCGTATACCCGGTGTATGTAGACACCAACGTCATGACCGGCCACACCGGACCAGCCGATGAATTCGGCGCCTATGAGGGACTCGTTTACCTCCCATGTACGAAGGCAAACGGCTTTGTGCCGGAGATCCCAAAGCAACGCGTCGATCTCATCTATCTCTGCTTTCCAAACAATCCGACCGGTTCGGTTGCAACCCGGCAGCAACTCCAGGTATGGGTTGAATACGCTTTGGATAGCGGCGCGATCATTCTGTACGACGCAGCCTATGAGGCCTACATTGTTGACCCGGCGATTCCCCACTCCATTTACGAGATCTCAGGTGCACGTGACTGCGCGATCGAATTCCGAAGCTTTTCGAAAAACGGAGGTTTCACCGGTGTTCGGTGCGGATTTACGGTGCTGCCAAAATCGATGGCGGCACTCACCTCCGCTGGCGAAAAAAAGAAATTGCATCCGCTGTGGAACCGACGGTTCAGCACAAAATTCAACGGTGTAAGTTACCCGGTCCAACGCGGTGCCGAGGCGATCTATTCGGAAAAAGGTCGCCAGCAAGTTCGAACTCTGGTCAGCCACTACCTGGGCAACGCGAGAATTCTGGCAGAATCCCTGCGCTCAACCGGACTTGAGGTCTTCGGCGGGCAAAATGCGCCTTACCTCTGGGTGGCCGCGCCTTCCGGTTACAGCAGCTGGCAGGTTTTTGACAAGATCCTGCGAGATTTACAGGTCGTGGTTACGCCGGGCGCCGGTTTCGGGGCCCAAGGCGAGGGCTACTTTCGCGTTTCAGCCTTTAATTCGCGACAGAATGCACAGGAAGCCGCGCGACGGTTTAAGGAGCTTCGGTGGTAACGGTTTGGGGCCGCGCCGCTTGGTGTGGTAGGGACGCGCTGCCGCACGTCCGTGATAGCCTGTTCACATGACTCGAAACGCGCACGCCCGGACGCGCAGGAGCGCATCCCTACCGGGGAATGTTCAGCCCGGGTGGAATTTAATTCGAATCTGCCAAGCTGCCTTTTGGAGAGCCGAGGCAGCGAGCCTATGAACATTGTTCCAGAAGACGTTTCCGCTGATCAGCTGCGCACATCTTCGCGCGGGTATAGAGTAAGAAGCGCATGGATGCGCGATCTGCTCACGTTTCTGATGGTGTTTGGTCCAGGGCTGATCGAGAGACAGGCGGCATTAGTATCGTGGCCGTGTCGAGGACGGTGGGATCGGTGCTTCGCGTCGCCTGGTTCATCCACCAAGCCGACATCTCGCGATACTCATGCAAACCCAGATCGCTCGGCGTGAAGCTGTAGCGTTCCTCGAGTTCCCGAATGCCGGTCGGCGCCGGCCGAAATCGTTTTTAGCGCAAAGTTCAGTTTGCAAAAAAGAAGCTCCCCTTCCCCGCCGTCATCTTCGAGGGCGAGCCCAAAACCCGCCATGCTCCCGGCACAAGCTTCGAGCCTTACCCGATCCCTGTTCTGGCCGAGCCAAAAAAGATCATCGCTTGGATAAATCGCTTACCAATGAATAGCGGCGTTTTGACGCTTTCTTATTTTCAAGCTCCGCCGGTACCGGTACCGCCCGTACGAGCGCCACGCACGAACCCCGCAATTAGCTTCATTCAGGACCTAAAATTCATATTGGGCTCGCCTATCGATTCTCCAGCGATCACCAGCAGGATATTGCGTGGAGAGAATCGAATGCGCATAAGCCCTGGGGAGCTTTTTAGCAGCCCGCTATTTCCGGGCTCGGCCATTGATCCTGCCTGGATAAGGGACTACCCGGACGAAATAGAGCTGGTCCGCAGATTCACCCCAGGAAACCGCGTTCTTCCTGATCCCTACGACCCCGAGCTAACGCGAAAAGCCCAGCAGTTAGGAGCGCAGATTGCACAGCATTTCGGGCTGGTCGGACGGCAGGGCCTGGTTGCATCGACCAGTGAGTTTCTTTCGCAGCTCCAGCAGCCCGCCGAGGATGAACCAGGAGATTTGCCATCACAGAGTCGTGGTTTCAAACCCTAAAAGCTTCGGTGAACCCGCCGATGTCTCGTGTCCGATCAGTATCCCGGCATTTTCATCGAGCCACATCAGCAGGTTATCGTCCCGCTGGCGCAAATCAGGGGCTCTCAGGTTCGCAGGGGCGAAAAGGCACGCAGGTGCAATACTGGCGCTTTGATTGACGAGCGCAAAATCAGATTCCGATGGTCGGCCTGTTATTGATGGGTGCGCGCGACCTGGCCATCGTCGAACTCCGGCGGGAAAAACTCCAGAAAGAAAACTGCTTAAAGCCACACAAGGTCGCCAGAGTGCGCAGGTAGATTGACAGCTCTAGCTAGGTGTGGCGTGAGAGCGGCCAATCAATCGCCCGGGAATAGTCGGCGCGCCAGCGTCCCACTAGTCTAACTCTCGGCTGGAGAGGGACACGGCCAGGCGGCGCTGCTTCTGCGCCGACGTTGGTTCGACCTCGGTGCTCAACCCACGCCATGATGGGGTTTGTCCACGGATCCCGATCAGTTCGTAAATCTGGGCTGCTGTTACCCCGCGGACGAATTGTTTGCCGTCACATTCCAGGCGTCGATCACCGCAGCGCGGTCGCGTGCCACTAATACGCTTCGGGCTTGATCCAGCGCAGCTTTGGGTCGGTCCTGACTTTCCTGGGGTAACACTGCGACCAATGCCTCTACAATCGGCAACGCCGCAAGTCGATAGTCGCGGATCGCAGCGGCAGATTCCGGATCCTCGCTTGCCCAGACGGATTCACCTACCACTGCTATTCGAGCGTCAAGCGCGTTGATTAGCTTCTTCGTTGCCCTTTCCCAGCGCAGGACCAGTTCGCGATGGAGTCGGTTTGAGCCGCTCCGCTTGGCGAGTGCATCTGCGCGGTCCTTAAGCGCCGAGCGGATTTCCTGGGCGCTTTTCCGAACGAGATCCAGCATTTCCTTATCCATGGGCGCCTCGAAGAGGCGGCGTTGAACGAAGCAGCGTTCGATGGTTAGAGCAAGCGCCGCGCGGTCCGCATGAGTTCGCGCAGCCCATTCGCGTCGATCGTGATCTTGATGATCCCAGGAATTGTGAGTTCGAGCTTGAGAGCAAGCCCTTGTAGAACGTCTTGTGCGAGTGCAAGAAACCGTAGATAGACGAGCTAGGCATGGTGGGATTCATTAGAGGCTCGGCGCGAAATGGGCGTAAGATTTGCGAGGATCACATCGATGTCTTGAGAGTCGATCCCCTTCCACAGGGTCTCCTCCTCGGAAGATTCGAGGTCAACATCGACAGGTCGGCGATGGCAAGGATCAGCGACGTTGCGTGAAGACGCCAAGCCCGAAAGCCCTGTTCCAATGGAATAGATTCGGGAAGTCGGCCGTCGGAGCCGAACTCGTATTCGTTCAACCGACGGGTTTCCTCAAGGTCCTCCGAGACCGCGGCCCGAGCGCGCGAGGCGCTCATCGCACAGACCGGTAGCGTGGTCGTCTCAAGCAGGAGCTCCGGGGGAGGGCCCTTTCGGTGCTGCCGCCGCACCACATTGTTCTTGCCCGCCGGGAACAACTCCTCGCCGACCTGCCAGCCGCGTTCGCGCATTTGAAAAGGAAATACGAATCTAACTATCCAAGCTTGATCTCGGTCATTACGGGTCCTAGCCGGACTGGTGATATCGAGCGAATCCTTGTCCTTGGTGCGCATGGACCGAGAAAGCTTACGATTCTCTGTGTATGAATCACCTTCTCACCTTCGAAACAACGGGATCTTGCGAGTCTACGGCCATCACCATAGCACTCAGCCGTCCCACCTACCTCCCAACCTAACTCGTGATATTATGCTCTCCAAGAGTCGAACCTATTTGATTTTCGGTGCACCCGGAAGCGGCAAGGGAACGCAGGGCCGCGCTCTCGGAACTCTACCCGATTTTTTCCATTGCGCGTGCGGCGACGTGTTCCGCTCGATCGATACTCGTAGCTCACTTGGCAAGGCGTTTATGATGCCGACCTAATCGTCGAAGTCGACGCCTCAAAGTCGCCAATTGAAGTGCTCGGCTCAATTGTTTCCAAGGTTATTGGGTACCAAGCTCAGATACCGTGCCTGCACCATGATAGAAGTTCCACGAGCGGCCTTTCGTGGAGAACCCACTAATTGCGTAACCTTATTCTTAAAGTGATCACAGTCACCTCACACACATCGGAGAGCTATATGTTTCAACAACCCCTGGAGCCGATTGCGGGCTCGCTGACGTTGTCCGCGCTGGTAGCGGCGCTGCCGCTGATAACGATCTTCGTGTTGCTCGGCTGGGCGCGGCTGAAGGCCCACTGGGCCGGGCTTGCGGCGCTCGCCGTAGCCATCACTGTCGCGGTTCTGGGCTATGGGATGCCCGCCAAGTTGGCGGTGCTGTCTGCCTCTCAAGGCGCAATCTTCGGCCCCTTGCCGATCATGGCGATAGTGCTCGTTGCGCTCTGGGTGTACCAGCTAACGGTCGTCAGCGGGCGGTTCGAAGATCTACGCGCGGCGTTCCACCTCATCTCCGATGACCCTCGCATCCAGGCAATCGTCATCGCGTTCTGCTTCGGCGGGCTGTTGGAAGCTCTTGCCGGGTTCGGTGCCCCGGTGGCGATCACCGGCGTCATGCTGATGACGATGGGTTTTTCCGCGCACCGCGCTTGGGACCGCTATGAAGATGATAAGCGCTTTAAATATGCATTCCACGCGACCTTATGCTTTGTATTCCGTTGACGGCGAGATCGGATTCGACCACACGTAACGCTGTCCTTCGGCCAATATTACCCGTTTGGGTAACATACGCTTTTTTATATTGCGGAAACTCACCTGTGCATTTGGCTCCTATTGCGCGATCGAGTTTACACTGAGCCAGTGTGACAGATGCCTCACGGAACAAGGTGACTCTTAACCATCCCGGCACTTACGATGTTATTTATACAGAAATATAAAGTGTCACCCAGTTTAGGTATACCAATAATACATCACACAGACGGGATAGACTTTCTACCACAGAAAAATGTGTCGAAATTGTCACATACAGCCTGTGCATTGCATTCGTCCAAGATATGCTATGGCACGGGAGGAACAAACACGGATTGAACAAAAGCGAAAATGTGTTGCTGCTGGCTAAAACGTCTACGATCTCCTGGAGGCCGCTTTTGACCTAGCAACCACACTTGGCTGTCCCAAACATTAGGTAACTCCGAAACTAGCCATTAGAAAACAGCGCAGGGGCACATTGGATGGTGATCGCT
Organism: Verrucomicrobiota bacterium; assembly: GCA_019233825.1. Classification (GTDB taxonomy): domain Bacteria; phylum Verrucomicrobiota; class Verrucomicrobiia; order Chthoniobacterales; family JAFAMB01; genus JAFAMB01. Next base: position 335 of record JAFAMB010000020.1, on the reverse strand, counting down.
ATCACCTCTGGTTACGAACGGAAAAATGACTTCCAGAACTACTCACTTAACAACAAGGTTCAATACTGTAACTCTGTAAGCCTTGGCAAATAAGGGCGATCTCATGCAGATTTTTCTTGCACACAAAGATGGCTTACGCCACTCTCGGTGCCTGGATGTAACAGCGCGCCTCAAATGTGTGTCCAGGCTTAGGAGGACAGTCGTTAGTTTAAAAGGAGAATGTTTTTTATGGCGAGTCCAAGAATTCCCTCAATCCGGGTCAGCCCTGACCGTACAAGTGTCGGAACTAAATTAGGCTTCTTAGCAGAACTAGCAGGAACTTGGGAGGGCGAAGG